>JAFGPZ010000303.1 GCA_016935935.1 Deltaproteobacteria bacterium
GGCGACATCAAATGCCCTGAAAGAGACCTGCAAGGAAATTTCTTCATCCAGGGAAGTTCGTATTTTTGCCTCTACAAAAGGCAAATCAGAATTAGCTGCCATCGTACCCCCCCGAGATATATCTCCTGCAGTTAAATCCGACATTGATGAACCGCCTTTGCTTAAGGTCCAGAAAAATCAAAGTGCCTACGCCATAGTAATCGGCATTGAAGATTATCGCCAGAAATTACCCAAAGCCGACTTTGCACTGCAGGATGCGCGGCTTGTTACCGACTATCTCATAAAAGCTATGGGATACCCTGAAGAGAATGTCATTACACTCTTGAACGATCACGCATCCAATGTTGACCTGGCAAAATATTTTGAAAAGTGGCTGGCAAACAATGTTGATAAAGACAGTACGGTATTCGTGTACTATTCCGGTCACGGAGCACCAAATCCACGGACGGGTGATGCCTATCTGGTGCCGTACGATGGGGACCCGTCGTTTATCGATCAGACGGGATACTCCCTCAAGCGAATGTATGACGCCCTCGGCAAACTGAAGACAAAGGAAATTGTTGTCGCCCTCGATTCCTGCTTTTCCGGAGCAGGCGGCCGATCGGTGATTGCAAAAGGTGCCCGTCCGCTGGTGATGAATCTCCAAAGCACCATGGTTCTACCCGGAAACATGACGGTTCTGTCCGCCTCGTCGGGCGAACAGATCAGCTCGACATATGACGAGAAGGGTCACGGGCTTTTCACTTATTTCATGCTCAAGGGTATCAAGAACGAAGATGTCGTCAATACGGACGGTTCCATCGATATGGACAACCTGTTTGGCTACCTCAAGCCCCAGGTGGAGCGGATAGCAAGGAAACAATATAACAACGAACAGACGCCGCAACTGATTGTGCCGAAGAAAAATTAAGGAGTTTTATGAAAAAAATACTTTTTATTATAGCCTTCCTCCTAATCCCTATTACGGCTTCTGCTGATAAGCCCGTTTGGGTTACAGCGGACGGCGAATCATATCAGGGTGAGATGGATACGCCGAAGGAGGTAAGAAACCGAGCCAAACGTGATGCAGAAAACAAAGCGGTAGAAAAGGCAGTGGGGACATTTATAAAATCCCATACATTGGTCTCCAACAGCCAACTCGTGGAAGATCTGATTTATGCTGCCGTCAGAGGCAAAATTGCAAATGAAGAAATCATCTCCTCCAATTGGGATGCAAAAGAAAGAAATCTTTACAAGGTAACAATTAGAGCCCTTGTTGAGCCGGTTTATCCCGAGAAGGGGGAAGGACTCTCCGCCAAAATACATCTTTCCAAAACGAACCTGAAAGAAGGCGATGAGGTTCAAGTATTCTATCAGGTGAGCAAAGATTCTTATGTCTATATCTTTTCTATTGCTGCCGACGGCTCTGTAACGCTCCTTTTCCCCAATACCACTACGCCTGACAATTTTACCAAAGCGGGGGAACCTTACCAGTTTCCTCCGGCAGAGAGCAGTATTCATTTAAAAGCCATGTTCTTGCCAAACTTCAAAGAAGTTTCTGCTGAGGAAAGGATAAAAATCATTGCTACCCTGCAGAAGGAAGAATTACTCCCCCTTGGTTTCCGGGAAGGTATCTTTCAGGTTTATGATGCAAAGTCCACCGGTATGATCAGCGATCTTGTACGACGCCTTAATCAGATCGAACCTACAGATTGGACAGAGGCGACATCGGTTTACATTTTAAGAAGATAAATGGTTTTGACTCTTTCGGGGGATACACTCCGAACCACTTCATCATCCAGTGGGGTGGCTCATTTATTCCAATCAGCTATGTTGATTGTGACGTGCATTTGTGTAAAGAATCCCCAGACTACAGAAAAGACTTACGTGAGGAGCAAAGGAATTGCCTTTCTTCAACGTGTGGAAAGAATTGAAGGAGTGGGTGAATAACGGATCGTAAATGCAGCAATGATTTATCGGGGGGTTATGTCATGAAAAAGATTTCTGTAATGGTCGTTGTATTTTTTATCACAGGGAGCTTCGCTTATGGGGCAACACTGGGATCGGAAGTCAGATCTCCGGATCAATCTCAAACAGGCAAAGTGAACTACATGTTCGTTCAGGAGGCTGCCAGTGGAACTTTGGAGCCCCAAGCCGATGGCAGTTACCGGCTTGAGCTGAAAGGTGTGGTGCCCTTCACTATCTATTTCTCCGACCGTCCAGCGACCATCGCCGGGAACGTTGACATGAAAGATTTCATCGATAAATTCGATTGGGGTCCGGATATTCCACCCAACGCTGCAATTGTTCTGTATGATGCGAACGAAGCCGAGGATACCCTTATCGCGCAACTGCTTTCCCCCGCCTACGATAAAGAAACTGCCGTTCTTTCTTATACCGTCAAGCCACTGAAGAACTACACCGGGGACGGGCTGGCCTATCATTTTGCAAGACAGGACGCTTCGCTTCCGGCGTCATTCAGCAAAGTCAGCCTCTACATCGATGACTGTCCGGATACTCATTGTCCCTGCATGACGTATCGCGGGGATAGTACTTTACATGAGGTTGGGACCATTCGTATGGGAAGATGTTTTGACTTTCCCCATGGCTGCGAAGTTTGCCACCCTGGGGATTGTCAGAATCTTTGCAGTGAGAAATACAAGGATAACATGTATACCACCGAATTTGGTGAGGCTTGCTGCCGTGCAGTGGGTGACTGTTTATTTTGAGCCTTGCTCCAATGCAGTGGGAGTAGGATCAGTTGTATTATATCATTTGGCATAGTACGGCAGTCCGCTCTCGCGAGCCGCCATTGTCAGAAGTTCGACATTGCGGAGGCCTTCTTCTGCGTCCACTTCCGGAGGAATACCTTTTGATGCAGACTCAACAAAATTTATAACCTCTCCCGTAAATGGATCAGAGACAGGAAACTCCACCCTGCCGGAATGTGTAGTGATTGTTCCGGAACCTTCTGCTCCCAGCGTACCCTCACATATAACATATCCTCTATCGCCGTATATTTCGACACGATGCGGTGCTTCAAAGAGTACAGATGAACACATTTCTGCCGTGGCACCCGATTCGAATTTAAGGGAAATCAGGGCCGTTTCATCATGGGGTTGATTCCACACTGTTGAGGATATCGTTGATTTTACAGATTCGATCTGTCCACAGGCATCACACATAAACCAGCGAATCAGATCCAGGCAGTGCGTTCCAACCGCCGCCATACTCCACCATTGGCCGACATTGGAAGAGGCACGCCAGTTATCTCCACTCGGCGCCTTCAAGGTCCATAGAACTCTCATATGAAGAAGCCTGCCAATATCCCCTCTCAAAATTTCCTCTCGCATTCGCCGATGACCATTGTGCCATCTCAGGTGATAGGCAACCGCAAGACACCTGCCGGCCTCCCGGGCTGCCTGTACCATAGCCGATGCCGACTCGACATCTACAGACATCGGTTTTTCGACAAGCACATGCTTGCCAGCCTGAAGCGACATAATTGTCTGTTCGGCGTGGAGCTTATCAGGCGTCGCAATGATGACTCCATGGAGATCGGTGTCGGAGAGCATTTCCTCAAGATTCGTAAATACCGGTTGCGGAGATTGCGCATTATGCCTCTCGGCAAATTGGTCAGCTCGCGACGAGTCTCGGCTCAAGACGCTCCAGAGCTGTGCACCAGGAGCACCTGCCACGGCCGGTGCAAGTCTGTTATTCGCTATGTTTCCAGTTCCGATAAGACCGATATTAAACATTCTTTCTACTCTCTCCCTTTCCCTTCTGGCAATATTGATTGAAGCTACCCGTAACAAGTTGCGGGAGATGTATTCGCCGTTGGGTTCATATACATCGCTGCAGAGTGCCGGCAAGCAAATCTCCGCCCAACATCCCTAGAGACTACAGAAATCCGATAGACAAAAATACACTTAACAGAACGCCCAGCAAACCTATTATCCCGTTAGCAAGAACACCCATGCGAACATTGTAGTCCAGCGGAATCTCAACAGGCTTCAGTGTTTTTAATACCCTTCTGTATTGAATAATGGAATACATGGCGAGGAACGCCCCAAGGATGATGAATGCCACCCCTACAACGAAGGAGATATGACGCTGGAACAGAGTGAGTTCTTCTCTCCCATATATCTGGAGAAAAAGTCCAAAGCGTTCAATCACAAAACCGAACGCCATCAGCGACAGACTCGTCCGATTCCAGGCCAGTAATGTCCTCTCGGCAGCAAATAGCACTCTTGGGTCATTTAAATCAGACATTGTTATACATCTAACATAAGCTTGCAGATGTTACGCATAGCAACAACATCCGCTCTTTTGGTGTTTTACATTCTCCGATATCAAAACCTTGTCCTCTACTTTTTCCCTGTTCTCTCTTCCAGGAAATCAATTTCTCTGTCCAGGGAATCTATCTTAGATTTGACCGCCTTCATTTCACCCTGGAGATTCTTGATATCGCCAGTCAGCTCTATCTTTTTCTCTTTCAGATTGGCAATATTTTCCAGGTTTTCATCTTTTTTACCGAGATTCGATTTTTCGATAGCCTCCCATTTAAGTCGGTTCAGTTCGACCTGAGCTATGTCGCGATTCTTTTTGGCGACATCAATTTCATAGGAATAGTAGTCCTCCCAGAGTCCAGCCTTTTTCACTTTCAGCTCGGCAAGTTTGAGCTTTTCATTCTCCTCCATGAGTGTCTTTTCGGTCTCCTCTATGCCTTCTCTGTTTTCCTCAGGCACCTGCCCATACAGTTTTTCGTCAATGTCATAGAGGAAGATCTTTACCCTGGAGGTCATTTTCTCGGTCACTTCCTTGGTTGTGTCCGTAACCGACTGCTGCATTTTTTGTGCTGTTTGACAACCAGCTAACAGAAAAGACGCGAGAACGATGACGGCAAAAATTGATAGGATTTTCTTCATAACTCTTTCCTCCCGTTGTTGATTGCGTATGTAACTGGTACAACGACTTTATCATATTGCAATGACATGAAAAAATCGATTACTTTGTGATAAAGTTGTTTATGCTACGATTCTATGAACTTAAGAAAGTACAAAACATCTTAAGTCGAAGGTACCACGAAAGTCCTCTCAGGTAAAGATAGATATCAGGGCAATTGCTCGGCACTTAGAGATCGAAGCTGGCATCTATCTTGAACTTGCGTCTTACAGGCATGTTGAGTATGTCGTCTATTCCCGTCTTTTTACTGATTTCTCCGAGTGATTGCTCAATCTCATCTTCCGAAGAAGCGATGAAGGTAAACCAGATGTTATAATCATGAGACCTCTGGTAGTTGTGTGTTACGCCACTGTAGAAGTTGACTGTATCAACAAATTCCTTTATTTTTTCCTCGGGCACTCTGGCGGCGCAGAGGGTGCTTGCAAATCCCATCTTTTTTGTATCGAACACAGCGCCTATCCTGCGTATAATTCCTCGTTCCTTGAGTCTTTTTACTCGATCCAGGGCTTCATCCTCACTGATCCCTATGGCCTTTCCCAGAGACTTAAAGGGTTCCTTCTCTACGGGAAATTCTGTCTGTATGATGTTCAGTATCTTTCTGTCCGTCTTGTCCATAGTGATCCTTCTTGGAAATAATGCTCAATTTTTAATGTTTGATGTTTAATTGACTGATTTTTTCTGAATTAAACATTAAGCATTCAACATGAAAGACTCTTTTTCATGGCTCATAGATGCAAAATGGCTCTCCTGCAAGATAGTCTCCCGTCATTTCATAGGCACGGGCACGGCACCCGCCGCAGACCCGTATGAAGGGGCATCTTCCGCATTTTCCCTTGTATTTCCCAAGATTTCTGAGATCGGTGAATATCGGTGAATGTTCCCATATATCCTCGATCCCCTTTTCCGTAAGCTGACCGCAGTCTATCTCGAGAAAACCACATGGTTGCACCTGTCCCGTATGAGAAATAAAACAGAAGGAACTCCCTCCCATACATCCTCTGGTCATCGAATGAAGCGGTCCCATTTCTTGCTTCTCTGTGGTCTTGCGCTCTTTCTCTCGCTGTTTGTGTATCCGGTAATAGTGAGGGGCGCAGGTTGCCTTGAGTTGGATTGGGCAGGAAAGGCTCTCCTCATAAAACCAGTTCAGTGTCTTCTCATACTCGAGGGGTGAGATCTCCTGATCGGCAAGTTCCTTTCCCCGACCTGTGGGAACGAGGAGGAAAATGTGATGAGCTACGGCACCCAGTCTTTTTGTGAGTTCATAAATCTCTTCAATATGATCCACGTTGCTGCTTGTTATGGTGGTGTTGATCTGAAATTCCACACCTGCCCTTTTGAATGCCTCTATTCCTGAGAGGGCGCCTTCAAAGGCTCCGGAGACTCCTCTGAAACTGTCGTGGCTTTTCGCATCGGCGCCGTCGAGGCTGATGCTGATCCTCTTTATGCCCGCCTTGCGGGTTTTCCCGGCAATTTCATCGGTAACAATCGTACCGTTAGTGGCCAGCACCATGCGCAGCCCCTTATCATCGCCGTATCTCGCTATATCGAAGATATCCTCGCGAAGATAGGGTTCGCCGCCTGTGAGAATCACCACGGGTTTGCTGAATCTGGCAATTTCATCGAGAAGTCCCAGGCATTGCTCCGTTGAAAATTCCCCCTCGTAGGGACCTTTTTCGGCAGAGGCGCGGCAGTGAAGGCAGGCAAGATTACAGCGCCTTGTAATCTCCCAGGCAATCATGCGTAGCGTGTGCGGCAGAATCAACGGGTTGTACCTTTTGTCTGTCACTATAAAGACCTCACCCAATTATCTTCGCGATATCGCAGGCAAAATAGGTAATAATGATATCCGCCCCAGCCCTCTTGATCGAAGTCGTGACCTCCATAATGGTCTGTTCTTCGTTGAGCCAGCCCATATTCGCCGCTGCCTTTATCATGGAAAATTCACCACTCACACTGTAGGCGGCCACGGGAAGGTCAAATTCCTCGCGCGCCCTTCGTATTATATCGAGATAGGACAGCGCCGGCTTTACCATGATAATATCCGCCCCCTCACCTACATCGAGGGTGATCTCCCGTATAGCTTCGTCTCCGTTGGCGGGATCCATCTGATAGGTCTTCCTGTCTCCGAACTGTGGCGTGCTCTCGGCGGCATCACGGAAAGGCCCGTAGAAAGCGGATGCATATTTGGCGGCATAGGCCATAATGGGAATATCCTCAAATCCCTTTTCGTCGAGTGCGTCCCGTATGGCAAATATCTGACCGTCCATCATGGCCGATGGCGCAACCACATCGGCACCCGCCTCTGCATGAGACAGTGCCGTCTCGGCCAAAACCTCTATCGTCGTATCATTGTCCACTTTTTCTCCATCCAGCATACCGCAGTGGCCGTGACTTGTGTACTCACAGAGACATACGTCAGTGATCACAAGAATATCTGGCACCTTGTCCTTGATCTCTCTGATCGCTCTCTGAATGATCCCATGCTTCGCAAAGGCACCCGTTGCCATCTCATCCTTCTTGTCGGGGATACCGAAGAGGAGGACCGCCGGAATACCGAGATCTTTCGTCTTTTTTACCTCTTCCACCAGATAGTCCACGGACAACTGAAAATTGCCCGGCATGGATACGATGGGTTTCTTGACTTTTTTGCCGACTGTCACAAAGAGGGGATAGACAAGATCATCGATAGAAAGCTGCGTTTCCCTCACCAGCCTTCGCAGATTTGCATTTTTCCTCAATCTTCTGGGACGATAATCCGGATATTGCATGGCTTCCTCCTTATTCTACTTTTTGATCTCCTCATCGGTGAGATAGCAGGCGGGATCAGGTGACCAGATATCGCCTGTCACCGCTTCCGCCCGTGCCCTGAAGTTACCTCCGCACACATCGAGCCACCGGCATTCGGCACACCTTCCTGTGACATGCACATTTTTCTCCTTCAATTTGGCCATCAGTTCATTCGATCTGTCCTGCCATATCTCACTGAAGGGGCGTGTCAGGACATTGCCGAAGGAGTGATGTCGCCAGAATTGATCGGCGTACACCTCTCCATCCCAGCTCACACAGCCTATGCCGCGCCCCGAATTGTTCCCCTCGTTCATTTTCAAAAGCTTCATGACCTCCCGGGCACGATCGGGGTCTTCTCTCTTTAGTCGCAGATAGAGGTAAGGTCCATCTGCATGATTGTCCACGGTAAGGACCTCCGGATTCATACCTTTGTCAAATAGATCTCTCGTCCTGTCCATTATGAGATCCACCACCTGTCTTGTTTCATCGTGGGAAAGGTCTTCATCGACGAGTTCAGAGCCCCTTCCGGAATAGACGAGATGATAGAAACAGACACGGGGTATTCCCACTTTCTCTATGAGGTTGAAAATGTCCGGAATTTCACCCTGATTTTTTTTTGTTATTGTAAAACGGATGCCCACCTTTATGCCCGCATCGAGACAATATCGTATACCCTGCATGGCTTTGTCAAAAGCGCCCTCTACACCCCTGAATTGGTCGTGGATCTTTTGCATCCCGTCAAGACTGACCCCCACGTATGAAAGACCGATCTTTCCGAAAACACGAGCTTTTTCTTTTGTTATCATCGTCCCGTTCGTCGATATGACTGCGCGCATTCCCCTGTCAATGGCGTGTTGAAGGAGCTGGGGGAGGTCTTCCCTCATAAGGGGCTCGCCGCCCGATACGAGGAGAACCGGTGAGCCGAAGGAAGCAAGATCATCAATCAGCCCTTTGCCCTGCTCGGTATTCAATTCATCGGCATACTTTACATTCTGAGAACTGGAATAGCAATGTACGCATCTCAGGTTGCAGCGCCGGGTAGAGTTCCAGACGACAACGGGTTTTTTGTCCTTTGAAAACTGGAGCAGGTGTGAAGGGAGTTTCCCCGAATGGCCTCCATATCGTATAACATCGGAAGGTTCCACGGCTCCGCAGTATAACTTCGAAATTCCTATCACTTTGCATCCTTTTGGAAGTAGTCTATCATGGCATGTACCACTCCTTCCGTGGTATAGGATTCCGCCACGATGTGGACTGTAAGCCCCGCCTCTTCCGCAGCAATTTTGGTCACCGGCCCTATGCAGGCGATTCTGGTGTCTGGGGGGATATTGTCTTTGCCCACTATATTAATAAAATTATTCACTGTAGAGGGACTTGTAAAGGTAATTACATCTATTGTATTCGTTTGAGCGATCTTGCTGAACTCTTCCTTCGTCAATCGGGATGATATCGTGCGATAGACAGTAAGCACGTCACAGAGTGCACTCATTTCAGCCAAACTTTCGGGTATTAGGTCCCGGGCGATCTCTGCCCTGGGAATGAGAATACGTTTACCGGCTATTCCTACTTTTTCAAAGGCAGTCACCACCGATTCGGACACATAATTATCGGGTACGAGATCCACTCGGATTCCATAACGTTCCACCGCCCGGGATGTAGCTGGTCCAATGGCACAAATACCAACCCCCGCAAGATTTCGTGCGTCCTTTCCCAGATAAAAGAGTCGGTCGAAGAAATAGCCCACGCCATTGACACTGGTAAATACGATCCAATTGTATTTACCGATATGTTCTATTGCCCCGTCGAGATCATCAAAACTCTCAGGCGGAACGATCTTTATGGTGGGAAATGGAATAACCCTGGCTCCCTCTTCATAGAGGAGATCGGCGAATTCAGCCGACTGCGCCTCCGGTCTTGTAATGACTATGCCCTTTCCGAAGAGTGGTTTTTTCTCGAACCAGCTCAGTTCACCTCTCAATCCGGCCACATCGCCCACGACAAAGACGGCCGGCGGTTTAAAGTCCTGTTCTTCAACGAGTTTGACGATTGTGTCCAGGCTGCCTGTCAGGGTCTCCTGGCGGGGAGTGGTGCCCCATCTTATTAGGGCCACCTTTGTCCCAGGAT
The DNA here is from genome assembly GCA_016935935.1 of Deltaproteobacteria bacterium. The sequence continues at coordinate 9,856 of JAFGPZ010000303.1, forward strand.
CCCTCCCCTTCTCTACAAGTTTGGCAACGATTGTGGGAAGATTTTTTACCCCCATAAGGAAAACGATTGTTCCGATGGATGCAATTGCTTCCCAATCGATATCACTCTCCTTTTTGGTGGGATCTTCATGACCCGTCACGAAGACGGCAGTGGATGTAATGTTTCGATGCGTCAGCGGTATTCCCGCATAGGACGGGACCGCTATCGCAGACGTTACTCCCGGTATTATTTCAAAGGGGATTCCATTTAGGTGAAGGGCCTGCGCCTCTTCCCCCCCTCTTCCGAAAACAAAGGGATCTCCCCCTTTTATTCTGGCAACCCGATTCCCGGCCTTTGCCTCATCCACAAGAATCTGATTGATCCGCTCCTGGCTCATGGTATGCTCTCCACCCTTTTTGCCCACATAAATCAGCCTTGCATCGGCACTGGCATAGCGCAGGATCTCCTGCCCCATAAGGTAGTCATATACGATGACGTCGGAACGCCGGATACACTGAACACCACGAACAGTGATAAGCCCGGGATCACCCGGACCCGACCCGACAATATAGACTTTACCCCTATTTTTCATCTTCATATATCCTTATATACTTCGGCAAGTATGGCGCGACCACCTTTGGAAAGGATATTTTCTGCCATGCTCTTTCCTAATTCCTTCCAGTCGTCACAAGACCCCTTCACCTCGTCGAAAATCATCCTCCTGCCGTCGATAGTCCCAACGACACCCTTCAATATCAGAAATTCTCCTGTCTTCCTGGCAAAAGCGGCAATGGGTACCTGACAACCGCCGCCCAGATGCTGCAAAAAGGCTCTTTCGCTCGAAACCTCTGTCATCGTATCTTCATGATTTATAAAGGCCAGGAGCTCCCCGACATCGTTATCTTCCTCTCTTGTTTCTACACCGACTGCACCCTGCCCCGCCGCCGGTATCATCAATTCCACCGGTATGTATTGGCTTACTCGATCATGCCATCCCATTCTTTTTAACCCGGCAGCCGCCAAGATTACTCCATCCAATTCTTCGGTAGATATCTTTTTTATCCTCGTATCGAGATTTCCGCGAATTGCCACTATTTCGCAGTCGGGCAAGCAATTCAGAAGCTGCATACCCCTTCTCAGTGATCCGGTCCCTATCCTCGCCCCTCTGGGAAGGGATTCCAGTTTTTTATTATCCCTGGAAATGAGGACATCTCTGGGATCTTCACGCTGCGCGATGATTTGTATATTGAGGCCGTCAGGGATTTCCGTAGGAACATCCTTCATGCTGTGCACCGCGCAGTGAATATCACCGCTTAGCAGTGCCTCTTCTATCTCCTTTACAAAGACGCCCTTGCCACCTATCTTTACCAGGGATATATTCTGCATTCTGTCTCCCTGTGTCTTGATCGGTACTATCTCTATGGAGAGTTTGGGATATCTGTCTTTTATCCTGTTGGCGATCATTTCTGTCTGTCTCAGAGCGAGACGGCTTCCTCTGGTTCCAATTCTCAGTACGTCTACTCTCAAGGTTAATCCTCTTCCTTTAGTTTGAACAACTTTCCAACGGCGGCAACATAGGGATCTGCCCCCCCATTTTCACCCTCTTCTTTCAAGCCGACAATCGGGTCGTGGAGTATCTTATTTACAATGGAAGAGACTAGGACACCTACATTCTCTCTCTTTTCCTTCTCGAGACCCTTCATCCACGAGTTAGCCTTTGTCATCTCTCCCTCTATTATCGTATCGATCTTACTCCTCAAGGCTACAATAGTCGGCACCACTTCAAGGCTGTTAAGCCACCTAAAAAAATTTGTTACCTCTTCCCTGATGATAAGTTCCGCCTTTTCAGCATGTTTAATTCGTTCATTGACATTTTCATCTACTATATCCTGAAGATTGTCTATATTATATAGATAGGCATTATCAATTTTTCCCGCATCAGGATCGATATCCCTGGGAACTGCAATATCGATGAGGAACATCAACCTGTTCTTTCGTCTCCTCAATGCCGTAGCAATCATATCGGAGCTGATCATATAGCCGGGAGAACCGGTGGAACTTATAACTATATCAACTTCCTGCAATTTTTCGCCAAGGAGATCAATATCATAGGCCGTACCATGAAACTCCTGAGCCAGTTTTACGGCGCGTTCATGGGTTCTATTCAAAAATATAATCTTACCAACCCCATTGTTGATGAGATGCCGTGCCGCAAGCTCCGCCATCTCTCCAGCGCCGATAAGGAGAATGGACTTGCCCTTAAGATCACCGAATATCTTCTTGGCAAGCTGAACTGCCGTAAAGCTTATTGATACGGCATTACTTGCGATTCCCGTCTCCGTTCTCACCCTTTTGGCAACTCTGAAGGCATGGTGAAGCAACCTGTTAAAGATGATCCCTGATGCCTTATTTTCCACGCACCGTCGATAGGCATCCTTAACCTGACCGAGTATCTGTGGCTCTCCCATGACCATTGAATCTATGCTTGAGGCAACCCTGAAAAGGTGCCTCACCGCATCGTCTCCGTGATAGGTATAAAGGCATTTTTCCATTTCCTCTCTGTTAAGATTGACATGGGAAAAGATAAAATCTTTCAATGTTTCAAGGGCGACTTTACCATCTTCTACATTTGCCATCACCTCTACGCGGTTGCATGTGACAAGGTACAATGCCTCCTTTAACGTTGGAGTATCCTTAAGCCTTCTGAAGGTCTCCTTTTCATCGCTGCAGACAATGTAAAGTCTCTCCCTTATCTCTACGGGAGCCGTTCTATGATTCATTCCTATAAGGATTATATTCATTTTCCTACATAAAACTGTGCAATGTTACAAAAAAGACATTAACACCTACGAAGGTGAAAAGTAGAATAACAAAGGCGATAATCGACAGGACGGCAGCCTTTCTGCCCTTCCATCCTATAGCAATTCGCTGATGCACCAGGAGGGCATAAATAAGCCATGCCGCCAATGTTGATATCTGCTTGGGGTCCCACTGCCAGTGGCTTCCCCAAACCACCCTGGCCCATGTGGATCCCGCAATGATACCAAAAGTGAGAAGGAAAAAGCCCCAGAGAATAGAGATATGATTTATTCTATCAAGGTCCCTGAGAGATGGGAGTATCCTGCTGAAACTGTGAACATTCTTTTTGCGTATCAGACTGTCCTGGAGAAGATACATAAGGCCTGCAAGAAAGGCCAGGGCAAAAAGCGCCTCCCCTGTCAGAGACAACATAATGTGAACCACTGCCCAGGAACCCTTCAATATCTCGGGCATCGAAACATTTCCCATGAGTTTTCCTGATGCCCCGATTGCAAGAATAAAGACCAGCGGAGACACGAAGGCACCGAGCACCCTCGTCTTTGTACTCAACTGAAAGGCCAGATAGACACCAGAAATCGACCAGGCCACGAAGGAAAGCGATTCATAGGTATTGGCAACAGGGCCATATCCCGTCTCTGCCCATCTAAAAACAATATAAGTCGAATGGATGAAAAAGGCCAAAAAGAGTATCCAGGTGGATACCTTGGCTAATAAAACTTTTCTTATCAGGAGTGAGACGATATACCCAACCGTGCTCAAGAAATACAAAAAGAGCGCAATTCCAAATAGGAGTATATTCATTTAATGCTACCTATATCCTCACCTGTAAGATCCCTTACAGTCTCTCTTACACGATTCCAGTCGCCTTCCCTGATATACCGCAGTATATCGGTATCCAGTATAGATTCAAAGATATTCTTGTTAACCTTTGACGATGCTCCCCTTGCTATAATTTTACCCCTAAGCCCGCCCATTATATCGAGAAGTATTTGATATTCGCTGCCGTACTCAACTTCCAGATTTTCCCTCAATCTCCTCGCCAGGGCCGGGCTTTTCCCCCCTGTAGATATCGATATCAAAAGATCCCCTCTACGAAGCTGAGAAGGTACTATAAATTGACATCTTTCAGGATCATCTACTATATTTACCAGTATGTTTCGCTCTTTAGAATCCAAATAGATCTTTTCATTTATTTCATCCCGGTCGGTGGCCCCAATGACGAGAAAGGCATCTTCTATGTAATCACTTCGATAATCGTCGGGAATGTGAGCTATCCTGCCCTCTCTTTTTATAGCTTCCAGATTTCGAGTAATGGTCTTTCCCACAAGGACAACATCAGCATCACACTCGAGAAGCCTCACTACCTTTCTCTCGGCGACCTCTCCTCCACCTACAACAACGCACCTCATTCCAGAAACATTAAGGTGCACAGGATAAAATTTCATCTACTCCACCATTCAATAAGATTGAGGTAATAATAAGTATCATGAAGTCCTCAAAAGTTCAAGTTACTTGAAATCTCAACTAAAAGAGGTTATACAATCTTTTATATATTTGATGTTTCTTTCCATGGTAATTAACTGTACAACAAACCTTCCCAAATAGGAGGCAAACCATGCTCGAAACAAAAGAAAAGTGGGTAGAGATTACCCTTTCTGCACCCGTTGAACTATGTGACGCGCTATCCAATTTCATGGAAGAACTGGGCACACAGGGAGTATCTCAGGAAGAACCAGAAGAAAGCGGATTCAATGACACCTTAGCAGCCGACGTCGCAGAGGAAATAAAGGCCTATCTTCCATTGAACAGAGAAACGAAAAATAAAATAGCTTCACTCAATACCTATATAAAAAATCTTTCCGATCTCTTCCCGGATCTGAAAACCCCATCTTTTACGCAGAAGAAAATTGTCGACCCTGACTGGGGCGAGCAATGGAAAAAATACTTCAAGCCTCTCAAGATAGGAAGGAATATCATCATAAAGCCTACATGGGAAAGATACTCCCCGACGAGCAGAGACATTGTTATAGATATAGACCCCGGAATGGCCTTCGGAACGGGGCAACACCCGTCCACGAGATTATGCATCATAGCGATTGAAGATATTGCCCTGAAGAACCGGAATTTTGACCAGTGGAATGTCCTCGATATTGGAACAGGCACAGGAATCCTCGCAATATGCGCAGCAAAAATGGGAGCCAAAAGTGTGGCTGCCGTGGATCTCGATCCCAAGGCCGTTGAGATTGCCGGTACAAACGCCTTGATCAACGGTGTTGAAAACAGTATAGACATCATTAATCGCGATGCATCCATGTGCGAAGGCATATTTGAGTTGATCATTGCCAACCTGACCGCCTCTACGCTTATAAATCTCCAGTCCACCATCATAACCCTCATGAAACCGGGCGGATATCTGGTAGCTTCAGGTATCATAGATCGAGATGCAAAAAACGTAGAGAAGCTTTTCCAGTCTGAAGGCGTAATACTCAACGATATCAAGAGCGAGGAAGAATGGGTCTCTTACGTGTTTAAGAAGGGAAAAGCAGAACATTGATACTATCAAGGAATTATTGCGTCTATAATCCGGAGAATTGTAATCTAATGTAACTAGAAATTGAAGGATCGGCAAGAAGAGCTTTTTTAGCAGGTGGTATGGTAAAGGGGGCATTTGAAAAATGACTTACAGTTATTACGGCGGTTTCTGGCGAAGGGGTATAGCCTTTTCAATTGACAAAGTCATCCTCCAACTCATTTCAATCACCATCTGCTATATTGGAGCAAAAGTAGTGGTACCGGATTATGACCTGACCGATCTATCGTCTATACTCCCTAACAGTTTGTTGTGGTCCTTTTATGGCATTACGATCATTCTCGACATGGTTTATTTCACCTATTTCCACGGCACGACGGGACAGACTCCGGGGAAGAAAATACTCGGACTTAAGGTCATTCAAAAAAGAGGGGAACCCATGACGCTGGGAATAGCATTTCTTAGATGGGTGGGATATCTGATCTCCAAAATATTTCTGTATCTCGGATTTATATGGATAGCCTTTAACAGGGAAAAAATGGGATGGCACGATATGATTGCCGGAACATGTGTGGTAAAAACAGAGGAATCACGTCAGGCAGCAAAGCCATGGCGGGAAGGAGGAATATCTTTGGGCCCCACCCTTGACAGTTCATCAACCCTTGCATCGTCTCATAAAAACCGATCGCAATGGTGCGTGGAAGAAGAAAGAAAAGCTAATATGGAACATATATCAAAAATACTTGACAAACGAAAAGAGATTGGATAAAGATTCCCTCGACACAAACAAAGAGTGGGTCGGTAGCTCAGTCGGTAGAGCACGGGACTGAAAATCCCGGTGTCGACAGTTCGATTCTGTCCTGACCCACCAGTAATATCAAGGGGTTAGCCCTTCACTAAACGTAGTGCGGGGCGCCCCTTTCTACACTTATTTCTACACTTTTTGTTTTTCTCCGTTTCGATTCTGTTCATTAAATAACTATTTACATTCCTGTAATTATTTTGTATGATGAGCGTCAAAGTTAGTTTTATCAAAGACCGATATATTTGGGCGTAGCTTAATTTCCATGATAAACTTAAAAGGTTCACATGGCACGACGAAGGAGATCGCAGCAAAAATTATGTCGGGTAGGTTTCGATTAACTGGCGGGCGATTTTTGAAAGGAGCATATTTCTGGCGAGAAAGTTATTATTGGTATGACCTAGCTGTTGGTTGGTATAAATATTGCGCTGATAATAATCGCTACGATGAAGATTCTCCAGAATGCGCTATAATAATTGCCAAATTATGCTGCAATGATGATGAATTGATTGATCTAGATAGGGATGACATTAAGGATAGGCTTGCAAGGCTATCTGAAGCAAAGAATACCGATCAATATAGTAACAAACAAATATATGCTCTGTATACATATTTTATAAGGGAAATTGAGAAAAGACGCGGGTTTAAATTCAAATTGTTTTTAATGAAAGTGCCTCCTCCTAGAGAAGAATATTGTCCCAGATATAAAACTAGGATATTGGGGTATCCGACTGCCATAATCGCTGTGTCTAATAGTTGTATAATTAAAAAGGAATGCGTCGAGGGTAAGACATGAGCAACAATTTGAGAGAACTCATTCAGACCGTATTCGATAATTTAGAGTCACTGGATGAAAAAGAATTTAGGGATAATCTTGCTAGCTATTACGATGATCCCTTAACAGAAATATTGTCAAACACTAAGGGATTGATTGATACCGAGAATGGAGTTCGCTATATCCCACCCTTCGCTGAGCACTATTACGAAGGAGATGGGATTTTTATGCAAAGAGAAGTGGTTGAGTATTATCAAACAATATTTGGAACCTACATTCAGCCATCAGGTGAATCTCTAGCTTATTCCAATATTTCAACGGAACTAATGAATCAACACATTGTAGATGGCTATCAGGCAGTTACATGTGATTGGATTTTAAACGGTGTAGCACAAATTACTGAAGCTGGCGAATGGGATATTGAGGATCAAGATTATCTATGGGCGGAAGCGGCATAAAATCAGAGTTTAGTTTTTTATCTTACAAGATTGACAAAATAGATTACTCTATCTTACAAGATATTGGAGTAGTCCAATTTAATTGCAATTATAAAAATTGCGAATGGCAACAAAAAATAAGCATCAGGAATCCTGTTTTTTTCAAATCTCAGAAGGTATATCTCTGTGGGGTTAATTCGACGATGAAGTTGATAAATCATAATAATGAAGAAGATAAGAAAAGAAAAACATGGTTAACCCTTAAGACAGGCATCGTTGGTCTATTTGCAATCGGAGATAGGCTTGACGAAGAATCTGAAAAAAAGTTCGTAACTGTTGGTGCTCCTGCATTGTTATTTCCTTATCTGCGTGCAGCATGTTCTAACATACTCGCATCCTCTGGATTTGGATCAGTCGTTATGCCGCTTGTTAATATGCATAAAGTTGGTATTGCTTTTGCGGCCAAAGAGGATTTTTCTATACTTGTACAAGAGTAGACCACTGTAAATATTAAGAAGCTACCCCTTCACTAAACGTAGTGCGGGGCGCCCCTTTCTACACTTTTTTCTACACTCCCCGTTTTTCTCCGCTTCGATCCGGTCAATTTCAGCGAACAGATCAGGTATCTGATGGGCCTCTTTTTTCTGTAATTCTCGCGCCAGGTGGAGATAATGCTTGATGATTGTCTCGGGTGAATTTCCAACTCTCTCGGCCAGTTCGGCAATATCAGCTCCCATGGCCAGGGCATAGGTGATATAAAAATGTCGGATGTCATAAAGCCGGAATGTCCTTGATATTTCGGCTGTTTGTTTAGCAGCTTTCCACGATCTGGACAGATTCGATTTGATCTGTTTCCCTCTGAAACTGACAATATGTTCACATTCCCTGCTCTCGTAGCGGCGCCGGAGGCGTTCCATGAAATCAGGTGTTAGATATTGCCAGCGCCATTCATCGGTTTTCCGGCCATAGATTTTGATGCGATTTTGTTTCCAATCGATATGATCCCACCGGGCGGCGAAGAGTTCCGTTCTTCCCGGACGCATGCCGGTGTAATATTCCAGTTCCAGCGCCCACTTCAGATGTTTGTCGGCAGCGTTCAGAATATTGATATATTCCCGGATTGTAAATATTTCTATATGGTGCTTTTTCTGCCTGCGAGATATGCGCTGGCTCCAGGGATTATCGGCCAGCTGACCATCCAAGGACCAGACTGCCCATTTGAAGATATGTTTCGCATATTGGAAGTTTTTGTTGATTGTCCGGGCGGTAAGCCCCTTCTCCAGCATATCGCTTTCGATTTCCAGGGCGTCCTCTATTGTGATCAGGCTGATGGGTGTTTCCCCTATTCGCGGCAGAAAATATTTTGCCATGATCCGGCCTATATCGTTTAGGGTTGTATCTGCCAGGTCAAAACGGCTGTTGATATAAAGCTGCGCCAGTTCGGTGAAGGTGATGGATTCATTTTCACGGCGAACCTTTTTTTTACCCCTGGCCTTCAGGTATTTTATCTCCAGATCACGAGTTTCCGCTTTCTTTCTGGCGGAGGGACCCTTCCCGAAGGGTTCCCAGATGCGTTTCTTCCCGTCAAGATAGACGCAGTAGTAGTTTTCCTTCTTCCTGTATACAGGCATGTAATTACCAATACCATCTTGACTTTAGTGTTTAAAGGTGTATTACCCGTAAAATATACGAAAATCTTTCATGGTAACCATAAGCAGCGGGCGGCATCATAAGCTTTAATTGTTGAGTGCCAGGACATCGTTGACACTCAACGAACTTATCGTAATTTGTAGTCAAATTCCTCGATCTGGATTTTACCGGGGAAGAGCTTTAGTTTTTGTTCTTTGACATCGATAGTGGCAACCACGTATTCGAGCATTGACTCAGTCTGACACTTCACCAGGATTATATAGCTTTTATTTTTTCAACCAGTTCATCGATCACGATGGGTTTGGCAATGAAGCGCTGTCCGCCCATAATACCGCCGCTTTGATTAACTTCCTTCTGTTTGACTATAGCCGTTACAAATATAATGGGAATGGACGCAGTAATGGGCGACTCAGATAGTATTTCAGCCACATCGGAACCAGCCATATCAGGCATCATAACATCAAGCAGGATAAGATCCGGCTTCTGCGTCTTCGCCAGCCAAATACCATCCTTCCCCCGCGTAGCCGTTAAAACATGAAAATTGCTTCCCGACTCAAGCGATTTTTTCAAAACACGGCAAAAATATTCTTCATCGTCTATTATAAGTATTTTTTTCACAGACATCATGTCACCCCATTTTTTCAACCCAGAAGTTGAATCATTTTTACCATCACAGTCGTTTCAACGCTGCATAAATTAATGGGTTTTGTAATATACTCATCCGCGCCCAATTGCATTGCTCTTTTGGCCAACTCTTCGTCGATGACGGCTGTAATCATGATAACCACAATTTTAGGACTTATACTTTTGATCTCGCTCAGGGTCTCGATGCCTCCCATACCCGGCATGATAATATCGAGCAGCACAATGTGCGGTCTCACTTCTTTTACCTTGTCAATGGCCTCCAGCCCGGTTGCGGCGGTATATACTTCATATTCTTTTGATGTCAGAAAATCTTTCAGAAGTCTTACGGTGTGTATTTCATCATCAACAACGAGTATGCGTTCCATAAGATAACTAACCTTTCGTCTCAGCGGTGATTTTTCCAGTATTCTTTTTAACGGGAAGCGTGAAATAAAAAGAGACGCCCTCCTCTTTATTGTTCTCCGCCCATATCTTGCCATCGTGATCATGGACGATGCCATATGATATGGAAAGTCCCAGCCCCGTTCCCTTTCCCTGCTCCTTGGTGGTAAAAAAGGGGTCAAAGATTTTCGGCATATTCTCAGTTTTGATACCCACGCCGGTGTCGGCAATCATTATTTTCAGTTGGCCATTCTTCCTGGATACCTTCTCCCTCTCCGTCCTGATGGTCAACACCTTTTTCTCTTTACCCTTCATGGCGTCCGCCGCGTTTGTAATCAGATTCATGATAACCTGCTCTATCTTTTCTCGGTCCATGGCTGTTAAAGGCAAATCGGGCTCGTATTGCGCCTCCGCTTTTATCCCGTCTATTTTCAACTGCGTGGCATATAAACTCAGAACATTAGCGACAACATCGTTGATATCGGCTGTAATTATCTTTTTCTCAGAGACGCGGGAAAACTGCTTTAGATTTTCAGCAATGGTCACAATACGGCTTACCTGATCCATGCATATCTGTAATTCTTCCTTCACCTTGGGTGAAAGTTTTTCCGTCATCAGCAACATCTGCAATTCCATAGAGATAATATTCACGGGATTAAGTATCTCATGGGCAACCCCGGTGGACAGGCGACCCACGGAAGCGAGTTTTTCCGACTGGAGCAACTGATCTCTCGCGTTTTGCAAGTCCCTTTCCGCGCGCTTGCGATCGGTAATATCTCGAACGAAACCGAGTGCTATTTTTTGTCCTCCGCGCTCGAACACGGAGGTGCTGATTTCAACGGGCACGTGTCGCCCGTCTTTATTGACAAGCTCAAGCTCATCCGGTCCCGTAGACTTCCCCTCCATGTTGGCCTGGAGCAGACGCACGGCCTTATTCACACTGTTTACGGACAGAACATTCAGCTCCAGGTAATTTTTGCCGATCATCTCGTCACGGCTGTATCCGATTATCTCTTCGCTCCTGCGGTTGCCGTAAACGAAATTGCCCTGCATGTCGCTCATATAGATACCGTCCGGGGCGTTCTCAAAATAATTATTCAAGAAGGCCTCGTTTTCCTTCCGCATATTATCCATCTGCTTGCGTGTGCTGATATCCCTGGATACTCCGTGCAAGCCGGTCAGGGCTCCCTGATCATCGCGAATCCCGCTTATGATATTTTCAATCCAGCGGGTGGAACCATCCTTATGGTAGTATTCCAGTTCAATGGTGAGTGTCCTTTCAGGATCTGCCTGGCCCTGTTGCTCCAGCGCAAGTTCCCTTGCCATAAGGTCCAGTGCGGCTGACATCGATTCCGGTGTCAGTTGTTCACGAACATCCTGCGCCATGCGCTCTTCCGGAGTGAATCCAAGTATTGTCTTGATCGAAGGGCTGACATAGACCGTCCGCAGATTCATATCCTGAATCCACACAATATCCGTCATCTTTTCCGCAAGGAAACGGTATTTTTTTTCGCTTTCCCGAAGCGAATCCTCTTGCTTTTTTAAGTCGGTAATATCCCTGGCAATGGCTTGAAAGCCGGTGATTCTCCCATAAACCAAGAGTAACTGAACATTTTGTCCGATCCATTTGGTTGTCCCGTCACGAATGATGATAGGGTACTCGAAGTAGGTATTTCGGATTTGATCATCATATTGCTTTTCATAAAAAGCGCTGATCTTTTCATGGAAATCTGGTCGCACAAGGGAAAGATAATTCTTCCCTGTGATTTCCGATTGCGGCCATCCCGTGATGCGCTCGGCGGCAACATTTGCATAGGTGAAATATCCCTTGAGATTAATTGTATAGATAATGTCATTGCTGTTTTCGACAAGGAATTGGAATCGTTTTTCACTTTCGATCACGGTTCTTCTTCTCCAGGTCTGCGTATATCGGGGCTTGGATAACCCGATTAATAGCCTTGATACTCACGGACACTTAGACCAATTTCTTCCCCCTGCCGGGGAAAGACAGAAAAGGTAATATAAACATCTTATTGTTGCGTGATATCAGGTTAGATACTCAGGGGAGGAAAGTCAATATAGAATAATATGCCATGAATTATATAGAAAAAATCTATATCATGACATAGACAGAAGGTAGGAACGAAGATTGGTTTTTCCTTTTTTCAAGCCGAGCTTTTTTCTGATGTTGTTCCGGTGTGTGTTAACTGTTCCTACGGTAATGTTCAGCAAATCAGCGATATTTTTTGACGTCATGCCTCCTCTGACCATATTGGCCACTTGAATTTCCATAGGTGTTAAGTTTCTGAAGTCGGAAGACATGTTGTTTAGAAAAGGCGAAAAAATGTCTTTTAGGTTTGCTTCGAGAATGTTCAGATGACATCTGCCTCTTTCATCCAGGGCATAGTTTTGCAACTCCCTGATATATGGGATCACTGTTTCATCAATGTTCTGCTGAAGCCTTGCCTCTAGGTTCTTCTGATCTTCCGTAAGGCGTTTCAAGAAAGTCCGTAGGGCGGAGTTGGCTTCTTCAAGTTCCGCCGATTGCTGAGTCAGTTCACGCTCTCTTTGTTTAAGGGCATTTTGGATGTTTCTGCGTTCAGTAATATCATGAAGAACACTGAGAATCAATTTTTCACCAGTGATATCTATTAGTTCCCCTGAATAGATGCCCACCCGCGTATCCCCGGATTTAGTCCGGTATTCGATTTCTTCGTTAAAGGTAGCGTCTTTTCTATCCAGCGATTGACGGATAATTTCAATATCTTTCCTGCTTAAAAGGTTTAGTTCCGAAATGCTGTGTCCCATGATTTCTTCACGGGAGTAACCCGTAAATCGGATAAACCTGTGATTGACTTCAACAAACACATTGTCTTCGACCCTGCTGAGAGCCATAAGGGACGGACTGATAAAAAATATTCTGAATAATAAAATGTTTAGTTGGGCCGGGTCCAATATTTGCAAATATAATTTTCCTCCAATTAAATTAATATGGACATCGTTATTTCGCACCAGGAGTATAGGAGAGCTGTTTTTATGCGTCAAGGGATATTTCGATTGAAAAACAGGAGTCGGCAACGCGCTGGGGTATTGAAATCTTAAGATTTCTTTGTTCACAGCCACTGAAAAGAACGGCTCAATTATAACGCACGAGCCGTGTCTATACTTCGCCGGATGTGTTCTGCGCAGAATTATACGGCGTTCTTCTTCTTTGAATAAAGCAAGTCCATAACCTTATGCAAGTCTTCCTTAAATTCTTCCATATCCCTTTTAAGTTTCTGCAAGTCTGTTTCTTCCGTTACCACAGCGTTATGAAAAGCCCGGATTCCAATTTTCAGGATCTCTGAGTGCTCGGATTTCGACTGGAGAATTTCAGCAGCCATGTCAAGGTAGGGTTGAAGTTCGGGGGGATAAGATGAGGATGGGGAGGGGGGGGCGCCGTGCATGTCGCCTTTGCCGGTGAGGATATATTCTTTCGATATTCGATATCGATATTCGATGGCAAGTAAAGCAGGTTTAGAAATCTCCCTTTTGCCATTTTCGATTTCAGACAACGAATTGGCTGCAATTCCAATGTGATCTGAAAACTCACCTTGAGTTTCACCTGCAGAATTTCGTACAGATAGAATTCTGTTACCGATCTCTTTTAATCTCTTATTATCGATATTCGATTTTTTTCTTGACATAACTTCTATTTTCGATTATTCTTCGCCTAACAATGTTAACGGAAGGAAGGAACTACCGAACGGTGCTGACTGTGAGTGTGCTTGCAAGGACACCTTGATTCCAAAACGGAGGGCCTGCGGCTCACGGGTTGGGTAGGTTGCAACATTCCTTCCTTCCAATAAAAAATACCACAGTTTCACACAACCACGTTTGTAGGAGAGTCAAACTATGAACAATCAACCCCGCACTGTCAAGAAAAATCTTCTTTTTGCGCTCATCGCATTCCACGAGCATGATTTGACATACGTCGGTCAAAAACTCGATCCTGCTATTGGAAAATGCTACCTCTCCCAGCTGATCACCGAATACGCCACGAGAGGCAGCACACACAACCCGCGTGTAAGACGGCAGATATCAGAATTGTACGACGTCTCAGAGGATATACTCTTCCCCGAGTATGATCCTGCCACGGATGTCCTGCCGGTCATAGAGGAAAACCGCAACAACTTTCTGAGAAAAAACGGAGGTAAAAATGAAAGTAAAACAGGGACATCAGATGTTCGCGGATCGTCTCGTCCAGGAGCTTATGCTGGAGGCGGATCGCATGGGGTACAACCTCGATGATCTTGCCGAAGCGTTGGGATCGTCGCGCCGCACGGTAGAAAACTATAAATACGGCTCGACGCCGACAGTGGCCGGATTTTTCGGCATCATCCGCACGGTAAAACCCGTTGAAGTCATGTGCCGCCTGGCGGCCATATCGGACGGCTACTTTTTGAAGCCCACGGTAAAAGGGTCAAGAGTAGAGACAGAGCTCACCAAGCACACGTCGGTCATAATGAAGGAGGTGGCCGATGTCCTCAAAGCCATTGCAGTCTCACTTGCAGACGGTCAGATTCGCAATAACGAAAAATCATTTATATGCAGAGAAGCCGACGAGGCCATAGAGGCGCTTCTGCTTCTCAAACTGAAGGTGGAGTCATGAGAAAAGTTCAGCTCAGGAACAACACCACAATAGAAAGCCCATGGATGCGGATCGAGGAGGCCGCAGCCTATTGCGGGCTTTCACGAGCCGCCTTTGACGACCATGCCGACCGAATCGGTCTGCCCTATAACGGCCTTAAATCGGCGCGCACATACCACGTCAAGACGCTTGACTACTTCATGCAGATTGTCGCCGAAATCGAAGACGCGCAGGAAAAATACGGCAAAGGATCGAGGCACGCGCAGCTCCGGATGCCCAAACACATAATGGCCCTGATCAATCCGCGAACAGGCCAAATGTTCGTGGCCCCAAAGGCGGAGTGATATGAGAAATAAGAAATGCCCAAAATGCCGGTCCTTGGATATCAGTTGTGTATATGACCTTTATGTCTGTGAAGATTGCGAAACCAGATGGCCTGTTAATGCGGGACGTCCGAAAAACAAACGGAGTCTCTCAATGCCCCAGAGAGAAGCGCTTATCGCCGATATAGAAGCCAGTCCCGATCTTTGCATAGACGGGGAACTGGCCGAAAAGTACGACCTTTCCCTGAAGCACATCGCAAGAATCAGAAGAAACAGCACAGACATCCGTTTCAAAAGGGGCCGCGACAAAACGGTTTCGCAACTCCTGCGGAAAAAGCTCATAAAACTCGTTAATCCCGAAAAGGGATTGAAGATTTACGAGCTGGCCCGAAAGCATAACTGTTCACAGTCAACGCTCAGTTGGCTCAGGCGAAAACATTATAGCTGCCGCCAGAATCCGCGTCCATCAGATGGATATTATCCCTACCGGGCGCTTCTTGAAAAGGCGCTTGAGCCCTACCGTCAGGTCGCGAAAAAACTGAGCGTGAAACTTGATGATGTCCTGGAGGCGGATATGGAACAGCGAAAAATAGAGAAGGTATTAGCGTCGCCTTTCATGCAGATAGGCGGCCTGGAGCATATTCAAAAAAGGGAGGAGATCTAATGTTCAGGATAGACAGAAATGTCATTATACAAAGCGCCGTTAAAAAGACAAAGCAGGAAATACTGGGCAATCTGATCATAGGAAGCATGACGTTAAAAAAGCGGGCCTGGCAATACGGGCAAAACCCGACGGATGAAACGCTGGACAAACTCTGTGAACGTGTGGCTGCCATGTATGTAACGCTCAACGAGGCAATCGTCGTCACATCGGTACACAAAACCTTCGGCTGTTTCAGAGAGAAAATGGCATCCCTTAAAAAATTGCTTGAGGAAGAAGATGAGAAAAGAGAACGGCAGGGTTCATAGGATTTTTACACTGGCAATACTTATAGCCGCACTGATCTATTTCAGCCCGGCTCTTGTGCATTTCTTTTCCTTCGTTATCACTCCTTTCTAAAAGGCCGCGCCCTGTGCCTCGGCGAAAGCGGAAACAGGGCGAAATAAAGAGGGCCTTATCGATGGTGCAGCCATGCGAGTGAACAGAATAAAGAAAAAATATCTTGTAACGCTCAATATTGCCGGAGAGATATTTGAAACCTATCTCACCGCGCGGGATCCAGACCGGGCTGAAATGCTCGCCCGAATAGACGTGGCCAAAAAGAAGGGGCTGATTCCCAGCCCCTGGAACGTCAAACCGAGCGACTGCAGGGTAAGATTACTCGAAAACAGGTCATGATCCGCAGAATGGCGGAATACCTGCCCCGAAGTATGACAGGGATGAAAAGTCCCTGAATCGGCCCCTCCTGCGCCGCTAAGCGGTGATATAAAACAGAAGCTAAAGAGAAGCAATGTCGCGACTGCCATCAGAATCATTTATGAAGGGCGACTGGGTGAAAGATACCCGCGTTCTGTCGCTTGAAGCAAAGGGCGCCTGGATAGACCTCCTGTGTGCCCTTTGGGATTCTCCCACCAGGGGAATGCTCTCGTTGCCCTGGGAGGCATATGCCCGCCTTATCGGTGCCACCGTCGAAAAAACACAGCAAGTGATCACCGAAATCTATGAACGGGGTGTCTGTAATATTGCAGCAGAAAACGTTACATGTAACGGAAATGTACGGGAATGTAACGGCAATGTAACGCTGATAAATAGAAGGGCATACAGGGAAGAAAAAGAAAGGATATCAACACGGTATAGAGTCTATCAACATCGTGTAACAAAAAAGAAACGGCAATGTAACAGTGATGTAACGGGCGCTTATCAGCTATCAGCTTTAGTAAAAGAAAAAGAAAAGCTAAAAGAAAAAGAAAAAACGCCGGCTGGTAAACCGACACATCCTCAGTCGCCTCCGAAAGGCGACAAGCACAGGACACCGCCGAAGATTGTACCAGGCCATGAGGCCCACAGCCTCATTAAAAATTCATTTCAAAACAAGAAGCCTCCGCCGGAACTGGCAGCGCTGGAAAAGCAGATGTTAAAACTCATCAACAGGGTCGTTGTGAAGTATCCCCGTTTCCGGATTGACGCGTTCGTCCAGCGGAAGGTCCCGCTCAACAACGGCAACACTCCGGCGGCGCGGGAGGCCTTCATCCTGGCCTTGACAAGACTCCTGGAAAGCAAACAGGCCATAGTCAGTCCCTACAAGTTCTGCGAGCACATCTTCGACATCGAGATCGGGAATATCAACGAACGCATCACCACCGAAAAGGCAAAGGCATTCGACTATGACGACACCAGCTGACACCCCACCAACAGCAGCCGACATCCCACCGACGGCAGCTGATATACTACCAACAGCGACTGAAAACACGGGTCCTCCGCCGGGAATAATCCCGTTCACAGTTTCCGGCATCACAAAGACTTTGAGCTTGAAAAAATAATCAGGAGAGCGGAAAAATGGATAGGCACAATAAACTAACAAACTCAATGACTTCTCAGGAAATCATGCTTTTTGTATCCCCCCGGATGCTGGACAGAGACTATTGCCGCCGCAGGATTCTGGAAGCCTTTCACGGGAATGATCCGGCATGTCCGAAGTGCGATACAACCCTCACAGATTCTCAGTTGCAAAGTTTCTGGAATCTCAGCCGCGTCAAGTGCCGAAACTGCGGGATGTTCTTCACCGCCCTGACGGGTACGATATTCTCAGGCAGCCAGCTCGATCTTGAGACGATCTTCTTCATTGCCGTGTTCTTGGAGTTGGGCATCTCAAACCGGGACCTCGCAAGCTATACCGATCTATCGATTGAAACCATACGGCTCTGGCGTCACAGATTTGAAGCCGCCGCGAACCTGAGGGAATGAATATGCAGGACATCCAAAAAGAAAACAAAAGCCTGAAAAAGATCAGCAAGATTCTCTTCGGCGCATCGGCCTGGCTTGAGATAGTAAATCCGAAAGACCTGGTACTTCTGAAAGAAAACGCCCGTTATTTTAAGAAAGAAACCTTTCAGAACCTCGTCGAAAACATCAAGGAGGACAACCGCCTGTCCAGCATGCCGCTCTGCTGCATCGAAGACAGCAGATACCTTGTCCTATCCGGCAACCACAGAGTGAAGGCCGCCATAGAAGCCGACATCAAGCTGATCATCGTCATGGTCCTTTCCGGTGATCTCTCAAAATCAGAAAAGATCGCGACGCAGCTATCTCACAATGCCCTTGTGGGCCTCGATGACATGACGCTTTTAAAATCCCTCTGGGACCAGGTCGATGATCTCAATCAGAAGATATACGCCGGACTTTCCAGCGAGACAGTGAAAGAGATAGAAAATATAAACTTTGTCAATTTCAGCACGCCACCGCTCTACACAAAAAACCTGATATTCGCCTTTACCGAAACTGAGAAAGAATACATTGACAGCGTCCTTGACGAGCTCAGGTTGGCAGGATCCGGCGATGTCATGTTGTCCCCTATGGAGCAATATCAGGACTTTTTCGATCTCATTCAGAAAGCCAAAAAGACGAAAAACATCAAAAACGCCTCCCTGGCCCTTCTTAAACTTTGTGAGCTGGCGGGCGAAAAACTGGAGGAGGAAAAATGTCATTCGTAGGAGCAACGCGGGCGGCAATCAAGCCGATCCTGGCCAAATACGCCAGTACTATCAGATATCCCGTTTTGCTCATCGGCGCCGGCAACTTCACAATCGCATCCATCCTCAGACAGAGTGGCTATAACGGCGCAATCACAGCCTGTGATGTGTCGCTTTATGCCTCCGCCTTGGGCGCCTACCTTTCAGACGGGCCCTTTGAAGCGGCCGAGTCTCCCGACTGTCCCGAACACCTCCGCGGCCTTCTGAAGCAGGACCGTGACGAGATGATCGCTTCCATACTGCTTCTCTTCGACCTTCGTGAAGTCTGGCAATGCAAAAACGAGTATCAGAAACGGATAATAGAAAACTACCGCATCGAATGGGACAGGCTGATCGAAAAGACTCTTGTCAAAATGACAGCATACAGGAAACAGATTGAACCCCTGGACTACAGGGCGCAGGACGGCATACAGATCCTGCGGGAGTCCTGCAGAGAACAGACAGTAATCACCTATCCGCCGACATACAAAAGGGGATACGAGCAGCTTGAAAAACTCTATAAAGCCACAGTTCATTGGGACCAGCCCTCATACGAGGAAATGACAGACAAGACGCTGGAACACTATGAGCATATAGCCGGATACAGCGATTATTTTGTAATTCTGGAGAAGGACCTCGAAGAAGTTTATCGGATAGTCGGAGATCCTGTATCTGCGGCCGATTGCGGCCGGAATACAAAAGTCCGGATTATCCGGAAAGATACAGAAAAATCCTACCTTGTCAAAAGCACTGCTGAGAGCTCCCCCGTGGGCGCTATATGGCCTGCTGATCGTACCATTACTGGAAGCGAAACACTGTCTGCCATCTTTCTTACGGGGAAACAGAACACAAGGTTGAATGAACTGTTTATGTCCGCCCACGTCAACTACTCCACACAGAGCAGTTCGTCCATTGGATACTGTCTTGAAGGCGCACTCATCGGGAAAAGTGATTTTCAGAAGGGATTCAACGCCTTCAACTGGGGACTTCCCGAAGAAGGCGGGCAGATATATCTCATGTCTGACCTTGCTGTGCCCTATGACGGAAAACTCGCAAAGCTCGTACTCATGGCGCTTCTCTCCTCAGATATCCGGGACTATCTTGAAATGAAATACATCGAACGGTACCGCTATGTCACCACGACAGCTTTTTCGCGCCATCCCGTCAGCATGAAATACCGCGGTATTTTCAAGCTCCACAAAAGGAAAAAAACAGAAGATGGCTATTCACTCAACTACTATGCCGAATTTCAGGGCTACCGGCTGAGCGATGTTATGCCTCTCTGGTTTGAAAGATATGGAAGATAAAGAACTCCAGGAACTCATAAAAAAGTCAGGCGAGACCGACCTGGCAACATTGATCGGCGCGAAAGAGGCGGCTAAGCGCGCCCTCCTCGAAAGCCCGACAGCCGCCAACCTTGCAGCCTTCAATCTGGCATCTAAGACGCTTAAAGAGCGCGCGGCAGGCGAAGACCGATCAGCCTTCAAAACCAGAGCCGACGCCCTGGAATACCTTCAGGCCCAGGGGTATAAAATTAAAAAGAGCAAACTCTATCAGGACGTAAGCCGTGGCCTCCTTAAAGTTGAAAGCGACGGAAGCGTCCTCAAGTCGTCCCTTGACATATATATTGTCAGCCCGCTCTCCGGCCTGTCACAGGCGGTGGAAAGCGACGATGAACTGGACAAACTCACCCGCGAGAGGATAAAGGCCCAGACAATCCGGGAAAAAGCTCAGTCCGAGCATTGGAAGATCAAGACCGACAAAGAGAAAGGGCTCCTCGTAGAGCGGTCCGCTTTTGAACATGCCCTTGCAGTCAGGGCTCTTCGCCTCAAAAGCGACCTGGAAAACCATGCGCGAGCCGACGCACCCGAGATTATAGACTTGGTCAAAGGCGATCACAAGAAAACCATCAGGCTCATGGAATACCTGATTGCCCGTTACAACGAGTTTCTTGACCGCTACACCAAGGACCCCGAGATAATACCTCCGGAAACAGAGAGGGATGAAGAGAAGGAAGATGAAGATGCCGCCCTCTAACCTTACATACCCCTGCGACATTCACCGCTTCACCCTGGGTGAGTGCGAAATCTTCAAGAAGAGAGAGCGTCTCAAGGGATCCGTCTGGCCCGAACGTTACCGCATGGTCGCCCAGGGTCCGCACCAGGGCAAATGGGAAAACAGCTTCACACCCTACCTGGCCGAACCCATGGACACAGCCGCCGATCCCCATATCAGAAAAATCGTCCTTTGCTTTGCCCCCCAGACAGGCAAAAGCCAGGTTGCTTTCAACTTTTTAAGTCAGCAAATCGACGAGGCCCCGGGCCCCGCAATGTTCGTCATGCCTGACGAAAAAGTTACCCGCCGCCGTGCAAAAAGAATAATTATTCCCACGCTGGAATCGACACCCCGGATACGTGACCTTATGAGTGACAAGTCAGATGACAAATCATCCCTAGGCATTTACTTCAAAAACGGCGCCTCCGTCATATTCGCCTGGGCCACATCGGTATCGGAATTGTCAGCCGAATCAATCCAGTATCTCATTATGGACGAAGTAGACAAATTCCCTGTCTTTTCGGGCAGGGAAGCCGGTCCGGTCTACCTGGCCGAGATCCGGACGACGGCCTATCCCTACACAAAAAAAATCCTCTATCTCTCCACACCCACCGACGAGGAAGGGAACATTACAGTGGCCCTCACGGAAGAGGCTGATATCATCAAAGACTACCAGGCAAAATGTCCCGTCTGTGGGACATTTCAGATCATGCATTTCGACAATATCGCCTGGCCGCAGAAATGCACTGATCCTAAAACCATAATCCGGAAGCGATTGGCCGAATACCAGTGCTGCGACTGCGGCATGTTCTGGAACGACCACATGAGAAACACCGCAGTCCGTAAAGGCAGATGGAAGGCCCGCGAAATCATAAAAGACCCCGTCGGCATTGGTTATCACTTGCCGTCCTGGTATTCACCGATGGTCAGCCTTTCCACCGTCGTGGCTGCTCATCTTCGCGGTCTTGAAGATCCGCACAAACAATTCATTTTCGTTACACAACATAAGGCCGAACCCTTTAAGGATGTGATTGTCAAACATGAGGCCGAAAGCCAGTTTCTTGAAAAGCACAAGACCGAGCTTCCCCCTGGCATCGTTCCTAAAGATGCCGTTGGCCTCACTCTGGGAGCAGACACACAGAAGCACGGTTTCTGGTTCGTTGTCCGAGCCTGGGCCATAGATCTCACCAGCTGGGACATACTGCACGGATACGTAAACAAAAAAGAAGACATCGACATGCTTGTATATGGAACCGAATTTCGAATCGAGGACTCCCAGAACACCATGGGGATATGGCGCGCCGCAGTGGATACAGGCGGTTCGGACACGGCTGAAGATCAGGACTGGACGCGGACTGAAGAGATTTACCAATGGCTCAGAAAAGATCGGGGCAAAATCTTCGGCATCAAAGGCGCCTCCCACAAGCAGCTGAAACGCGTTCAGGTACGTGTCATCGACAAGATGAAACGGGGCAAAGTGGTAATCCCGGGCGGTCTGGAAATCCGTTTCCTCGACACCGACGCCTTCAAGGAACTCATCTTCTGGAGGCTGGGACGATGGATGGGAAAAGAAGGCGAAAAAGACATACAGAGCCAGCGCTTTTACGTTCATGCCGACACCGGTATTGATTACGTCCGCCAGCTCCTGGCCGAAGAAAAACGCCGTGATCCCAGGACAAAAAAGACGAAATGGGTCAAGATCAGGCGAGACAATCATCTGCTTGACTGCGAAGTCTACGCCGCCGCCTGCGCCGATCCCGAGTGGATGCCTGGCCTCCAGATGATCGCCGAAATGGTGCATAACAGCAAGGAATCCTCCCTCCCTCCAAAACAGGAAACATCGCCACCTGACACACAGACGCCGGTGGTAAGACCATTGAAGTACAAGAGGCCCTCATGGCTGGACCAGAGATAAGCAAAATCAAATGGGGAAGAGATTCAATTGCCGCCTATGCCGGTATATCTGTGCCCAAATTGATGGGCCTGATCAAAAAGCATAAATTCCCTGCCAACTACATCGGCGGCGAATGGTGCGCCCATACAGAAAATATCGACGATTATTTTCGCAAGGTCACCAGCCAGCTTACCGTTGATCCCGACGTGATTTCCGAAGACGACGAATTCTAAAAAAACAGAAAAAATGCATAAATATCTGTTTTTATTGATAAAATAAGTATTTTTTACTTGACATACCCTTTTCTTTCATGTAGGATAAAGTTAAGAAAATCAGGAAGTTATAAGAGAGGGACAGAGGGAAACGGTCCCAGCGAGTAAACCCCGTAAAAAACATCTCTAAACTTCAGCCACCAGCCAAACATAGGGTGGAACTCCCGTTGGGGAAATAAAAGATCCCCCGGCGCTTTGGCCCTCTGAGAGATCAGGGGACTTCCAAAGACCGAGTCGTAAAAAAAGAAAGGAGAATTTTAAAAAGACACGCTGGATGCAAGGAAGAGACGTCCATTTGCATTATATAAGCGGATGACGATCCGCAAGTCGAAACTTTGAAGTCTGTCGGGAATGGCCTCCCGGCACTGATGAGACAGGCCAAAAAAGGAGGGAAAGAGAAATGAGAGTATTTGTAAACAAAAGATCTTTTGAGAGATCTCACATTAGGCAACCGAAAGGCTACGGAATGTGGGCTTTTAAAATTGACGGAAAGGAGCATTTTATAACTGGTAAATACGGAGAGGCTTCCAGAGAGGCATGTAGAAGGGCAAAAGCCCTAGGATGCCCGGTTATCGATGTATTGCCATAACGTTAATTGATTTTAGAAAGAGCCCCGGTTTTACGGCCGAAAGGAAAAACCGCCCATGTTGCTGCATGGGACCGGGGCAAAATAATTATAACACACCAGAAAGGAGAAAGTAACATGAAACCTAAAGAGTTAGAGAAGCTGTTGAAAGTCACCATCCCGGCAGGGTTCCCTGTCATGGTGAAAGGCGCACCCGGTGTTGGCAAGTCTGACATTATCGCTCAAGCGTGTGAGGCATCGGAGGCAGAGCTTATTATCGAGCATCCTGTTGTTTCCGATCCCACAGATTTTAAAGGATTACCCTTTGCGAAGAACGGCACGGCTGACTTCCTGCCTTTCGGGTCACTTCGAAGCATCATTAATGCAAAGCAAAGGACAGTTTATTTTCTGGATGATCTTGGACAGGCACCTCCATCTGTACAGGCAGCCTGTATGCAGTTGATACTTGCAAGACGGATCAACGGTCACAAGGTCAGCGATCAGGTCACTTTTGTTGCAGCCACAAATCGTCACACAGACCGAGCGGGTGTAACTGGTATTCTTGAGCCGGTCAAGTCGCGTTTTACTTCCATAGTTGAACTCGAACCCGACATGGAAGACTGGGTAGCATGGGCGCTCAAAGCGAATGTCCCTACTGAGCTTATAGCCTTCATACGTTTCAGGCCGAATCTGCTTTTTGACTTCCAGCCGACGAACGAAATGAAGAACAGCCCATGTCCACGGACGGTAGTTAATGTGGGCAGACTTATGCAGTCCGGCATTCCGTCAGAAATCGAATATGAGGTTTATTCCGGCTCTGCTGGTGAAGGGTTCGCAGCAGAGCTTATGGCGTTCTTGAAAATATTTCGTGATCTTCCCAATCCCGATACAGTTCTTATGGCACCTGAGAAGGCAAAAGTTCCCGAAGATCCGGCAACGCTTTATGCAATATGCGGTGCGCTGTCACGGAGAAGCAGTTCTCAGACAATCGACCGCCTGATTGCCTATGCGAACAGGCTTCCGGCTGAGTTTTCTGTTCTGATGGTAAGGGATAGTGTCCAGGTAGATGAGGACGTTGTCAATAACCGTTCATATATCGAATGGGCGTCGGCTCATTCTGATGTGCTTATTTAGGGGGGGGTGAATCCATGACAACAGCAAATACGAATATTAGCAGCAAGGCGATGTTGGTAAGACTGGCCATATCTCAGTGGTCCTCACGCAAATATGACAAGAAGGTGTCCGATAAAATCGCAAGAGATTATCAGGCGACTCTTGATTCTGGTAGATATACAAAAGCCCTTCTCGCAGCAGAGGCTATTAGCAAGGTATCAAAGATTGCCAACGAGGTCAGGAGCTACCACTATAAAAACACGCTCCCATGGTACGATTGGGGTCCCCGTCTTCTTCCGGCGGCAAACTATCTGCCATACACGAGAAAGATTCAAGCCTATAAAACGCAGTTTGAGGCGGCCGTTAGCGACTTCTGCAACAACTATCAGACCTATGTTGACGAAGCTCGTCAGCGTTTGAACGGTCTGTTTAATTCATCAGACTATCCGACACCAAGTCAGATCAATAATTACTATACCTTTTCTGTGTCTGTTGATCCGTTGCCGGACAAGGAAGATTTCAGAGTTTCTCTGAGTTCCGGCGAAGTCAATGCTATCAAGGCGGATATCGAGGCAAGAACCAAGGAAGCCCAGGCAACAGCGATGAAGGAGTTGTGGGAAAGGCTCCACAATGCAGTAAACAATATGGTTGAGCGTCTGTCTGACGACAAGGCAATCTTCCGTGACAGTCTGATAGGTAATATAACAGAACTGGTTGACTTGTTGCCGCGGCTCAACATAACGGAAGATGTAAAACTGGAGGCAATGCGGAGACAGGTTGAAAAGCGCCTCTGTGAGTATAACCCGGCTGAACTGCGGGAAGATAAAGGCAAACGCAGAAAAGCGGCAAAGGCAGCCAAGGGAATACTGGACGACATGGCTGGATATATGGGAGGTACAAAATGAAAGCGGGAGAGAAAGTAACCAAGGCAAGAGCGGGTCTTATTCTTGATCAACCCTTTTTCGCAAGTCTGGCTTTAAGGCTTAGGGTTGAAGTCAATGAATCACGTGAAACCATGAGTACCGACGGCAAGGTTCTGGCATACAACTCAGCCTTCGTGAATGCATTGCCACTTGATCAACTCAAGGGGTGTATCGCACATGAGACGATGCACCTTGCTTGCTGTCACCATACACGAAGGGGAGAGCGTGAACCTAAAAAATGGAACGTGGCATGTGATTATGCCATCAATCAGATTCTTGTAGATTCGGGCATGGCGTTGCCGGATGGCGCTCTTATAGATCCGGCTTTCACCGGCATGTCGGCAGATGAAATTTATAATCGCATTCCAGATTGCCCGCCCGAAAGCGGTAATGATCCTGGAGGATGTGGGGAGATAGATGATTTCAAGGGGCCGGAAGGAAAAGAGCCCAGTCCGGCAGAGGTCGCACAGGAAGAGCAAAACTGGAAAATCTCAGTGGTACAAGCTACTCAACAGGCTAAGGCAATGGGTGAACTTCCGGGGGGCCTTGAACGTCTGGTCAGTGAGATCGTGGAGCCTAAAGTAAATTGGAGGGAGGTATTAAGGCGTTTCGTGGATCAATCAGCGAAAAATGATTACACGTGGACACGTCCTAACCGCAGATATATGCATTCGGGGCTTTACCTTCCGGCACTTTATTCCAATGAATTACCGCCGATTGTGATTGCAATAGACACATCGGGAAGCATCGATGATGATCTTGTCAATCAGTTTGCAACGGAAGTGAACGCCATTTTGCAGGACCACAAAACAACCTGCAACGTATTGTACTGTGATACAAGGATTTGTGGTGTAGAATCTTTTACGTCAGATGATCTTCCTATTAAATTTAAGCCAAAAGGCGGTGGCGGAACAGACTTCCGACCACCTTTCGAGTGGGTTGACAAACAGGGCATTACGCCTGCTTGCCTTATCTACTTGACGGATATGTATTGTCACCGCTTTCCAGAGCCTCCGGGATATCCTGTACTATGGGCCAAGACTGAAGACTATGGGAATGCGCCATTTGGAGAGGAGGTAAGAGTATCATGAAAACATCTTATTTCGGAAACAAAAAAGCTATTGAAAATCCAGATGCGGTCAGCATTGCACGCTGGCCACCGCGTTGGTGGGGTTCTCGTCGCAGATATATAGCGCTGGCCCCTTCGATTAAACTTCTTAATAGTTCAAAAGCGGGGTTGCCGTGGCCTGAGTACGTCAAAGAGTATCAGCAAAACGTTTTGGCTAAATTAGATCCGGCAAAGGTCTTCTTGGAGCTTGGCGCAAATTCCGTCCTGCTCTGCTGGGAACGTCCCGGCGAGGATTGTCACCGTCGTCTTGTGGCAGAATGGTTAGAGACATTACTCAAAATAAAAGTGCCTGAATTATAAAAATGGCAATTTCAACCAAGGGGGCCGCGGATGCGGCCCCCTTTTTTTTTGCCCTTCAATACCTTGACAATATTCCCCCTCAAAAAGTCCCTCAAAAAAACCTTGTCAAGAAAATAATCCGTAAAAAATCGGAAATAATCGATAAAAATCCGTATAAAAATCGGAAATAATCGATTTTGTCCAAAAAACACCCCTTATAATTCCCCCAGAGATCAAGACCCTTTTTTATCAAAAAACATAAGAGGAAATTACGTGGCACTGAAAACCACCTTTCAAGAGATCGAAGACCTCCAGACTGCCCTCACCGATGTGAGGGAAAAGATGTCCTCAATCCTCACGGGCGCGCAGTCGTATGGCATCGGGAACCGCCGCAAGGACAACGCCGATTATGCGGCCCTGGTGCAGCGGGAGAAAATGCTCA
>JAFGPZ010000304.1 GCA_016935935.1 Deltaproteobacteria bacterium
GCAACGTTTAGTACGGAAATTGGTATCCGTCTATTAGCATTTACTACTCGCATCGTCATTGTCCGGAATTTATCCCCTTCTGACTTCGGAGCCTTTTCGCTGTTCATGTCTTTTTCTCTTACGTTAGGCTATTTATCGAATCTTGGGCTACCGCAAGCAATTGTCTATTTTATCGGAAAAGGCAAAGCGCCTGTAGAGAAGATGGTTGGGACCTATCTCTTTTTATTCTTGTGCATCGGGCTGAGTGTTGTGAGTGGCAGCTATATGCTCAGAGATTTTCCCTTACGCAGTTTTTTAAAAGAACTTCCGCCCTATTATTATCTTCCACTGCTCCTTTTTTATTTTTTCACATTATTAGATGCTTTTCTCCAGTCGCTCATCCGGGGACTAAAAAAATTTGGTTTATTTAATGTCAGAAGACTTTTGACGCCTGTTGGAAATCTTTTCGGAGTTCTCGTTATTTTGTTGCTTTCTGGCCTCACGTTGAGATCAGTGATCATCGTTTCTCTATCTGTAAATGTGCTGTTAACAATAATCCTTACGATGAAGGTTCTCTCCATAACCTCTTTCCGATTCGATCTGCATTGGCTCACAATCCGGTCGTTATTACGCTACGGGATCCTATCCTACCTTCAACTGATTGTGGCACATTTAATTTATCAGGCCGACCTGTACATGATTGCCTACCTGTTAGATGCTCAGCAGGTTGCATTTTATAGCATTGCTGTGGGAGTGGCTACGTTATTATGGTTTTTACCAGACACAATTGGGATAGTTCTTTTCCCGGCCCTGTCTTCAATAGAGAACGAGAACCAGATCCATTCGTTTTCCGCGCAGGTTTGCCGGAACACATTATTAATTACTACATTGGGAGCTCTTGGGTTGGGTCTGATTGGCAAATACGTAATTGTGCTTTTTTATGGCGTGCACTATCTGAAATCAGTCAATGCCATGCTAATTCTTCTTCCAGGCATAGTATCCATGAGCAGTTATAAAGTGCTCACGCGTAATTTTTCTAGTCGGAATCGGCAACAGGTTTCAATCATCGCCGCAGGGATTTCTCTGCTACTAAATATTGGTCTCAATTGGTACTGGATCCCTAAGTATGGAATCGAAGGAGCTGCCGTGGCTTCAACGATTACCTATACTCTTGCCGGGGTTATTCTTATTGGAAAAGTAAAAATGGAATCAAATTTACCGCTTCGCAAAATTTTACTTGTGGATAAAACCGACATCGTATCCTATAAGGAGATAATCTCTCGTGTTGCTAAAAAATATCGAACTTAAAAACCCTTAGTTTCTTTTCACTTGACATTTTGGGATGAGATCCATTCAAATATTGATGGAGATAAGCTCTTATATCCATAGGAGGAGACGATGGAACCGCTTGATGTTTTACAAAAAGTAGAGATCTTTCAGTCATTTTCTGCGGAAGCCAGATCTCACCTGGGCCAGCGAATGCGCCCGCGTCATTTCGCGACCGGCGACATGATCGTACGCCAGCAAGATACCGGCGACTCATTATTCATTATCGCCTATGGACTGGTTGGGGTCTGGGTACATGGTGAAGGGGGAAAATCATTTGAGATAACGCGGTTGGGGCGTGGGGATATTTTCGGTGAAATGTCGCTTCTTACCGGTGACGTCCGAACCGCAACGTTCATCGCCGCCACCGACGCGCACCTTTTTGAACTCTCGAAAGAAGATATTACCCCTTTAATCAAAAAATACCCTGAAATTTACACGCTGCTCAGCGACGTACTGACGCAGCATATTCTCGCCAAAAAAACGCAGATCAGGAGAGCACAAGCCCGGCAAAGCGAACAGGAAGAGCTTGTTGTTCATCTGCTGTGCGATCGGGTACTTCAGTTTTTTTCCAGACGGAAACGGCCCCGCGTCAAGGTTCAGCAGGATGTTTCGATTCAACTCATGATTCACAAGCCCGGGATGCCAGCGTTTGATGCGGAACTCGAAGATATCACCCCAGAAGGGATCTCTTTTCGGTGTGCTCCTGCGACAACCCTACTGGAACGGGGCGACCACGTAAAGATCGAATTACGCGCGCGCGATTTGATGGAGAATCCTTTTTCACTCAGTGGGAGTATTTGTTATCGGATTGAAGCGTTCTTTGTGGATAAGGTCAGGGCTTTGCGAGACAAGTACGGGGTACATTTTGATCCGTTGACTCCGGAACAAACGGCACACGTTGAAGAGGTGTTATACCATGTTCGTCAACAACCACGGGAAGATACCAGCAAAAAAGTGGGGCATAATCGTAGCTGGCTGTAGCTGAGTAAAATAGTCTGGTATCGTAGTTGGTTCGAACAGGAGTTGAGCCATCGTGAAACTTCTATTTTTCCCCAGCGACCTGGGAGGTGGATTTGGTCATATCAGCCGGTGTTTAGCCGTTGCGCATGAGGCTGTCCGGCGTAAACACCACTGCGCGTTTGTCATTAATACGCGTAAATTTGAAAGCCAGATCAACACCGACTTTACCACGTTTGTTTCCCAACGTTCCCGCACACCCTCATTCGTGCGCTCATTATTTAAAAGGGTCATTGGTCAGGTGTATTCCCGCAAATCGCCACTTTTTACCGAGATTTCCAGTCTTGATTATCAGGTCATCCGGGATGGTTTGAGCGATACTGGGAGGATTAAGAAAAACATTGCCCGCTATCTTCACATCATAGATACATTTCACCCCGATCTGTTAATTGGCGATACCAATTTGCTCGTGTGGATCCTTTCTCAGATTACCCATATCCCGGTGGTGCAAATTGTACGATATGCATCTCATCCCCAAACGGCGCACCTCCTGTGGTGGAAAAATGAGCCTGACAGCCTGGTTCCCCCTGATTCCTCCGCCCTGTTCAATCCGTTATTACATGCCATGGGACTCTCATCCATCAAAAGAGCAACCGATCTTTTACAAGGGGATCGTTACATTGTCCCGAGTCTCCCTGAAATCGAGCCAATTCCGGATGATGGCAAGACTTTTTTTGTAGGGGCCTTAACCCGTTCAATCGCCAATAATAACGTTCCCCCCTGGTTTCAAGAAATTGATAATGACCGCCCGCTTGTGTACATTACGCTGGGAGGGGGCGCAGGACCAGTCGGGAATACGCTCTTTTTTGCAACGATTCTTGAAACATTTGCCGACAAAGCAGTACAAGTGATTGTTTCAACCAGCAGTAAATTTGATGCCACCGATTTACCCGTTGCGCCGCCGCATATCA
>JAFGPZ010000305.1 GCA_016935935.1 Deltaproteobacteria bacterium
AGCCTTATAATCATTATGACCGCCATGGGCGGTTTTCTTATAGCGAAGGTTCCTCTTACCTTCACGATTCTCATCATCGTTGTTTTCGTCCTGATGACTATCAGTTTTCTCAATGCCGAACTCTCACTTTATCTGCTTATTGCTGCCATGCTCCTCAGTCCGGAATTCATGATTGAGGGACTTGGAGGAGGTGGAACCACGGCAGGACGCGGTATAACGCTCCGTCTGGATGATTTTCTCCTTGTTGTCATTGGCATCGGATGGTTTTTGAGGACAGCCATTGATAAAGAACTGGGCCTTTTTTTGAGAACACCCCTGAACGTGCCGATTGCGTTGTATATCACGACCTGTCTGGCATCGACCTTGATAGGATTCATGGCCGGCCGCTTAAATCTAATGACGGGCTTCTTTTTTGTCTTAAAGTACTTCGAATACTTCATTATTTATTTCATGGCGGTGAACTACCTCAGAGAGAAGAAACAGGTGGAACGGTTCATCGCCGTGATCCTCGGTGTATGCTTCGTTATCTGCATTATTGCGATACTTCAGATTCCCGCGGGCGAGAGGGTGACGGCACCTTTTGAAGGTAAAAGCGGGGAACCCAATACTCTTGGGGGATATCTAATATTGATGTTGGCGCTTGCCATAGGCATTCTTGTGACCCCTGAATCTACGCGGCATAAAAAGTTTTTAAGTATACTTGTAGTATTTATTGTGGTGTCACTTCTAGCAACCCTTTCCAGAAGTTCTTGGATTTCGGCTGTACCGATGATCTTTGCCCTAATATATTATTCGAAACGAAAGAAAGCCCTGATAATTTCTTTTCTAATTGTTGTTCTCATCTCACCGTTTGTCCTACCCAAGGCAGTTAAGCACCGTGCTTTATATACGTTTACCCAGCGATATCACATTGGACAGATCGAAGTAGGGGGAGTAAGAATCGACACTTCATCATCGGCGCGGATAAATACATGGAAAGATGTATTAACGGAAGATTTCAGTAAACATCCGCTTTTTGGATATGGTATCACCGGATATGGATTTGTTGACGCTCAATATCCAAGGGTTCTCGTGGAGACCGGAGTTCTGGGTTTTGGTATTTTTTTAATCTTGCTTTTTTCGATATTCAGAAATGCCCTACACATTTACCGTTCGACCACCGATCCTTTTCTCAGCGGGATAACCTTAGGTTATCTTGCCGGGTATGTCGGAATGATCGTACATGCAATAGGAACGAATACATTTATTATTGTGCGAATTATGGAACCGTTTTGGTTTTTGACTGCTATGGTAATCATGATACCGTCATTTAGAAAGGAACCTGAAGGATCACTCCCATCTGTAGCGAATAGCAATGGTTGAGAAATATATTCATCCGATATGTTTTATCATTATCTCTTCCATGATGTGCGTGATATAGAGCGAAAGGCTTGATAACACTTGCTTAAAATAGAGTCCATATCCCGGAAAGTCATCAGGGGAGGTATGTGGGTATTTACCCTTCGGGTGGTAAATCGAGGGTTTGGCTTCATTCGCACAATCATTCTTGCTCGTCTTCTCATTCCAGAGGATTTTGGAATTCTGGGCATTGCTATGCTGGCTGCATCAACGCTTGATGCACTGTCCCAAACAGGAATTCAGGCGGCTTTAGTTAACCGGAAAGGAGATGTGAATGAATATCTTGATGTTGCATGGACAACATTAGCGTTAAGAGGTGTGTTTCTCTTTGCAGCTATGTTTATCTCAGCTCCTTTTATTGCTCGTTTCTTCGAGTCCGATCAATCTCGACTTGTTATCATGGTCACTGCCGTCAATATGCTCCTGACAGGGTTTGGAAACATAGGTATCGTTTTCTTTCAAAAAGAAATGGAGTTTAATAAACAGTTTATCTATGAACTGATGTCCGCCGTTGTTGACTTGGTCTTGTCGATTTCTCTCGCATTTGTATTGAGAAATGTATGGGCTTTAGTCTGGGGAGGCATGGCGAAGAACATAACACGGTTTTTTCTTTCTTATATTCTACATCCGTATCGCCCTCGACTCAGATTTGACCGCGAAAAGTTTAACCATCTTTTCGGTTATGGGATGTGGATCTCCGGTTCGACAATACTGATTTTCCTTGTAACACAAGGAGATGATATTTTTGTGGGAAAAATTCTTGGTGTTACGGCGCTTGGATTCTACCAGATGGCCTACTTGCTCTCAAATCTTCCAACGACAGAAATAAGCGATGTTATATCTCGTGTTTCATTCCCGGCATATTCGAAATTGCAAATGGACCCAGTGAGATTACGGAGTGCATATGTCAAGGTTCTTCAGATTACAACGTATGTGTCTGTTCCGATTGCTGCAGGAATATTTATTCTTGGTAAGGAGTTTACGGCAATATTTTTGGGACCCAAATGGCTTGCCATGGTACCTGCACTTAAGATTCTGGCTGTGGCTGGTCTCGTCGGGTCTATTACGGCAACTGCCAAGCCGGTCTTTCTCGGGGTGGGAAAACCACAAATCGATACAATATTGCAGGTTATCCGGCTACTTATTCTCGTCGGCGTTATATATCCTTTAAGTATCCGTTGGGGTATCGCTGGAGCTGCATTAGCAGTTCTCATGAGTGCCTCTGTCTCGGCAATCGGTTTCACGATCATGGCGGTCAGAGTTACGGCGTGGGCATACAAAAGCTTTATAAAGGTGGTGGTCGTACCGTTAGCGAATGCAGCCGTTATGATATTTGTTATTATGATTGTAGGGCGGACATTTGATAAAATCGGTTTGTTGCAGTTTCTTATGCTGGTCGGCATTGGAATGCTTGTCTATTTTTGTATGACATTCATTTTTGAAAAGCTTCTTAAATATGGAATGATTAAAATTATCAAGGAAATATACTTCAACATTTAAAACCCGCATGCTGTTGTGTCTATTATGAAAATACTTCTTTCAGGTTACCATAATCCTCATTTCTGGACGATTACTGAATATATAGAACAAGCGATACGAAGCCTGGGACATGATCTTTATATATTTGACGACCGGCAGCACATAATCCCCGGGAGGATACGACGGCGGGTTGCATGGATTAATGCCATTGATCGTGGATACATCAACAGAAAGTTGTTGTCGCTGGCATGGCAGAAGCGGCCTGATGTTGCCATTGTGACGGGCGGACACAGGATCGCCGCATCGACCATTGGAACATTGAAGAAATACGGAATAAAAACTGTACTCTGGACGATTGATGCGCCTCTTGATTTTCAACCGATTCTGGATGCAGCTTCAAGGTATGATCATATTTATTGTCAGGGAACCGAGGCGATGGAACTTCTTGAGAGGGCAGGCATTCACGGTGCTCACTGGCTTCCCATGGCGTGCGACCCATTTCAACACAAACCGGTGAAACTATCAGCGGAAGAGAAAAAATATTATGGTAAAGAACTCGTCTTTGTCGGGTCATATTACCCCAACAGGGCCGAGTTGTTTGAAGAGTTGTCTGATTTTGATTTTGGTATCTGGGGACCGGGATGGGATAAACTTGGGAAGAAATCAAAGATTCGGAAGTGTATCAAAGGAGCTCACACTCTGCCATCCGAATGGTTAAAAATATACAGTGCGAGTAAAATCGTTCTGGTTACACATTATCAGGATCCTGAAAACAGGTTCTCTGTCTATCAGGCCAGTCCGAAGGTATTCGAGGCGATGGCCTGCGGGGCATTTGTTGTCTGTGACCGTCAGCGCGATGTCTTCGATCTTTTTACGGACGGAAAGCATCTCGTCGGACTTGACGACTCCCGCGATCTTGTTGAGAAAATAAAATATTTTCTTGAGCATGAGGATCAAAGGCTGGAAATTGCGCGGCAGGGACGGGAAGAGGTTATTCACAGCCACACCTATGTGAATAGACTCAGTAAACTCCTGTCTGAGATATGATTAGTTGGTGCCATCGTTCATGAAGAAAGTGAAAGTAGTTCATATCGTGGAGAATCTCGACGTCGGGGGGCTTGAAAAGATCATTGCCTCGATTGTGAAGAATCTCGACCGAGAAAAATACGAAACAGAAGTATGGTGCCTCAGCAAGGGCGGGGTGATAGCCCAGGAAATCGAGAATGCGGGGAGCAAGATGAAGATAGTGGGGATGTCGAGTTATTACAATCCTGTCAATATCCTTCGTCTTTCCGTAATGCTCAGAAAGACGCAAACAGATATCATGCATACCCATGGGTACTTTGCCGGTACCTTCGGGAGACTTTCGGCAATAGTTGTACGGATTCCCGTCGTTATAACCCATGTTCACAGCACGTATTTCGGATATACAAAACGGAATATGCTTATTGAACGAATTCTGTCACACTTTACCGATAAAATTATCTGTATATCTCATGCCGTAAAGAAATTCGTCGTAGATAATGAAGGGATCAGCAGAAAAAGAGTTCATGTGATCTATAATGGTATCGAAAGCCCCGGTGAACGGGAAGACAGGTTGTCAAGGGTGGCGTTGGGAATAGACGATAAGGATATTGTCATAGTAACCGTAGCATCTCTGGTGCCGAATAAAGGCCATAAAGTTTTACTGGATGCCTTTCACGTACTGTCCTTAAAACATGAAAATGTAAGACTTCTGCTGATTGGCGATGGCATTTTAAGAAACGAATTGGAACGGTATGCCGAACGATTAAATCTTTATGATCGGGTTATTTTTACCGGTGTAAGTTCAGATGTTTATTTGCTCCTGCGCCTGTCCGATATATTCGTTCTTCCGACGGTGGAAAGAGAAGGATTGGGAATCGCCATCATAGAGGCGATGGCGTGCGGCCTTCCGGTAGTCGGTTCGAGGCTGGGAGGTATTCCCGAAGTTATACAGGATCAAAAGAACGGATTTTTATTTACGCCGGGAAATTCTCAGGAACTTGCTCAAGTGCTGGGTCTTCTTGTTTCAGACGGCAATTTGAGGAATGCTGCGGGAAACGCCGGTAGAAAAATATTTGCTGAAACATTTACGGCCGAAGAGATGACGCGGAGAATAGAGATGCTCTATGACAGATTTCTAAAAAGAAAGCGTGGAGTAAGATAATGCCGCGATCACCGTTTAATATTCTTTTTTTGTCAAGCTTCGGGAACCTCTATGGAGGGGGGCAATGGAGTTTGTTTTATCTGGTTACCAACTTGGATAAAACAATGTTTCGCCCGATTGTATTACTCCCATCGGCGGGCAATTTTGCCGGAGAGCTTTCCAGGCATGGGATCGAGGCCATTATCGTGTCGCTCCCGAAGATAGTGCAATTAAACATATTTTCGAGTTTGATTGCTCTCTGTAAATTGTATCGCTGTGTCAGTCTCCGCAAGATTGATCTCATTCATACCGATGGTCCCAGAAACACATTCTATGCCGGATTGGTTGCGATGATCAGTCGCATTCCCCTGGTCTGGCATGTAAGGGTATCGGATAAAGATCCATATGACGGTGTCCTGTGCCGATTATCTTCGAAGATAATACTGGTCGCTGATGCACTGAGATCCCGATTCACCCGGATCGGCCGCCGGGACAAGTTCGTAACCGTATATAACGGTATAGATTTGTCGAAGTATCAATCAGTCGTGTCGGAACAGTCGGTAAGGATGAAATATGGGATTGACAAGGATTGTCTGATGATTTCAGTGACGGCGCGAATTGAAAAACCCAAAGGGCAAAAGTATCTTATCGAAGCCTGCAGATCATTGAAAGAGACCGGCGGCAACTTCTGCATATTGTTTGTAGGTGATGATACTGATGAGAAATACCGGATGGAATGTGAGGAGAGAGCCGGGGAACTGGGAATCAGGGATCGTCTGATTTTCACCGGTTATCAAAGTGACGTCCGGCATATTCTTGCTGAAACTGACATATTTGTTCTGCCCTCGCTGAGTGAGGCATTTCCGCGGTCAGTAATCGAAGCCATGGCGTCGGGCCTCCCTGTAATCGTCACCGATGTGGGAGGATGTCGTGAAGCAGTCGAAGACGGTGTTTCCGGTTATGTCGTACCCGCGGGGAGCGCCACATCATTGTCTGACAGGTTGATTCAGCTTTCAGCAGACAGGAAACTTCGAAATACGATGGGTAATGCAGCAAGGAAAAGGGTGGAAGCCATGTTTTCCATTCATCGTCATGTCGAAGGTGTGAAACGCGTATATGAAGAACTTCTTCATAACCGAATATGATTAACGATTGCCCTGTCGTCAATCTGAAGGGACGATTTTGGATGATCGTTATTACTGCGTATGAATGTACATATGTTATTCCATGTTTGAGATTTTCGAGAAAGAATAGTCTTTGTGTATGAAATTGATTCTGAAATATGCTTATCTGAATATCAGAAAAGGGTTTTTAAAAGCTGCATCAGTTCTATTTCATGCTGTACATTTAGTACATGATATACGGAGAGATGATATACGGAGTATTCTGTTTATAAGAATCGATCGTGTCGGAGACCTCGTTTTATCGACTCCGATATTAAAAGCAGTAAAAAAAGCCTACCCTCACAGTAAACTTACTGTTCTCGCAAGTCCGGGCAATTGTTCTCTTCTGATGAATAATCCTTATGTTGATGCAGTTATTGTATATGATCGCAAAGCAGGACTTGTGGCGAAAATCCGGGTTATTCGTACATTGCGAAAGTCGGAATTTGATCTGGCGATCGATCCCTACGTGGGCTATGAGCTCGAAACGGCTCTCATTGCCTTTCTGAGCAGAGCCAGGTGGCGGATCGGATTTGCCGAATACGGCCGGGAAGTCTTTTTCAACCTGCGGGCACCGGCCATTGGAGAAAAACGGCATTTCATCGATCTGGGCTTTGACGTTGCGGTAACTGTCGGCATCGAAGGCGGTGAGAGGACGCCCGAAATCTTTATCGATGAGAATGAAAAAAAATGGGCGAAAGCCTGGCTGCGGGAACATGGCGTTGACCGGTATCCGGTTGCGGGCATTCATCCGGGAGGGTATTATAAAACCCAGCGATGGCTTCCCGAAAATTTTGCAGATGTTGTCCGCCTGCTCCATGGAAAATACGGTGTGAAGCCCATCATATTCAAGGGTCCGGGGGAGGAGGCGCTTGTCGCCGATATCTGTTCCCGGGTCGACGGAAAAGCGGTGATCTTTGATGCCGTCGATCTCAGACAGTTTGCGGCGGTTCTCTCATGCTGCAACCTGCTTATATGCAACAATTCGGGACCGCTCCACATGGCGGTTGCTCTCGGCGTTCCGACGATATCGTTCATGGGACCGACGATCAAAGAACGATGGATGCCCCGAGGTGAGATTCACGCCATACTAAGGATCGACGACCTGCCGTGCATCGGCTGTAATACCGGGTATTGTCGTATAAAAACGCATGATTGTATGCGCTTTATTACGCCTGATATGGTCATGGATTGTGTAAATATGACCTTTTGATATTGCCGGAAAACGGGGGAATGCCTATAATTAATTTGATTCACTGCAGTTATGCTTTAGGATGTTATCGCGTAATCAGTTAAATAACATAACAAACAACGGTGCTGGTCTCTTATTGAAGAATTCTATTCTCTACATCGAATTGTCCCAGAATGACAACGGAAGGTATTTGTGAGGGTTGGAATTAAGGATCCATATTTTGATTAACGGAAACTTGGAAAGTAAATGGTAAAGTTTGATGGACTCGCAAAAAGTCTTAATCAAATAACTAGTGAAAATAATTTACAAATATGTCATTTATTCCTTGCATTCCGGCCCGCG
>JAFGPZ010000306.1 GCA_016935935.1 Deltaproteobacteria bacterium
CCTCCTCTCCGACAAGGACGGCACCCGACAATATCAGCGCCTTAGCCCTCTCACGGGACGAAGCCATACCTCGCTCCATTAGCAGCCTGTCCAGTCTGACTCTGGGGTTTGCATTCTTCATTGGAATTCCATGAGAAACTCGCGGGACTAGGGACCTATAACCTGCCGGACAGCCCGGGCAATGCCTTCTTCATCTATACCATGCGCTTTTCTGAGCTCCGCCTGTTTCGCATGCGCGACAAACTCGCTTCCGATACCCAGCCTCCTGACGGTTACACCAGATATTCCCTTTTCTTCCAACAATTCGAGGACCGCGCTTCCAAAGCCTCCCATGAGAACGTTTTCTTCTACTGTAATCATCTTTTTTACCGCAACTGCGACTTCGCAGAGGAGCTCTCCATCGAGAGGCTTGATAAAACGACTGTTGATTACCGTCGAATCTATCCCTTCCTTTGCCAGCTTTCCGGCCGCTGCCAATGAGGGATAAACGGTGGAGCCAATCGCCAGTATTGCGATGTCCTTCCCCTTTCGAAGAATCTCCCCCTTTCCTATTTCGAGCGATCTTGCCACATCTTCGATAGGCACACCAACGCCCTTGCCGCGGGGATACCGCATCGAGACGGGAGAACCGCAGGCAATGGCAGTTTTCAGCATATGCTGTAGCTCATTCTCATCCTTTGGAGCCATCATGATAATATTGGGAATCGCCCTCAGAAAGGAATAGTCGAAAAGTCCATGATGGGTGGGTCCGTCATCCCCCACTATTCCACCGCGGTCCAGCGCAAAAATAACGGGAAGATTCTGCAGGCAGACATCTTGCACTACCTGATCGTAAGCCCGCTGCAGGAAGGTTGAATAGATGGCAACGACGGGGATAAAGCCTTCCGTTGCAAGTCCGGCGGCAAAGGTGACCCCGTGCTGTTCCGCTATACCAACATCATAGAATCTTTCGGGGAATTCTTTAGCAAACTGATCGAGGCCTGTACCCGTGGACATAGAGGCTGTTACTGCGACTATCCGTTCATCTGCCCGCGCCAACTTTACGATGGCCCTGCCAAACATCTCCGTATAGGCCTTGGGACCATTACTCTTAACAACTGATTTCCCTGTTTCAATATCGAAAGGACCAATGCCGTGAAATCGTGACGGTTCCTCTTCGGCAAATTTGTATCCCCTTCCCTTCTTTGTGATGACATGAACCAGGACCGGTCTTTTAAGACCCCTGACATTCTGAAAGTTTTTGATCAGGTGATCAAGCCTGTGCCCTTCGAGGGGACCGACATACTGAAAACCAAGCTCTTCAAACAAGGCTCCCGGCGTCAAAAATGACTTAAGCGATTCCTCCGCATGACGCGTAAATTTTGCCATCTGCTCACCGACACCAGGGATGGTTTCAAAAAAGTTCAGTACCCTCGTTCTGAGTTTTGTCACCTGCTGTCCCGTCATGATCCGGTTAAGGTAAGATGACAGGGCGCCCACATTTGGCGAAATGGACATCTCATTGTCGTTCAATACAATTATCATATCCTTTTCCTGGTCACCCACCCAGTTGAGTCCCTCAAAGGCCAGACCGGCCGTCATGGAACCATCGCCTATAACTGCGATAACCTTATACTTTTCCTTTTTCAAGCATCGCGCGCCGATAATCCCTGATGCAGCCGAGATGGACGTGCTACTGTGTCCTACGCCGAAGACATCGTATATACTTTCTTCACGACGGGGGAACCCGCTGATTCCCCCCTTCTTTCTAAGGGTATTAAAGCTGTCTCGTCTGCCGGTTATTATCTTGTGGGTGTAGGCCTGGTGACCCACGTCCCAGATAATTTTATCAGCGGGTGTTTCAAAGACATAGTGAAGGGCCAGCGTCAGTTCTACCGTTCCCAGTGATGACGCAAGATGCCCGCCGTTTTTTGCCACTGTCTCTATAATTTTTTGTCTTATCTCCCCTGCAAGAATATCCAGTTCTTCAACCTGAAGTTTTCTTACATCCTCAGGGCTACCTATATGTTCTAACATGGTGGTTCTTTTTTCTTCCATAACAATCCACTTCCAGTTTGTATTAAAAAGTAAGGCCCTTATGACTTCCTTTCAATGATGAATTTAGCGATCATTCGTAGAGGATCGGCCCTGTCATCAAAGTGAGCGATACTCGACAGGGCCTCGTTAATCGATTCCCGCCCCTTCTTTCTGGAGGCATCAAGACCGAGCAGGGCGGGGAATGTTACTTTTTTGTGAGCCTCATCGCTTCCCGTAACCTTACCCAGCGTTTCGCTGTCCCCTTCTATATCTAAAATATCATCAGTTATCTGAAAAGCAAGTCCTATACCCTTACCATAGGCCGAAAGGGCATCCATATCGGTCTTGGATGCCCCTGACAGTAAGGCGCCGGCACGTATTGAAACAGTAAGCAGCGCCTCTGTCTTGTGACTGTGGATATAATGCAGGGTTTCCATGCCGGCGTCTTTCCCTTCCGAATCCAGGTCGACTACCTGACCGCCTATCATTCCGTCGAAACCGGATGCGACTGACACCTCACTGATTGTGGCAATAAGTGCCTCCGGTGATACCCGATCACGCATCACCCCGCATGACATAAGGTGAAAGGCCTCTGTCAGGAGCGCGTCTCCCGCAAGAATGGCAATCCCCTCTCCGAACACCTTGTGATTGGTCGACATTCCCCGCCTGAAATCATCATCATCCATAGATGGAAGGTCATCGTGAATCAGAGAATATGTGTGGATCAACTCGATGGCGCATGCCACTGGAAGAACCGATTGAATATCACCCCCAACGGCCTCTGCCGCTGCCATGCACAGGATAGGCCTCAAACGCTTTCCACCTGCAAAGACGCTGTATCGCATAGACCTGAAAATCAGGGAGGGAAAACTGTCTTCCCCGGGAAGGAACAGGTCCAGCGCGTCGTCGACGATTTTTTTTCTCTCATGTAGATATTCTTTCAGCAATAACGGTTTTTCACTCATTCATTTCGCCTTCTTTGATAAAGGGAATAACCTCCTGTTTGCCATTGCTCTTCATGAGCATTTCTACCTTTCTCTCCGCGTCATCTAGCTTCTTTGCACAGAAACGGGAGAGGTTGATCCCCTCCTCAAAGGCCTTCAGTGAATCGTCGAGGGTCATGTCTCCCTCTTCCATTCTTTTCACAATCTCTTCAAGCCTCTCAAGGGCCTTTTCAAATGTCTTTTCTGCCATTATCTCACTCCTGGAAAATCTTAGTGACCTTTGCCTTAAAACTGCCCGATAAAACCCGGACACTGACCTGGCACCCCTCAGTCAGAGACTTTGCATCTTTGACTATACTATTGTCCGGCAGCCTTTTTACAATTCCGTAACCCCTTTCGAGTATGGAAAGAGGGCTTATGATGTTCAGTACCGAAACGGTCTGTTTTAACACATTTTTCAGTCCGCTCAGGAAAAAGAGTATCCTTGCTCCCATTGTCTCGTCCAGTGTCCCAAGTCGAAATCTAAATTCCCTTATTAGGGTTGCCGGGCTCATGTACGATAGCAGCTTATTCGTATTGAGTAGAGCAGTTTTCCTGTTCTCGATCCCACGTCTGACACTTTCTTTAAGAGCAAACCCGGCATCATCGAGTTGCATGCGAAGATCGACGATCTGTCTCCTAGGGTCCTTCACTCTCGCCCTCAACCCCGTCATCCGTTCCGACATCATGCGCCATGTCTTTCGCTGATTATTGAGCAATCTGCAATCGAGTTTCTCCAGGCTTTCAATAAGTTCTCTTCGTTGGGGCACAACCAACTCGGCGGCGGCGGATGGTGTCGGCGCACGGAGGTCTGCCACAAAGTCGGCGATGGTGAAGTCGATTTCATGGCCCACAGCCGATATGATGGGAATCTCTGATGCATTTATGGCCCTTGCCACACGCTCATCATTGAAGGGGAAGAGGTCCTCCAGAGATCCGCCACCTCTGGTTACTATAATCACGTCAATGCCGGGGATGGAATTCAGGTTCGATATGGCCTCACATATTTCAAGCGGCGCTTCAACACCCTGCACCCTAACAGGCGCGATAAGGATATCGACTGAGGAAAACCGCCGCTCCGTAATATTCAGGATATCTCTGATAGCGGCGCCTGTCGATGAGGTCACAATACCGATTCTTCGAGGCAGGAAAGGGATACGCTTTTTTGACGAAGGATCGAAAAGCCCTTCCTCATCGAGCTTTCGTTTTAGCTGTTCGAAAGCCATCTGAAGCGCGCCATATCCCCTCGGTTCGGCGGCATCGATTATCAACTGATACTCTCCCCTTGCCTGATAGACATTTATCGTAGCCCGACAGACAATCTCCATGCCGTCCTCCAGATCAAAGCCTATCTTCTGCATTGCATGACGGAATATGACGGCCCGTATCTGACTGTACTGATCTTTGAGGGTACAATAGACGTGTCCCGAACCGGGACGTCGGAGATTCGAGATCTCGCCAGCAACCCAGAGGGTCTCGAAACTGGTTTCCAATAGTATCTTGATGTTTGCCGTTAACTCAGTAACGGTGAGTATATCTTGCATGCTTTATATGAGAAATCTTTCAATGTATCCCACAAAAATATCAAAAATAATAATACCTTTTGACATTTAGCAGAGGCACGCCTTAGTTGCAAACATTTTCTGGATCGTACCAGGACCGATGTGATCAAGACACCTGTTGCATTATCTTGGATCTGTTCCAGGTCAAGAGCCATATTTATTCTTAAATAAAGATTCTGATCCTGTGGTTATTGCAAAAAGACAAGAAGGACTAAGCAGATGGAGATAGTGGCCGGTGAACATGACTGTCATCGACTCCTTGCCTTTATCTCTTTGAGTATTTAATTACATTTGAGATCTAACCTTGTCGGAAGAGTGCACAATAACCTACCGTTATTCACAGAAAGCGCCTATAAACAATTTACACAAAAAAAGTGACAGTGTCTTGATTTGACAGAGGCATCTGTGATAGAAAGACAAGTGAAGGTAGTTTTTTACTATCGTCCCTAAATAATCCGGAGCGTTTCCCGTAATCATAGGGAGCATATCATGTTGAGTGATGTTCGGTTAAGAATTGCCGTGGTCGGCGGCGGGGTTGCCGGGATAGCGGCAGCCCACTTGCTGCAGCGCCGCCACGAAGTCATTCTCTACGAAAAGAACGACTATGTCGGTGGCCACACACACACGATCGTGATCGATGACGGTCCGGATCAGGGAACACCCGTAGACACGGGATTCATTGTGCTCAATGACCGTACCTACCCCTTGCTGATTCGGTTTTTAGAGGGGCTTCAGGTGCCTATCCGTAAGTCGGACATGTCTTTCAGTTACACCTGCCAAAAGACAGGCCTCCAGTACGCCAGCCGAAATCTCAACACTTTGTTTGCGCAACGGCGGAATTTGCTTCGTCAGTCGTTCTGGCGTTTCCTGATCGGGATCGTCCGGTTCAACATGAAAACCCGGAGTCTTCTGGCCACCGGCGAGCTGCAGGGGCTCTCCCTAGGTGAGTATCTTCGAAGGGAGGCAGTCCTCCCGTCCCTCATCGAATCCTACCTGATCCCCATGGCGGCGGCCATTTGGTCCACGCCGGACGCGCGGATGATGGACTTCCCGGCGGAGAGTTTCTTTCGTTTCATGGAGAATCACGGCCTGCTCACGGTCTCAGATCAGCCACAGTGGTATTGCGTCGAGGGGGGAAGCCACGCCTA
>JAFGPZ010000307.1 GCA_016935935.1 Deltaproteobacteria bacterium
ATAGAGAACC
Organism: Deltaproteobacteria bacterium; assembly: GCA_016935935.1. Next base: position 11 of record JAFGPZ010000307.1, read on the forward strand.
TTGCGTTCAGAACAACATTCGATCCGAAAAAGAAAAAGGGGCTTGTTCCTGTCAACATCTCTTTCATACCAAAAAAATATTTTATCGATGCTCTGCATGCGATGGTTCCTGCCTTTGATGCGGGACTTTGCTCCAGCAACCTTGTATCGTTTGCCGGAGAGGGCGGAAAACTCGGCGAAATTCTGGTTCCGAAAGGCAAGATAGGATTTGCCACTGTCTGCAGTGTAGCAATTAACGGTGTTCTATTAAAAAACGGGATCCCCATGGATTCCAAATTCGGCGGGATTCTTCAAATACAGAAAGAAATTCCCCTGCGTTTCGTAGAGCTCATTTACTATTCGGGATCTTCTCTCGACCCCTCTGAGGCTTTTATCCTGGGGAAAATGACGTCCGTACTTAGGACCGCCAAAGAGGGCGAGGGGAAAATACTTGCCAACTTCAGAGAAATACCGGCAATCAGCCGCGGTATTGTTGAAAAGCTTGTATCGAGTCTTCAGGAAACCGGGATAAAAGGTGTCCTTTCAATCGGGAAAATGAGCGAGCCAATCTGCCAGATACCCGTAGACGTCAACAAAATAGGAATTATTCTTGTCGGAGGTTTGAACCCCGTAGCATGTGTTCAGGAGATGGATATCGAGATAGAAAATCACACCATGTCGACTGTCATGGACTACAGGAACCTTGTGAACTTTTATGAATTGCTTAAAAAGAGCAACAGGGAATTGTGCAACACAGAGGTTATATCTGGAATATAAAACAAAAAAAGGAGTAAAGCGTATGCAGGAATTTATTAACATGTGTGAGGCTTGCAACCCGGGTGAGACGGAATTTTTGCAGGCTATCAGCGAGGTTGCCGAATCGATCAAGCCGGTATTAGAGAAACATCCTGAATATCGAAAGGCCAAGATACTTGAGCGTATCGTAGAACCTGAACGTATTATAATATTCAGGGTTCCCTGGGTAGACGACAAAGGTGAGGTTCAGGTTAACAGGGGGTATAGAGTTCAGGCAAACAGCGCAATCGGACCTTACAAAGGGGGGCTGCGTTTTCATCCATCCGTCAACCTGAGTATATTGAAATTTCTGGGCTTCGAGCAGATTTTCAAAAACGCACTGACAACGCTGCCCATGGGTGGCGGCAAGGGCGGATCGAATTTCAACCCCAAGGGCAAGTCGGATAACGAGGTAATGCGATTTTGTCATAGTTTCATGTCAGAGCTGTTCAGGCATATCGGAGCCGATACGGATGTTCCTGCCGGTGATATAGGTGTCGGCGGGAGAGAGATCGGATATCTGTTCGGAATGTATAAAAAGTTGAAGGGTGAGTTTACAGGTGTACTTACCGGAAAAGGTCTGGATTGGGGTGGCAGTTTAATACGTCCCGAAGCTACCGGTTATGGCTGTGTCTATTTTGCCTCCGAGATGCTGGGCACAAAAAATAAAAGTCTGGAAGGCAAAACATGCCTCGTATCCGGTTCGGGAAACGTCGCCCAGTATACAGTAGAAAAGATTATCGAGCTCGGCGGAAAAGCCGTGACACTCTCCGATTCCTCGGGCTATATCTATGATGAAAGCGGTATCGACCGCGAGAAGCTTGATTATGTCATGCATCTCAAGAACATCGTTCGTGGACGTATCAAGGAATATGCTGAAAAATATCCTGAAGCAGTATATACGCCCCTTGATGCGGACCTCGCATATAATCCTCTCTGGAACCATAAAGCCGATTGCGCGTTCCCATCTGCAACACAGAACGAGATTAATGAAAAGGATGCTCAGAACCTCGTGAACAACGGTATTCAGCTGGTAGCTGAAGGGGCGAATATGCCCACAACGCCTGAAGGTGTTGAAATATTCCTGGATGCAAAAATCCTCTATGGACCGGGCAAAGCGGCTAACGCAGGCGGTGTCTCGGTTTCCGGCCTGGAAATGACCCAGAACAGCATGCGCCTGAAGTGGACGCAGGAGGAAGTCGACAGTTATCTCCTCAGAATCATGAAAAGTATCCACAGTGCCTGCCTGGCTGCTTCGGAGGAATACGGCGCTGTCGGCAACTATGTAATGGGTGCGAATATAGCAGGGTTCACCAAGGTGGCGAATTCCATGCTTGCCCAAGGCATTGTTTAATTTTTATTTGTCACAAGCAGCAAATAATTAATATGATATAAAAATACCGACCAGGAAGGGAGGCTGTTTATCGCCGACAAACAGCCTCTCTTCCTGTTTACGGCAACATATCAGAGGGTATGCAAAACCACAGGATCGTTTTTCCCGAGACCGGTTGGTTCTTGCCCGGAATTTTAAGCAAAGAATCTCTTCCACGCATTAGACCGGATTGATTATACTTTGAAAAATGTGAAGACAGAATGAATGCACGTAAGAACGTCTTTCAAAAATACAACAGCACGGCTACAGTTATGCAAGGATGCATTCTTATTGAATGGCGCCCGTTTTTGAGGAAGACAACCGAAACCTCAAAAAATAATTGACATCGAACTAGTGGCATGATATCGGTGTCTGCCGACTTGCGAAGCATAACAACACAAGTGTATAGTTATGATAAGTTATAGTCTGCGGTAATGTAACAAAGAAACCGTGCCTGAAAATCAGTAAAAGCAGGGGTAGTATCGCGGTAATTTGCTTTAAAACAGTCTATTATAATATAGTTAATGCGGATATGTTAACAGGGTATTCTGTTGCAGCATATAGTCTATAATAAAAATATCAGGAGGTATGAGCATGGAAATATCAGCACCTATGCCGGGAAATGTTACTGAAATTTTAGTGAAAGTTGGGGATGCAGTCAAAGAGAACGACGAACTGATGATTCTCGAAGCCATGAAAATGGAAAATCCTATTTTTGCCCCGGCTGACGGAACAATCAAAGAGATAAAAGTAAAGGCAAAAGATGTCGTGGAAGCTGAGCAGGTATTGGTGGTCATAGAATAAGCTAAGTTTTAGAGTTGTGTATAACCCGAGTTGAAACGTCCCAGATGTTTCAACTCGGGAAAACGCTATTTATTCTGCTTATCGTTTCCTTATGATATTAAAGGCTGACTGTTGTACAGCTTCCACATAGAGAAAACTTATAGTACTGAGTAATGTAGCATGTTCTTTTGGGTCTTGTTTATTTACATTTATATCGGTTTAGTTTTACCGGAAGTATAATAATTACGTGAAGGGGGTCTTGTATTTACATGGTTGATTGGGGTCTGGCTATAAAGATTGCAGGTGGCGGTTTCGGCATGGTATTTTTGATATTGATAATATTGGAAGTGGCGATAGATCTGGTGAAAGTGGCCACCCAAAAATTTACCGGTATCAAAGGATAACGTTCCGTCTTTGTTTGACATCATCTGATTCCATCCAGGAACCAACTGTTTTCCGCATTTACATGTCATCAGGATTTTATCCAATAGCGTTCATACTGATCATATGTTGTCGTGTGGTTTCTTGGTTTTCCGGACTGTCGGAGGTTTTCTTTTCTGGACTAAGGATAAGCTGATTGTCTTTTTTTAAAATTCATTTTTGCAGAGAGAAATATCTAAAACGCTGTTATCGGAGGTATAATAATAATGTTCGGATTAATGGAAAGTGGCTTCGGCCTGTTCTACTGGGGCAATGCCCTCATGATTGTTATAGGCCTGGTATTGATTTACCTGGCAATTTCCAAAGACATGGAACCTCTTCTCCTGATACCCATAGGGTTCGGTATGATGCTGGTTAATCTGCCGCTCGGAGGCATGATGGACTACGAAATGGTTCTGAAAGCCCCGCAGGCCGGTACAGTAATGGAAGTGCAGATGCAGAAGGGTGACTCTTTCGACAAAGACGAGCTCATATGCAAGCTGGATACGGGAGAAATTAAAACCCCCGTTTTCGGCAGGGTTGATTCTCTGAAGGTATCCAAAGGGCAACAGATCAACAAGGGAGACGTTATCGGCAAATTTATAACGATGCAGCAAACCGACCAGGATGTCTTGCCTACAAGACCTGTAGGACTGCTTTCCAGGGTTTTTCAATACGGGGTCATGTGGCAGATGCTGCCTCCGCTTATGTTTCTTTGTCTGGGAGCGCTTACGGATTTTGGGCCCATGCTCGCCAATCCCAAAACCTTGCTCCTTGGCGCTGCCGCACAGTTCGGAGTTTACCTGGCATTCTTTATGGCTTTGATGGTCGGTTTTACCCCCCAGGAGGCATCTTCGATCGGAATAATCGGTGGTGCTGAGGGACCCACCACCATATACGTTACTTCACTGCTTGCCCCGCACATAATAGGCGCTACCGCCGTCGCGTGCTATTCCTATATGGCACTTGTCCCTATTATTCTGCCGCCGGTTATATATCTTCTAACCTCAAAAAAGGAACGTGGGATATACATGAAACCGTCGCTCAGGAAAGTATCTAAAATGGAAAAAGTTATCTTCCCTTTGGTCACGACGATTATTGTTATATTGCTAGTTCCCTCATCCGCTCCCCTTATCGGGTGCTTTATGGTCGGAAATCTTTTCAGGGAATCCGGTGTTACCGAACGGCTGAACAAAACAGCCCAGACAACCTTTGTTGATATCATAACCATATTCCTGACACTCGCTATCGGTGCATCCATGCCGGC
>JAFGPZ010000308.1 GCA_016935935.1 Deltaproteobacteria bacterium
AATGATTTTTGAACCTTGTTTTTTCGAATCGTGCTTCGAAAAACCGTTACATCAGTGAGTGTTTATCGTTCGCTCTGGATTCAGGTTTATAAAAAGTTTATTGCCGGCCTGATATAGAGTGAAACTCCCCGCCTTAAAAGGCGGGGCTTCTAAAAAGCATAGAGGGGGATTGCACCCCCCTTACCCCTGCATCGCATTCATCCCCACCATGAATGGCGGGGTATTCTGCAGGAGTTTCATAAACATTCTAGTAAATGGACTCGCGATGGGCAGAACTGCACTATTTAACAAAAAGACTTTTTAGACGCGGCTTTATAAATCGTGGCCGAAAACGGCCCACGAGCGATTTCTATTGCTTCAATAACTGACCATACCAATGCACTTATCGGATCTATTTATCATCGTTTTTCTTCTCGTCGAGTTCTGCTTGCCGAACTCTGGTTGCGAGTGGTTAAATCTTTCCAGAAAGAATTTCTTGAATTACTCTATAAGGGCGATGGACTTAGTGCAGCATTATTCACACTGTGCTGGGTAAAGAATCATCCAAATGAGGGACAAGTTTTACTCGTATACAGAAGGGAGGAACTTGTAGCCGGCGACTGGCCCGACGAATTAAAAAAGAGGCTTTGCGATTTTTTAAACGATCTTGATGAAGATATTCTTAAATTTACGGAAAGAGTTTTTGGCCGAGTCACAAAGGAATCCATTGCAAGGGTCAGACTCGTACTGATCGACCTCCCGAGTGCAGCCGCGAGGGGATATCTTCTCGTTCATCAACCGCCACCAATATTCATTGATAGGTTCGTCAAAAACATTTACTGCGCGATTGTTGACTTATATGAGTAAAGACAACTTTTTATAACGACTCGTACCGGATATTGACTGCATTGATCTGCACAACGGCTTTGCAACTGTGAAATGGAGAGACGGCAATTCAGGGTATCTGCAAATTTCCGACACCGGGCGCCCTGCGTTTTTGATTAAGTATAAAGTTTAAATTCTTTGTTGTACATCCTGTGATTATTAAACATAGTCATGGCGCATCTCCGAGTCTTAAATTTCGGCATCTAACTTTTCGGTGCACCCATTTAATCAGAGAAAGATTAGACGAGCGGGGAGCAGATGGCACCCGTGCCGAATATGGCCGAAGATGAATGATTCAAATACCATTTTACAAAATTCTCAATCGCACTTTGGAAAATATACTTGACAAAGTGGATAGAATAAAATATCTAGCGTGCTAGATAGGTGGTGAAATATGAATCATGAGAACTGTTTACATTTCCTGATTGCTAAGGCGCATCAAAAGATAAGCGGCATTTTCAGGTCCGGCTTACAACGTATGGGACTGACACCTGCTCAGGCACTCGTTTTGGTTGTCCTTTATGAGGAGGAAGGAATTTCTGCGGGAGATTTAGGTATGCGCTTGGTGCTTGATAGTCCAACGATTTCTGGCCTGTTGGATCGAATGGAAAAAGATAATTGGATTATTAAAAAAAATTCTCAAAATGATGGGAGATTGCTTGAAATCACATTGACAGAGAAAGCTCACAAGATCAAGGATCAGCTACTGTCAGAAATTGAAGTAAGCAATGAGAAGGTCCTGAGTATATTTAAGATAGAGGAAAGAATTCTTTTTGAACGTTTTCTCAGAGACCTGAGAAAATAAAATTTTTTGAACTATTATCTTGCATGCAAGATAATTAGAATAATGGTTTATTGTATAAGTCCATGTATGAACTTCATTTATCGGCTTATATGAGTAAAGAGAACCCTTATAATGACCCATAAATATATCGCATTTATGTGCATGTTTTCACAGATGTATTGTGATTCATTAACTTTTATCAAAGGAGGATATGTTATGAAAAACAAATTAGTCGTTTGTCTGTTAACCACATTAATGATCAGTCTATTTGTTCTTCCTTTCTGCAAAAACTCTCAGGCCGCTGAACCAATTGTTATAGGTATTCCGACGGCCATAAAAAGTGATTACGGCGCAGATTCCACCAACGCGGTAAAGCTTGCAGTCGAAGAAATAAATGCCAAAGGGGGGGTCCTAGTAGGCAAAACAAGACGTCCTTTTAAAGTAATCGTTACCGATACAAGGGACATGGATCCGACAGTACCAGCACACGATGCGCTTATGGCTGCTGAAAAACTCATATTGCAGGAAAAACCTAATGCCCTTCTGGTAGGGTTCGGCCGATCCGAAATTTTCATGGCGGGTATGGATCTCGTTGCAAAACATAAAGTACCATATATCGGTAATTACGCACAAACCCACAAGTTTATGGAGAAATTTGGATCAGATCCGGAAAAATACAAATATATTTTCAGGACATGCGGATACAATATCATCGCTGCCAAGGCGGTTACCGACGCGATAGACGTCCTGCGAGAACAACACGGATTTAGTAAAGTTTTCTTCCTGACACAGGATACCTTGCTCAGTCAAGGATTTGTCGGTGTGTTGAAAAGACACTGTGAAAAGACCGGATGGCAGACTGTTGGTACGGAAAACATTGCCAGCGATGCTACTGATTTCTCGGCCGTCCTGTCAAAAGTGAAACAATCTGGCGCCGAAATGCTGGCAACTTTCTGGGATGTTGCTCAGGGTGGCACGATACTCCTCAAGCAATACACGTCAATGGAGGTACCCGCGCTCATAACGGGATTCATCATTGGGGCCTGTTCGCCACGCGGATGGGATTTTCTCGGGGAAGATCTGAATTACTGTATCCAGACCGAAGCGCCCATAGGTTCAGGCATCCCGCTTAAAAAGTGGCCGAAAGCTAAGAATTTCGTTGAAAAATTTACAAAAAAATATGGCAAAGGCCGGGGGCAATGGCTGACCGGTTCTGCGTACGAGTCAGTCTATATCCTCGCTGGAGCTATTGAACGTGCCGGGAGTCTCGATCCCGACAAAATAGTCGCCGAAATCGAAAAAACAGATTATGAAGGGGTAATCGGAAAAGTTAGGTTTAATAAAAATCATCAGGTGATTTATGGTGATGATCCAAAAGAGACGGCCGTATGCCTGTCATACCAATGGCAAGACGGAAAAATGGTTCCCATCTATCCACCCTCTATTGCTGAAGGAGAAGTAAAACTTCCTAACTGGATGAAGAATAAGTAGTAATCGACCAAACGGGTGGGGAGTTACCGTTCGGTCTCTCCACCCATTTTCATGGAAACAACATGTTATACAAAAGAGAGAAAAACTATGTCACTACTGATTTATGGAACAATACAGAGTGTTATGCTGCTCCTGTATGCATACGGTTTTAGTCTTGTTTACGGAATAAGTGGCATCGCAAATTTTGCCCACGGTGGCTTTTATATCCTTGGCGGATTCACAGTGTGGTCGTTAATAAATTATCTCGGCTTTCCATATTTTCTGTCGGCAGTCCTCTCCGTAATAATAATGGGAGTATTGGGATTTGTTCTCTATTGGGGCATTCTTCTGCGTGTCAGAGGAATAATCCTGTCCGAACTCGTCATCACGTTTGTGGCTGGCATCGCTATCTTGGAAACCCTGTCTTGGAAGGGACTTTATGGATTTTACTATAATCTTCCGGTTTTTATCAAAGGTGGTATTACTATCGGTAATGTGGCAGTGGATTACCAGCGAATAATCGTTCTCGCAACCTCGGTAGTGCTGGCAGGGGTTATGTGGTTTTTCATTCATCACACGAACTTGGGGCTTGCCTTCAGGGGTATAGCGCAGGAGGAGCGAACAGCACTTTCGCTCGGGATCGAATCCGACTGGATCGGCGCACTAAGTCTTGGTTTTGGATCAGCCTTAGCCACGATTGCTGCAATTGTCATACTTCCCTTGGGGGTTTTGGAAGCACACATGGGCTATAATGTCCTGATTTTTGCTGTTACGGTGGCAATCGTGGGAGGGTTGGAAAGCACTGTTGGCTTGACGGTTGCAAGCTTCATCATTGGATTCTCTCAGATCGCGGTTGCAACATGGCTGGGCGCAACATGGCAGATTATTGTCCCTTTCGCAGCCATCATCCTTATTTTAGCCATTAAACCTTCCGGTCTATTCGGAAAATTCAAGGAATTAGAAGAAAGAATTTAAAATGGAAAATGGAAAATCGGAATATCGACGTGAACGGCTAGATCGGGGCATTAAGGCGAGAAGCGACACGATTTACGCCATCGCATCAGGAAGAGATATGCTTTACCTAATGCTGCCCCGAATACTGCCCATCGTATTGATTCTCATACTACCACTGCTCACCGGGGCTTACTGGACCAAAGTCCTCGTGTATGCGGCCGTATACGGTCTTCTTGCCCTGAGCTGGGATTTCCTGGCCCAATGCGGGTTATTTTCCCTTGGTCAGGCCCTCTTCTTCGGTGTCGGGGCATATCTCGCCGGTGTCTTTAACTATTATTTCCATTGGCCGATCATTGTTACATTGCCCGCGGCAACAATATGCGGAGCATTGATTTGCACGATAATACTTTCTCCCGTAATCCGATTACGAGGCGTGTATTTTGCGATGGTGACCATTGTTGTTCCCATGTTGCTTGCCCGTCTCGTTATAGCGACAGGAATTTTTGGCGGTACCCACGGTCTAACTAACCTTACTCCGTTCAGAAACGACTGGGTTGCCGTCTATCTTATCCTGATAGTACTTCTGACATGCCTTTTTGTTTTTCGAAGGGTTATGCGCGAAGACTATGGTCTGATCTTGACGGCAATTCGTGGTGATGACCGGGCGGTCATGAGTGGGGGTATCAATATATACTGGCGGAAAATGCAGGCACTATTCATCGCTTCATCGGTGGGCTGTCTTGCAGGAGCATTTATGTGTCATAATTATCAATTTGTCGGAACAAGCGTTTTCGCCCTTGATTATTCGTTGCTTCCTCTCGCAGCCACAGCATTGGGAGGCCCCGGAACCTTTGCGGGAGCGGTTGTGGGCAGTCTCATATTAGTGCCGCTTTCCGAGGTGCTCAGGGAATTCGGAGGACTGAGAATGGCCTTTTATTGTGTAATTCTAATAATCTGTGTTACTGCCCTTCCTGAAGGCATTTTCCACTATATCGCGAGGAAATATCACCAGTTTGAAAGATTAGTAAAAGTTTGAGGAAGCGACGATGAATAATGACATCATATTGAAGGTTGAAAATCTGCGCAAAAACTTCGGCGGCGTTCGAGCCACCTCAAACGTGAGCTTTGAACTGAAAAGAGGCGAGTTCCTCGGACTTATCGGACCCAACGGATCAGGAAAAACGACTCTTATAAACCTCATAACAGGTTTTATAAAGCCCGACGCGGGAAAAGTACAATTCAAAGGGCGCGACATTACCGGAAAGATGCCTTATAAAATCGCTGACTTAGGTATTGCCAGAACCTTTCAAATGGCAAGGATGTTTTACGATCTTCCTGCATTTAAAAATGTCATCATCCCACTGTGTTCCCCCCGGGTCAGGAAGCAGAAAGGCGGCAAGTATGGTGAGCGGGACGATATTGCGATAGAACTGCTTGATGAATACGGGTTTGAACGGGACTCATTTGTGCCCTATAAGATAGCAGGCAGCCTTCCCCATGGATATTTGAAACGTCTCGATCTTGCCCGTGCCATGGCGCTGCGACCGGAAGTCCTGTTACTCGATGAAATTTTTTCAGGAATGTCCATGTCGGAGGTAAGTGCAACCCTTCCCATACTAGAAAAGATTAACGCTCAAGGCGTGAGTATTATCATGGTTGAACATAGACTCAGGGAATTGTTCCGCGTCGTCTCCCGTGTGATTGTTCTGAACTTCGGAGAAAAAATCGCTGAGGGATCTCCCCAAGAGGTGATGAAAAACGAGGCGGTAACTTCTGCTTACCTCGGAAGTGAATCCGACGACATTGACTATAAAAAATCCGATGAACCTCAGGATGTCTCTTTAAAATCCGAAATTGACACAGCAGGCTCAGGAGAAAAGATTCTTGAAATTAGTGATCTTTCCGTCTTCTTTGAAAACGCATTGGCTGTAAACGAGGTTTCCCTGGAACTTTATAAAGGGGAAATATTAGGAATTCTGGGATCGAACAGTGCGGGAAAGAGCACGTTGATGAATGCTGTTTCGGGGCTGATACTTGACATGAAAAAGAAGGAGGACCGACGGGGTGGTGAGCGAATAACCGTGTACGGAACGGTTACCTTCAACGGTGAAGATATTACTAATATGGCGCCGACGGAAAGAGTCAAACGAGGGCTGGCTCTGTGTCGAGAGAGACACCCCATTTTCCGCGACAGTGACGTTATGGAGAATCTGAAGATCGCGGGCACCTTGCGGAAAAAAAGAGAGGTGAAAGAGTCAATTGAACAGGTATTGGAGATATTCCCGCAACTGGTGCCGCTGAGGAACAGAAAGGCAGGATTGTTGAGCGGGGGTGAACAGCAGATGCTAGCCGTAGGAATGAGTCTGGTAACCAATCCCATCTTATTGCTTCTAGACGAGCCTCTTCTCGGGTTAAGTCCGATGCTACAGTCGATGCTGGCAAATGCGATGAAAGAAATCAGCAAAAAAGGGGTAACGATCATGGTGACGGAACAATTTGCACGGCCGCTCATGCCTATCATTGATCGTGGGTATATCATTGAAAACGGTATAATTTCGATGGGCGGTACGAAAGCGGAATTGGCGGAAAATCCTGAAGTGCGGGCATCGTACCTGGGTGTGTAAATAAGGGAGGCGGACAATACCATGGATTCGGAATATCGTGACGATACAATTTACGGAAGCTTTGAAACCATAGCCGATAAGAATAAGCCCAAAACGGCTCTTATATATCTCGGAGAAAATTACAGTTATGGACAACTGAAAGAAATGGTACTGCGTTTTGCAGCTTCATTGCGTAAACTGGGTGTTGGCGAAGGAGATAAGGTGCTCATATACCTTAACAACCTTCCGCAGACTGTCATAGCATACCTGGCATTGCACCGTATCAACGCCGTTCCTGTTCCCGTTGCTCCGATATACACCACATATGATCTGAGATATTTTGTCAATGATCTTAAAATAGAAACAATCATTTGTATGGATAGCAACCTGAGTTACGCTTCCGAGATATTGCATGACACATCCTTAAAAAAGATAATCGTAACAAATATGATCGACCTCGTATCGTGGTGGAAGAAGATTATCGCACACGCTTATGACCGAGTTCCGAAGGGGAAAACTCCTTCAGGTGAGGAATTTTTCTTTTTCAAAAAGCTGCTCCGTGAAGGGGATCCTTCAGCCCTTCCACCATACCGCCCGCCGGATGGAAACAAAACTGCCCTTATACTCTATACCGGTGGAACCACGGGAGAACCAAAGGGAGTACCGTTGTCCATGGGTCTTTATATGCACCAATTGAGAGAATGGAGGAAAATCAGCGAACCAATAATCCCACCAGGAGGGATGATTGCAGCCCAGGCTGCCCCCATGTATCATGTCATAGGGCAATGCGACGGCATGACTCCGATTCTTGTTGACGGGGGGACACTGGTAATCTTTCCCCGGGTCGATCTGGATGCGATAATGGATCATATTCAACGGTTGAAAGTTACCAATATGTTCGGGGTACCTCAATTATACCGAATGATTTTAGAGCACGACAGGATAGATAACTATGATCTTCGTTCCCTCAAGTACTGCGGATGCGGAGGTGATGTGTTGTCTAATGAGGTGGCACATCGATGGTATGATAAAATAGGTACACATTTAATGCAGGGCTACGGCGTTACTGAAATATGCGGTCCTATTACATTGTCCTACGCCAGGGACGGAATCCCCCCTGAAGGTAGTATCGGTAAAGCGGTACAGGGGTTGAAAACAAAACTCGTTGATCCGGCGACTCTGGAGCCGGTCCCACAGGGAGAATCGGGAGATCTCCTGGTTACGATACCGTATGGAACGAAGCATTACTGGAACAAGCCTGAAGAATCGGAAATATCCTTTCTCACCATAGATGGCGATGTCTGGTACCGGACGCATGACGTAGTGAGGATCGATGAAGAAGGTTGGTTTTACTTCATGGACAGGACTGCCGATATCATAAAACACAAGGGATACAGGATAGCAGCTGCTGAAATAGAGAAGGTTCTTCAGGAGCATCCCGCAGTCATATCCTCATGCGTCATCGGCATTCCGGATAAAAAAGTCGGCGAAAGGATAAAGGCCTTCGTCGTTTTGAAAGAAGACGTCAAAGGTGTCAACGCACGTGAATTGACTAATTGGTGTCGTGAGCGCACAGCTTCCTATAAGGTTCCTCACTATATAGAATTTCGCGACATGTTGCCAAAATCCAAGGTAGGGAAGATGCTCAGGCGTGAGATGCGTTCGGAAGAACTTGGAAAATAGTCACAGAACTGCGGTATGAAAGATTATATGATTATTAAGGCATATGAAAGAGGATTTGAAATCTCGTAAAGATAATGGGGGAGACTCCTTATGGACAAAATAGTCATTATGGAAAAAGAAGCGGGGATCAGTATCCTGAAATTAAATCGCCCGGAAAAATTGAACGCGATGAATCGCAGGCTTCTCCGAGAACTCATTGATAACTTGGAATCTATAAGCCGTGACAAGGAGACTGGCGGTGTGATTATTACCGGTGAGGGGAAAGGTTTCTGTGTCGGCGGTGATCTGGAAGAACATCCCGCTTTTAGGGAAGATGACGCTATGTTACGTGAGGAATTTATTAGAGAAGCTCAGAATGTAACGCTCATGTTACGCCAGCTATCAAAACCGGTGATCGCGGCAATAAACGGTGTGGCTGCCGGTGCTGGCCTCGACTTGGCCATGGCCTGTGACATACGAATTGCGTCTGAAACCGCTAAGTTCGGCGAAGTTTTTGTTCTCGCCGGTGGCATGCCGGATATGGGCGGAACATACTTTCTTCCCAGACTGGTGGGATTAGGCAAGGCAATGGAACTTGCCTTAACCGGTGATTATATCGATGCCGGCGAAGCTCACCGGATCGGATTAGTCAATCGTGTTGTTCCGCCTTCGGAGTTAATGCCCAATGCAATGGCGCTATGCAGACGTTTCACAAAAGGTTCGGCCGACTCATATCGATTGATTAAGTGGGCATTATATAGAGGATTGGAACAGAACCTGGAACAGGCGCTGGAAAACGAACTTTACGGACAAAACATTCTTCTGGGCACCGAATATATGAAGGCATTTGCCAAGAAATTTTCACGTAAGAACACATGATATATGTGGACCGAAACAAATAATGAAAAAGTTATGTAATGTACATTAACTTTTATTAAAAATGCATGTGCTGAAAGAAGCCATCAATAAGGAGAAAAACAATGAATTTTAAGTCCATCAAGTTAGACGTTTCAAACAATATCGCCACATTATCCCTCGCCAGGACGGAAACCCTGAACTCTATCAGTCTGGCATTTGCCGATGAAATTATTCAGGCTGTTAAGCATCTGGACAGCGATGATGATGTCAATGTTATTATTTTAAAAAGTGACGCACGAATTTTCTGCGCCGGTATGGATCTGAAAGATTTTGCATCTCTCGGCTTTGACGGCAAGGCAAAAAGTTCCCTTGAATTCCCCATAAAAATTGACCAGCTTTTTGAATGCTGTAATGTTTTTGAAGAATGCCGTAAGCCGGTCATCGCTGCCGTTCACGGCGCGTGCGTGGGAGGGGGTCTCGACATGATATCGGCCTGTGACATTCGTTTATGTTCTGAAGATGCAACATTTTGTCTCAAAGAGGCGGCTATCGGATTTGTCGCGGACATGGGTGTCCTGCAAAGACTGCCCTTTATCATCGGACAGGGCTTTACAAGAGAAATGGCCTTTACTGCCCGGTTTTATGCCGCAAGAGAGGTAGAGCGCATGGGGATGATCAACATGGTGTATCCCGATGTCGAATCACTAATGGAAGGCGCGAAAAAGCTCGCAGCACAGATTGCTGCAAATGCCCCGCTTGCAGTGGGCGCTACTAAAGAGGTCCTCAATTACAACACAAAAGCTGCTATTCAGGAGGGGATGTCGATGGCTGTTCATAAAAATATGGTGCTCGTATCTTCCGAGGATGTAAAAGAAGCCGCGTCGGCCTTCATAGAAAAAAGGAATCCGAATTTCAAGGGCAGATGAGGAACGAGGTCTTATTGCCTGAGCAGTAACACGATATGAATCATGCATGATCGTGCTACCGGAGGACATTACTATATACAACGAAAAAATTAGGGGAGGTTGTTAATGAAAACACGTATTACAGAATTATTCGGAATAAAATATCCTATCATGTTAGCCGGTATGGCATATGTGAGTATGCCCGAACTGGTGGCCGCCGTGTCAAACAGTGGTGGGCTGGGAACATACAATAGTGTGGCGACGACACCC
>JAFGPZ010000050.1 GCA_016935935.1 Deltaproteobacteria bacterium
ACGGTTGACTGCCTGCGAGCGCTCAAGCCGATGGCGCTGCATGCCTGCCACTGCACCGACCTGCGTTCCAAGCTGGCGCTGGGGGCCGCCGCCCCGATCCACGATGTGGGCAGCGGGCTGGTGCTGGAGTATTAACGATATTTCACTGTAGGGGAGGGGCTTGACCCCTCCCGTATTTCACAGTTCTATACTTTCGAGGCATTATGCTTATTCCTACAGAGATGAGATGTTAATGGATTGTAGCCGCGGTGAATTCACCGCGGCTACTTTTTATTGGATGATATAATGTAGAGGAGTTTTTCTTTCTATTTTAGGGAGGGTGTCAATGAAAAAGTGGGGTTTCTGCATCACAATAATATTCTGTGTTTTTATTTTCTTCGCCTGCTCGCAGCCTGTAGAAACGGGACATTTAGTCGTAACAAGTTCAGCCACACTGGTTGCCCAAAACACGTTGGAGCCTGGTATAGACCCTTTAATGGCAACGATTGATGCTGTCAATACGCAAAATAGTTTGTTAACACCCAGCAAAGAAATTAATTCAACAGAAGATGCAATGCTGGAATCTATCTATGCTGCAGGTACCCAACAAGCACTGGCAACAAAAACACCGATTCCGAGTGTTACATCGACAAGGAAACCTACGCCAACACCAACACCGTATGGTGGACAAAATGTATGGCTGGCATTTTATGGTAGCCCAATGGATGATCATGCTGTATTAAATGATTGGTTTTCCGATGAAATTTACATTTACGCTGGTGATTTGTTCAGTGAAGAGTTTGTGCCTGTAGCCAGAGTGAATGCATTACCAGAAGGGTTTCAATGGACCGGAACCAGTCTGGCATGGGCCAATGACGGCAGTAAAATTGCCTTTGTCGATGCAGATGAAGAGGGGTATGTCCGTTTGAATATGGTGGATATTGCTACTGGAACCCAATCTGAATTAGTCACATTGTGGCGTAAGGATTTTGAGATTTCACAATTGGAATGGGATAAAACTGAAAGCATATACCTTGCCTTTTACATTTATCGGCAAGGGTATAGGGGATTGTACTTATTAAACAGTGAAACATTAGAATTCAAGGAAATTATTGTAGGAGGTATCTCCAGGTTTTACGGCTGGCTTGAGGGTGGTACTTCATTTGTTTATAGTGATACTGATGCTGTTTATGAATATAATGCGGCAACAAAAACGCCCAAAAGGCTATTCAGAAAACCCGATCGCAGCCAATATATGATTGATGATGAAGTCATTAATCTTTCAGGTTGGGGGGGGCCAAACGATTATTTGCCGGAAACAAAGCAATTTTTGTATCATGGAAGTACAAAACAAACCACACAAAGCGGTATTCAAAGTGGTTATTTTCTTGTAAATGCTGAAGATAACTACTATGCAACCTGGCTTCCTTACAAGGACCCGGAAGGATTCGAAAATCGTACTGGAAGAGACATGCTCTTTTCCGATGATGGCAAATGGGTGTTTGTTGCTGGTTACGATGGTGGGTTGGTTTTCGATGTTGACAAATCTGAAGTCAGTATGATTTCGAATAATACCAGGATAAGACCTCAAACCGTCTGGTTGTTGGATTGGTATTCGGATTTATCAGCGCTAATTGTGGCTGATGTTCGGAACTATTGCAAACAGATGGATTATCAGATTGACAATTTGGCAATCCGTATTCTTGATACAAGCACAAAGGAAGTGTTGTATAACCATCTTTTTACTTATGATCAGGGATATTTACCGATCCTAAAAACCTGCAATAATGACAAACAAAAAGGTATGACGCTGGACACAGTGTTTGTCAACTCCGATATGCATTTTCCCATTCATAAACCTATGTTCACACAAGAAATAACCGAAACAGAGTTTGTTTCGGTTGAACTGACACCAACTATAACACCCACAATCGAAACATCGGAAGCAACGTTGTATACCTTAGGATATGATTTAGATAATCTTCGTATTTCCAAAGGAAATATTGCCTTGATCGCGAATCAGTATCTTCAACTTCAAGAAATCATTAATTCTCAGTTCCCATTGGTTACAAATGTGGAGGGACAACCTTCTGATTTAACATGTGTAATTACGAATTTTAATTACTACCAGAAATTAGAAGAGGCACCAACATTTAATGGAAAATATATTTTGGTTGATTTTGAATGTGCTTACCTGGATATAAACTACAAAGAACAAGTGGTTTACTTACCGTTAGATGTATATGATCCTGAAACTCAAAAAGATATGACGATCAGTTGGTTTCATACTGCCACAATGGAAGAAATCGAAGAGGGTATCAAAGACGCCAGTTATGAAACAATGTTCACTTCCCGCCATAAGTCTTTACCTGGACTTACGATTTCACCATATTATCTAAACAGTGTCGAATTTGATCTCGGTACAGTGATGTCTATTAGCACCATAAATCCCAAAGAGATTACTCAAAACGAGAAAAAATACGGTCATAATATCTTTTTTCTTGGATATCAATGGATGATTTCTTCCGAATCTCCTTTATCAGAGACCGATTTGGAATCATTCCGGATGACAGGCGATCCTATATATTTGCCGGAGATCAATGGAAAGCATTACTTCTGGCCTTGCAGACAATACATAGCGAGCCCTTTTAACTTGTTCGGCGATTAGTCAAATCTTATGCTAAACCGATCTTAATTTTGTATGGAGTTAATTACATCGATCAATATGGTAGCCGCAGTGAATTCACCGCGGCTACCGTTTACAGTTTAATTCTTAATCCGTGAGAAGATTACTTCATTCCGTTTACCCTCCTCCCAACACCAGCTCCAGCCAGTGCTTTACCTCCCTGCCCCATAGGCCCCACTCATGCACGCCGTCTTCTTCATGGTAGGTCAGAGGCACGTTCAGCGCGGCGCAGGCATCGCGGAAGCGCAGCCCGCTTTCATACAGCGGATGGTCCTGCCGCCCGCAGGAGATGTAGAGATGCGGCAAAGATTTGCCCGCCGACACGGCTTGCTCCAGCATCACCAGCGGGTCATGCTGGCTGCCGGCGATCTGTGCCAGATTGCCGAACACCATGTCAAATTCGATAAAACGCGGGTCATCCGGCTCCCCGCGCATCACATCCACAGTAACCACGCCCGAGAAACTGGCGGCCGCATGGAAACGCTCCGGATAGGTCAGGGCGCATTTCAGCGCGCCGTAGCCGCCCATCGAGAGGCCTGCCACGAGGGTATCTTCCGGCCTGGAATCAATCCCGAACAGGTCTTTCAGGTATTGGGGCAGTTCCTCGGTGAGGTAAGTGAAGTATTTTTGCCCGTTGCGCTGGTCGGCATAGAAACTGCGGTTGACAGAGGGCATCACCACGATCAGGTTGTATTTCTCAGCCAGGATGCTGGCATTCGTGTTGCGCATCCAGGCGCTGCCGTCATCGCTGAGACCATGCAGTAGATAAAGCACCTTGCGTTTTTTAAGCGGTAGTTCATCCATCTGCCCGGGACCGGGCATAAACATATACAAAGGAAGCATGACGCCGACAGATGCCGGACGGTGGTCAATGCGAATTAATGCCATGAGTTTTCTCCTGTTATTCCAATATTTCCACGGGGATGAGGGTCTCTTGCCGTTCATCAAAGTGAATGAAGAAAGAGAAGCCGAAGCTGATCAACATCAGGATCGGCGGAAAGACCGTTAACAAGAAGCGCGCTGCCATATCCGGCTGCGTGCCGGGGTTG
>JAFGPZ010000309.1 GCA_016935935.1 Deltaproteobacteria bacterium
CGGTCGCGTATAATGGTGTATCCATCGGCATCTATGCAGGCTATATCACCGGTGTAAAGCCAGCCGTCCCGCAACGCATGGGCGGTCTCTTCAGGTCTGTTAAAATACCCTTTCATTACCTGGGGCCCCTTTATCACCAGTTCGCCCGTATAAGCTTCGGCCTGCTCTGCCTGCTCCGTTGTGAGGCCGCCGGTTTCACCAACTGCGAAGGGAAGAAGAGGAAGTTCCTTTGTGCCTGTCTCCCTGTCCATAATCCTGATATCCGTGTCCGGAAAGGGAAGCCCTATAGTCCCCAGCTTTCGTTTCCCGATTATAGGGTTGGCGTGGGTCACGGGTGACGCCTCGCTTAGGCCGTAGCCTTCCACTATTATGGATTTAGTGAGTTCCTCAAAGCGTTCCTGAACCTCAAAGGGAAGGGGCCCGGCCCCTGAAACAGACATTCGAAGTTTTGTAAGGTTAAAATCCCGCACCCTGGGATGGTTGTTCATCTTATTGAAAAGCAAGGCAACTCCGGGCATAATCAGCCCGCTGTTTTCAGAATATTTCTCAAGTGATTTGAAAAGTTCGGTCATATCGGACGGGGGTCTTGGAAAGAGGAGCTGAAACCCTCCGATGCGGATTGTGAGATTCATAACAACCGTCATGGCAAAGGCATGGAAAAGGGGAAGAACTCCTACAAGACCGTTTGAAGCCTCCTTTTTAAACAGCCACTCATCGCATTGTGCTGCGTTGGATATCAGATTGAGATGTGTAAGCATGGCGCCCTTGGGAAGGCCGGTTGTGCCTCCCGTGTACTGAAGGACTGCTATATCATTCGGGCTGACTTTTACCGCCGGTGGGTTGGGATCGCTCTTGAGAAGATCTCTGAATTTTATCGTTTCCGACGGCATTTCTCCTGTGGGTATCTTTTTAAGAAGTTTGCCGAGAAATACCTTGATAAAAGAAAATCCGCACAGGTCGACGATGTTGGTGCCTATCACATGTTTTACGCTTGTCTCTTTGATTCCCTCTTCAGCCTCCTTATAGACCGAATCCAGGACAATCAAGGCCTTTGCGCCGGAATCCTTAAGCTGGTGACGAATTTCCAGGGCCTTGTAGGTAGGGTTAATGGTGGTGACAATAACTCCTATCAAATGGCACGCATAGTAGGAAACCACGAATTGATATGAATTTGGAAGCATTATGGCGCATACATCTCCTTTTACAAGGCCCAGGCCTGCAAGACCCTTTGCCATTCTTTGAACCATATCCCAGAGTTTTCCATAGGCAATGGAAGTATCAAGAAAGATAATAGCTGTTTTATCCCTGTTTTTTTCAGCCGATTCCCGCAGGATATCGGCAAGAGATTCGTCCGGATAATCAAGGCATTTTTTTGCCTGTGACGGCCAGTATTTATACCAGCTTCTATCGCCAAGAGACTGCTTTGTCATTCGTTCCTCCGATTATGATTTCATGGTTCCAATTATTTCAGTTATATTATCAAATCCCTTTTCAAGGCAGTATTTTTTTATGCCTTCAATAATATCAATTGTTGTTTGAGGATTTATAAAATTCGCGGTACCCACCTGAATAGCACGAGCGCCTGCGATTAAGAACTCTATGGCATCCCTGTAATCCATTATTCCACCCATTCCTATAACAGGTATCTTTACAGCGCGTACGACCTGATAGACCATATGAAGGGCAACAGGGCGTATGGCGGGGCCTGACAGGCCGCCGGTTATATTTGCCAGTCTGGGTTTAAAGGTATCAATATCAATGGCCATTCCGGTTAGGGTGTTTATGAGTGAGACGCAGGTCGCGCCTGCCTGTTCAACTGCCCTGGCGATTACTATTATGTCCGTCACTCCCGGAGTAAGTTTGACGATTACAGGTTTATTCGTATTTTTCACTACTGCCTCGGTAACCCTGTAGGATATATCGGGGTCTTTGCCGAAAGCCATTCCACCCTTATCGACATTGGGGCATGATATGTTGACCTCGATTGCGGATATTCCCTCAACGCCTTTGATGATTCCGGCCAGTTCCGAGAATTCGCCGATAGTGTGTCCATATATGTTTACAATTACGTGTGTATCAAGGTTTTTGAGCCGTGGAAGCCGGTTTTTAATAAATTCCTCTATGCCGATGTTGGCGAGGCCAATGGCATTCAACATCCCTGCAGGCGTCTCGACGATTCGCGGAGGAGAGTTCCCCTTCATGGGTCTTAGGGACAATCCCTTGACTACTATCGCTCCCAGTAATCCGGGGTCCATAACCGGTTCGAATTCAGTGCCGTAGCCGAAGGTGCCGGAGGCTGTCATAACCGGATTTTTAAGCCTTAAAGGTCCCAGTGTTGTTTCAAGAACAGGCCCTGTACTCATAGAATGTCCCAATCTATATCTGCGGATGAAAAAACAGGCCCATCCTGGCACACATGCCTGTAAGGGGAATGGGCGCCGGATTCAAGCGTCTTTACAGCGCATCCCTGGCATGCCCCGAGGCCGCATGCCATATGGGTCTCAAGAGAAACCTGACAGCGTATGTTATATTCGGCGGCAATTGATGCTGTCTTTTTTAGCATTTGAGAAGGACCGCATGAAAACACCATCAGTGAATCACGGGACCCGGAGTGCGATAAAAGATATTTTTCAAAAAGATTCGTGACAAGACCTTTATAGCCGATTGAGCCATCATTCGTGGCAAGAGAAACACAGATATCAAAGACATCTATCTGTTCCGGCATGACAATTTCCTGTGAGCTCTTGAAGCCGGCCATAAATTCGGTAGAGGGATTGTCTAATTCACCTGCAAGAAAATAAAGAGGGGCGATCCCCATTCCTCCTGCGACCAGGATGATTGTGGAATCCTTTTCCGGCAGGGTGAAACCCCTGCCAAGAGGCCCCATAACAGCAACTGTATCGCCCTTCTTTTTGAATGAGAGGAGTGAAGTGCCTTTACCCAGGACCCTGTAGAGAATCAGGACCGTATTCTTATCACGTATGCCGCATATGGAAAAAGGCCTTCTCAGAAGAGGATCATAGGTGTCGCTGATCCTTATCATAACAAACTGACCGGGCTTTGCCTCAAGGGCTATCCCTGGTGATTCAAAACCAAGAAGAAAGATATCGGAATTGATCTTTTCGTTAAATAATATTTTCAATGTCTGATCGAACATGTCATATAATTATCCTATATTCATGGCGAATAAAAGAAAAAAGTTGACATATATAATGTTTTACTCATAAACTCACCTCTGCTTGTCGTCTTTTATGCCAATCAACAGTAATAAAATATCCATTTTGATATTTTAATATATAAACAGCCTATTTAACTTATTTATTAACCGGGAAGGAGTAAAGCATTATGAAAAAAAATAATATCATTCCATGTCTGATCGGTCTTGTTCTTCTTACTGCATCTCCGCTGTTTGCCGGAGGTATTGACAACAGGAGCAATTTCAGCGGCGAGTATGTGCGCACCGTGAACAG
>JAFGPZ010000051.1 GCA_016935935.1 Deltaproteobacteria bacterium
CCTCGTAATAAGTCGGTTTTGTACTACTTTGTCATTCCGGGCTTGATCCGGAATCCAGTCTTTTCAACCAGTTATGGATTCCTGCCTTCGCAGGAATGACGCTGTTTTTTCTTTTTACGAGGCCATCAATTTTTGGCCTTCAAATAAGCGTTAGGTAATTGTCAGACTCAGCGTCGCAATATGATTCTCCAGTATAACTTCACGTCTGAATCCCGACAGCTTGAGATATTCTGCCGTCGTGTCTGCCAGGGCTGCCCGAGGAATAAGTCCAATTATTTCCGATTCAAGGATTGCGACACCCTGCAGATCGGCCGCATTTTTAATGGCATCGAAGACCCTCCGGGGAGAGGTAACTTCATAGTCGGTAAGATTCATCGACACCTGCACCTTTCCCCTGTTAGCAAGCATGACCCCAATGGCCATGACGTGCTCGAAACCGCCGCCGGAATACCGGATCGATCTCGCTATTTCCTTTGCCAGCCTTAAATCATCGGAATCGAGATTGACGTTGAAAGCTACCAGTGGCTTCCTGGCGCCCACAGCTGTGGCTCCTCCACAGGCATTAAATCGGGCAGGGCCAGCATCGGGCATCCATGCCGAATCTTCGATATTTTCTTTCAGACCTTCATACTGTCCCCGTCTCACCCGGGCAAGGTTCTTTCTGTCGTCGCGTAAGGCGGCTGCCCCATAAAAATAGACGGGAATATTGCTTTCCTCTCCGAAGATGCGGCCAAAGCTATGCGCAACCTCTACAGCCTCGTTCATTGTAGAATCCATCAGGGGGACAAAGGGAACGACATCCACGGCGCCGATGCGGGGATGTACACCTGTATGCCTCCTCATGTCTATCACTTCCAGCGCCTTTCTGGATGCCGCCAGCGCCCCTTTCTTGACAACATCTGAAGACCCGATAAAGGTCAGGACGCTCCTGTTATGATCCCCGTCAAGGCTGTAATCCAGGATTCTGGCTCCATCTATCTCTGATACGGCACGGATTATCTCATCAACTTTCTTTCTGTCCCGGCCCTCACTGAAGTTGGGAACACATTCGATTATTTTCATACCTTCCTACACCTGATGTATCTTCTGCCCGGGGAATTCAAGGCAGGTGAGAAATCCGCCATAGACTGCCCCCGTATCGATCCCGATTTTATTCGGCTGTATAAGTGGTTTCGCCATGGGTGTGTGACCGAAGACGACGACCTTGCCGAAATCACAGGACGAATCTATAAACTCGTCCCTGATCCAGTTGAGATCCTCCGGCTCCTGCTCTTCCAGTGGAATGCCAGGCCTGAGGCCTGCATGAACGAAGATGTTGTTTTCTGTTTCGTGCCAGGGAAGCAGTGACTGAAAGAACTCCATATGACTGTCGGGAAGGGTGATCTCTTTCCCATCCGGCATTCCCCGGTATCCGTAGGAGGCAAGGGTAGTTCGACCTCCGTTGAAAAGGAAAAGCTCCTTGTCCCTGCCGTGGCAGATGTAATTTATGAGCATCTGTTCATGGTTTCCCAGAAGACATATCACATTTTTTATCTTTTTTTTGATATCAAGAACAAAGTCGACCACACCCTTTGGATCAGGCCCCCTGTCTATGTAATCTCCAATGAAGACAAGCGTATCTCTCTCTTCATCGAGATCGATGAGGGATATCATCTTTTCTAACTTTACAAGACATCCGTGGATATCACCTATGGCAAAGATCTTTTCCGTGGAATTACCATACATGCCCAGACACCTTTCCTACTCGAAGAGTGCCTTTACAAATTCCCTGCTGTCGAACCTCTTAAGGTCATCGAGCCCTTCCCCGATGCCTACATAACGGATGGGAAGTTTCATCTCCTCTGCAATCCGGATAACGATGCCGCCCTTCGCTGTTCCGTCCAGCTTTGTAAGGACAATCCCGGTGATTCCTATCGCATCATGGAACATCTTTGCCTGTGGAATTGCATTCTGACCGGTGGTGGCATCGAGCACAAGAAAGGTTTCATGGGGGGCTCCTGTCAGTTCCCTCCCCATTATACGTTTGATCTTTTTCAGTTCTTCCATCAGATTTGCCTTTGTATGAAGCCGACCTGCGGTGTCGATGATCATCACATTGCTCTTCCTTGCCTTTGCAGAATGTATTGCATCATAGACGACGGCGGAAGGATCCGACCCCATCTGATGCCTGATCATGGTAACATCGACTCGCCTGCTCCATATTTCAAGCTGTTCGATGGCGGCTGCCCGGAACGTATCGGCGGCAACGAGTGTTACGGAATTCCCATCCTTTTTCAAGGCGCCTGCCATTTTCCCAATGGTAGTAGTTTTACCCGTGCCATTAACCCCAACCACCATTATGGTATATATCTCAGGGTACTTGCTGATATTGAATGGGGAATCGCTAACTTCGAGCGTCCGGATCATCTTTTCCATCAGTATTTTCTTTAGGCCATCGGAACTTTGAAGTTGCCCTCTCTTCGATTTTTCCTTTATTTCATCTATGAGGTCATAGGTAAATGTGGGCCCCAGGTCCGCCATTATCAAGAGTTCTTCCAGTTCTTCAAAGCTATCCCTGGAGATAACCTTCTCACCGAAGATCATCTCGTCCATATTGCGGATAAAACTCTTCCTGGTCTTCGAAAGGCCCTCTTTCAACTTTCCAAAAACGCCGGTACTGTTGTTGCTTTCTTTTTTCACACTCAAAGGGTCCACACTTTTTCCAGCAATTGGCTCGAGGTAATCGGATCAGGAATTCTTTTACATGTTTTGTCTAAAGATGTAAAGGAGGGATCAGCTGAAGCTCCCCCACGACAAATTGCGGGGAGTACGCTCGCTGCTTAGTTCATGCTGACAGAAACTGTGGTAGAGATTCCGTTCTTTGCCATAGTTACGCCGATCAGATTATCGGCGGACTCCATGGCCCTCTTGTTGTGAGTGATGGAAATTATCTGGGATTTTTCCGATATCTCCCGCACGAGATTTCTGAAAAGCCCGATACTCGTATCATCCAGAGGGGCATCGACCTCATCGAGCACAAGAAATGGCGTTGGTCTGTACATGAGAATGGCAAAGATCAATGCCACTGCAGAGAGGGCCTTTTCCCCTCCTGAAAGCAGGGATAAATTCTGACGTTTCTTGCCGGGAATTTGGATATCGATGTCTACACCCGTTTCCAGCATGTCCGATTCATCGGTCAGTCTCAGCTCCCCAGATCCGCCGGGGAACAACCGGGGAAAGACCTGAGTGAAACAACGGCTTATCCCTTCATATGCATCCTTAAATCTCTTCCTGGAAACCATATTTACTTTTGTAATCGTCGTTTGCAGCGTTTCCAGAGATGCATTCAAATCTTCAACCTGTGACATCAGAAACCCGTAGCGTTCATTCAGTTGCTCATACTCGCTAAGCGCCAGTAGATTTACCTCACCGAAAAGTTCCAGCCGCTTCTTTTCCTTTTCAAGGTCAGATTTCAGTTTTTCTGTTTCTGATTCATTGAGAGGCGTGAAACTTGACAGCATAGCGTCCATGTCCCGCTGATATTTTTCATATATAGTCTCTCTAACAGTATTCGACTGAATCTTCACTTCCCTCAAGTCCATCTCCACCTTGTTCATTTCCTTTGACAGACTTTCAAAGGTAGACTTCACCTTCTTCAAATCAGATTCCGCATCCCTCTGTATCGCTTCTCTTCCGCTCTGATACTCCCTCTTTACCGTCAGTTCGTTTTCTACTCTTTCGTGTTCCTCGAACAGAGACTTAAGCTGCACCTCATCTTCATCTATTTTTGATCTTATCTCCGCTACCCGTATATCGGAGTTATCCACCTCGCTTATGGCGACCTCAATCTGTTTTACTGTATCGGATATGGAATCCTTAAGACGATTAAGGGTTCTGTTGCCAGAATTAATTTTTTCTTCAAGAGAGGTCATCCGTATCTTCTGTTCCGTAAGCTTCTCTTCCTCTATGTCACGCTCGGACCGCACATTTTTCAACCGCTCCTGCAACTCGGATATAAGTTCATTTGCTGCCTCTTCCCTGTCATCGAAGGAGGCAAGTTTTTTACCTATACTCAGCACTTTTTCGTCGGCATCGGTCCGTTCCTGTTCCATCACTTCCCTGTTATAGGTAAGCACATTAATCCTTTTCTCAATCCACTCGATTTCACCTTCGTACCTCTCTAAATCCTTCTCCCTGCCCTTTATACTTAATTCCGACTCATGCATCTGAGTCCGAATTTCTGAATGTTCATCTCTCAGGCGTGCAATAACGGCTGATTGATGGTCCCTTTCATTTTTAGCATCTTTCAGTGCCACAGAGATGCTGTCCACTTCGACGTTGAGCTCTGCAATTTCTCTCAAGTTACGGAAAAGGCTACTGCCGCCGCCGGATTCACTTCCTCCGGTCAAAACTCCCCCGGGATGTATTATATCCCCCTCGAGCGTAACAAAGGTTCCGTTCCTTCCGTTCGAATTCCAAAGGTTTATCCCTTCGTCAAGGGTCTTCACAAGAAATGCATTCCCAAGAAGATAACGGATTACCGGTTCCATAGACTTGCCGGTTACACGAAGGCAATCGATCAGTCTCACGCATCCCTGAAGTTCTTCGGTTACGACATCCCTTCTGGCTTCCAGCGGCACAAAATTGCCCCTTCCCGAAGAATGACCTTTCAGATAATCTATCGCCTTTACTCCCTCTTTCTGACTTTTCACGACTACGTACTGAAGTTTCTCGCCAAGCGCCGCTTCGATTGCTACGTCATATTTCTCGGAAACTTCTATATGATCGGCCACCAGCCCGTATATGTCGTTTTTCGATAATTCATTCTGCTTGACGGCATTCATAATGGAACGTGCGCCCTCACTGCACCAATCAAAACTCTGCTGAAGTTCCTTCAGAGAAACCAGTCTTGACGATTTAAC
>JAFGPZ010000310.1 GCA_016935935.1 Deltaproteobacteria bacterium
CTTCGTGATGGAATAGAGTATGTGGATGACGTTATCAAAAGGAAGGGTCTCGATGTTGATTCTTTTGCCCCGAGGCTTTCCTTTTTCTTCAATTCACATATCGATTTCTTCGAAGAAATCTGCAAGATGAGAGCTGCTCGAAGGATATGGTCCAATGTTATGCGCGATCGTTTTAAGGCAAAAGATCCCCGTTCATGGTGGATGCGTTTCCATACCCAGACAGCGGGTTGCTCTCTTACTGCACAGCAACCATACAACAATGTCGTTCGAACAGCAGTTGAAGCACTTGCTGCTGTATTGGGCGGGACTCAGTCTCTGCATACAAACTCACTTGATGAAGTTTTGTGCCTGCCCACCGAGCATGCCGTAGAGATTGCCCTGAGAACACAGCAGATAATAGCAGAGGAAACCGGCACAGCGAACACGATAGACCCTCTGGCGGGCTCGTATTTCATTGAGTCTCTGACCAATGAAATGGAGGGGAAGGCCTTGGAATATATAGAAAAAATAGACGCAATGGGAGGCATGGTAGCCGCCATTGAAAGGGGTTTCCCTCAGATGGAGATTGCCGATGCTGCATACAAATATCAGCGGCAGTTGGACTCGGGCGAGAAGGTGATGGTGGGTGTTAATAAGTACAAAAACAAAGAAGAGGTTGCAATACCCGTTCTCGATATTGATGACCGTATCGAGAAAGAACAGATGGACCGTCTGGATGCGGTCAAGAGGAAACGTGACAACAAGGCCGTTAAGAGGAGCCTTGGTAATATAAGAAACGCGTGCAAAAAAGGTGAAAATGTTATGCCCTGTTGCATCGAGGCGGTTAAGAACCTTGCCAGTCTTCAGGAAATATGTGACGTTTATCGTGAAGTATACGGTGAATTCCAGGATCCGGCAATGTATTAGTCGTTCATTTCCGGATGAACAAATGTTAGGATAATAAAGGGAGGACTCAACAATTATGGCGAAAAGAAAACTTCGCATTATGGTTGCCAAACCGGGACTTGATGGACATGACCGTGGAGCCAGGGTGCTTGCCAGGTGTTTTCGCGATGCCGGGTTTGAGGTGATTTATACCGGTTGTCATCAGACCTCGGAGCAGATTGCGGTTTCAGCTATACAGGAAGATGTGGATGTTGTAGGTCTGAGCTGCCTGTCAGGTGCCCACCGTTACCTTTTCCCCAGGGTGGTGGAATTGCTGAAAGAGCAGGGAGCCGATGATATTATGGTTATAGGGGGGGGGGTTATCCCGGACCAGGATTTTCAAATGCTTTACGATGCCGGGATCAAGGAGATATTTACACCAGGTACACCTCTCGACTCGATAGTTGAGTGGATAAATAACAATGTGAAACTCACTTGATGAGAAACTAGATCATTATGAAAAAGGTAGAGGAGATCAGAAAAGGAAATGTTCGTACTGCCACGCGCCTGATACGGAATATTGAGGACAATATTCCCGAAGCCAAATCGACGATCAGTGACATTTTTCCCTTTACCGGGAAAGCGCGCATAATTGGTTTAACCGGGGCTCCCGGCGCCGGTAAAAGTACATTGATAAATTCATTGATCACGCAGTATCGGGCAAGAAATAAAAAAATCGGAGCACTTCTTGTTGATCCAACCAGCCCTTTTACCGGTGGCGCGATACTCGGAGACAGGATACGCCTGCAACGTCATGCGGAAGATCCCGACGTCTTTGTGAGAAGTCTGGCAACAAAGGGTGCGCTTGGCGGACTTTCAAAGGCGGCCGGCGACGCCGTTCATGTGATGGACGCAATGGGAAAAGATATAATACTCGTTGAGACAGTAGGGACGGGACAGCAGGAAGTGGATATCATGAATCATGCGCACACCGTTATCGTAGTTCTTGTCCCTGGTATGGGAGACGATATCCAGGCGATAAAGGCCGGGATACTTGAAGTGGCCGATGTATTCGTTATCAACAAGGATGAACGTGAGGGAGCCGACAAGCTATACCGGGAACTGACATACATGCTCAATATGGTGAAATCATTCCCTGGCGGATGGCGTCCGCCTATTATCAGGATCGGAAGCCTTTTCGAGAAAGAGATGTTCGAAAAAAGTATTGAAAAATTGCTTCAAAGCCTTGATAGGCATTACAGGAATCTCGTGGAAAATGATCTTCTTCGTGAGCGTATCCGTCGTAAGGCCACAGCCGAGCTGAACGAGGCCCTTCAAGCCGCTATAATTACTCCCATACTGGAAAAACTTATCGCTGAAGGAGAACTCGATGATCTGGTAAACAGGTTGCTGAAAAAAGAAACAGATCCTTATACCTGCGCTACGGAAATAGCAAAAAAATATTTGAGGAATTGGCCATTGGAAGGTATTACAGCATGAGTAACCATGTCAATCCACACTGCCACAATACCGTGACCGGGTTTAAAGAAGAAAAACCATTGTGTAGAATATTCCTGTAAGGTATAATTTCTCCATTCAAACAAATTATTATTGTATCAGAATTTGTTAAGGAGGTTGGTTTATTATGCAAAAGTACGAATTGGTAATTGTCGGAGGCAGTGCCGGGGGGATGCAAACTGCCATGTGTGCACAAAAGCATCATGGACTTAAAGATATCCTGGTTATCCGTATGGAGGAAAAAGTAATGGTGCCATGTGGCATTCCTTATATTTACGGTACATTGGGGTCAGTGGAAAAAAATATTATGCCCGATAAATTAATGGGAGAGGCTGCCTTGAAGGTAGATGAAGTCGTCGCCATCGATCGGGCTGCAAAGACCGTCAAGACCAAAGGCGGTGATGTGGTTGGCTACAACAAATTGGTGCTGGCCACCGGATCCAACCCGTTACAACCACCAATACCCGGAATGGATAAAAAGAATATCTGGTTCACCTGGAAGAATATCGATTACCTCGAGGAACTGGCAGAAGCTATTAAAGGTGTTGGCGATATCGTGGTAATCGGAGGAGGATTCATCGGCATGGAATTTGCTGATGAATGCCGAAAAAAAGGTCATAAGATCACTATTGTAGAGCTGCTTGAGCACTGCCTGCAAACTGTATGCAGTACCGATCTTTGTGTAAGGGCAGAGGAAGCTATCAAAGGAGGCGGTGTTGAAATAATCACCAGCAATGGCGTTAAAGCCTTTAATGGCACCGACAAGGTGGAGTCCATCTCGCTACAGGATGGCCGGGAGATAAAGTGTGAAATGGTTATCGTAGGTATTGGTGTTGTACCAAATGTGAAACTGGCAAAGGAAGCAGAGCTGGTAATTGGACCCACCGGTGGTATTAAAGTAGATGAATTCCAGAGGACTACAACAGACAAGAATATCTTTGCGGTAGGCGATTGTGCTGAGAAATACTCTTTTTTCACCGGCAAACCCGTACCTGTACGTCTGGCATCGGTAGCAACGCGTGAAGGAAAAATTGCCGCTGCCAACCTTTATCAGGCACAATGGCGCAACATAGGCACTATCGGTGTATTTTCAACCGTTATTAAT
The DNA here is from genome assembly GCA_016935935.1 of Deltaproteobacteria bacterium. The sequence continues at coordinate 3,488 of JAFGPZ010000310.1, forward strand.
AATACCGCCATTTCAATGGCAGGTTTAACAGATGATCAAGCTGCTTTTCTGGGATATGAAGTAGTGATTGGAGAGGCAGAAGCAGCATCAAAGCATCCCGGCACTTTGCCGGATGCTATGCCTATGAGGGTAAGATTAGCCTTTGATCGCCGGTCAGGTAAACTGCTAGGTGGTTGTGCCTGCTGTACACATGCGGTAGGGGAGGTAGTTAATCTTATAGCAGCAGCTATAGTTAACAATATGACTATGGAGCAGATCGCCATGTTTCCCATGGGCACCCACCCCTGGCTCACCGCATCACCCCTGGTCTACCAGTTTACAGATGCTGCCAGCAATGCACTGCATAAGGTAAAATAAACCGCAATGGCATAACGCGGGCTATCGAATCTATATATAGCACGTACCGAGCAGGCAGGCACTAAAAGAGAAGCCTGATACAATATGCACCTGCTGTCGCGGGTGAAAAGCGGTGAAAAAAGGGTGAAAAAGGGTCAGTCGTTGACTATTCTACTGGATAACCGGCGAATTCTCCGATTAATAAAGAACTGTAGAGATGCCGTTCGCGTATGTCGCGACGGAATTCAGAAAAGAGTATTTTCTTAAAAAGGCCGTCCTTCGGGACGGCTTTTTTAGTTCAGTGTTATCGTGTTTGTTTATGCGCTACCCGTGAATCTGAAGCGGAAGGGCTAACTGACCGAAGA
>JAFGPZ010000311.1 GCA_016935935.1 Deltaproteobacteria bacterium
CCCGGTTTAAAATAAGGTGATCCTTTTTTGCTTGTGTCCGTGTACGATTTACATATAACATAACGCTTGGAACACAAAAGAACATTATCATCTTTCTCTGGGAAGGCAGGAAATCGCGAAAATGGCGCAAGGCGGGGTTTTCTCGGATTTGTGGGAAGAGTTTTTCAAAATAGCAAACCTTTCTCGTTCATTTAATATCTCAGGGGTGTTTTTTTATAAAGACCCGAATCAACTAATTCTTGGAAAACATTGAAAACTTGACAATATTGGAGGGCAGTCGATGGAGCAAAAGACCGTTGTCTTAGGAGTACTGGGAGTGGATGCCCATGTCGTTGGGAATAAAATTATGGAATATTCACTTCGACAGGAAGGGTTTAATGTAGTAAATCTGGGAATATTCGTTACGCAGGAAGATTTTATTAAAGCGGCAATAGAGACGAATGCCGATGCTATTCTGGTCGGTTCACTTTGTGGTCATGGTGAACTGGATTGCATAGGTTTCCGAGACAAGTGCGTTGAGGCAGGGAAGGGCAATATCCATCTTGTGGGTGGCGGAAGGCTCGTTGTGGGGAGGCAGAATTGGCGGGATGTGGAATCAAGATTCCTGAAGATGGGCTTCAACAGGGTATATCCTCCCGATACGTCTCCCAAAGTTGTGATGGATGATCTGAAGAAAGATCTGGGAGTGAAAGACGGTGAGTGAGATGTCAAGCCATGGGCTCTTCATAGATTTCGGCAGTACCTTCACAAAACTCGTACTGATAGATTTTGAAAGTGAATGTGTGATTGCCAGGACACAAAGTCCATCCACGGTGGATACTGATATTACTGTGGGGCTCAATGCCGTTCTCGATGAAATCAACAAACAACAGGGCAAAAATTTTAAATATCGATACAAGCTCGCATGCAGCAGTGCGGCAGGTGGCCTGAAAATGGTAACCATAGGTTTAGTTCCAGAACTTACGGCCGAAGCAGCAAAGAGGGCCGCCCTTGGTGCCGGGGCAAAGGTGGTTGGCGTCTATTCATATCAGTTGACCAAGAGGGAACTCTATGAACTTGAGGGCATGGCTCCAGATATTGTACTTCTGGCCGGGGGAACAGATGGCGGCGACAGGGCAACAATCCTGCACAATGCTTCTGTTCTCGGTCAGTCAAGACTGAGTGTTCCCATCATTATCGCGGGCAATAAAAGCGCATCCGATGATATACAGACAATCCTTGATTCCAGGGGGAAGGACTATATCATCGCCGATAATGTCATGCCCGAAATAGGATTACTTCAGGTCGACGAAGTACGTTCTATTATCAGAGAAGTTTTTATAAGCAGGATTATAGATGCCAAAGGATTGAAGAACGCCGAACGGTTTGTTGATGGTATATTAATGCCAACCCCCACAGCCGTACTGGCGGCGGCAAGGTTAATCGCCGAAGGTACATCTCGTGAGGAAGGCCTTGGTGAACTCGTAATGGTAGATATCGGAGGGGCAACTACCGATATCCATTCCGTAGCCAAGGGGGACTCGATTGAGCCCGGCGTCATTCAAAAAGGACTTCCCGAGCCCTTCGTGAAGAGAACTGTAGAAGGTGATCTGGGATTGCGTCACAATGCCTTATCGATCCTTCAGGCAGCCGGGAAGGAGTGCATTGAAGCGCGATTTGCGGATATGACCTTCGATTTGCACAAATCCATAAGCCAGTTTCCTCTCTGTCCCGAAAAGCTGCCAGAATCAGAACTGGAGGAGAACCTGGATACTGAACTTGCGCGACATGCCGCGAGATTGGCTATGGAGAGGCACGCCGGGACTATAGAGACAACCTATGGACCTGAAGGCCCCATATTTGTGCAGTATGGGAAGGACCTCAGGGGCACGAAAACGTTGATCGGCACAGGAGGGCCACTGATCTTTAACCGATATCCTGAAAGAATATTAGAGGAAGCAGTCTATTCTGCGGCAAACCCATTTTCTCTGAAACCTCAGAGTCCTGCATTTTACCTCGATGAAAAGTATCTTCTCTATGCTATCGGTCTCATGTCAGAAATGGACCCTGACAAGGCGCTCAGGGTGGCTAAGAAATATCTAAAAAGGTTATAAGGGGTTGTTCAAATATGGAACTCAAAAATGCGAGATGGAGTGACGAGGAATTCTACAGGGAGAGAAAGAAGGTTCTATCGATGTGGCCCACGGGCAGGGAAATAGATCTGGACGAGGCTATCGCTTTTCACAAAAGCCTTCCACCTGAGAGAAACTATGTAAACGTCGTCAAAAAAGCCAAGTCGGAGGGGAAAACACTGATTCAACCACGGGGCGGCGTGGCGCTTATAGATGAACACATCAAGCTCTTGAAATGCCTCCAGGATGAGGGTGGCGCCGATCTTCTGCCCACAACAACAGACACGTATACCAGAAATATGAAACTCGATCAGGCTCAGTTTGGGATAGATACGAGCCGTGACGCTGGCAGATCCATGCTTAACGGATTACCCGTAATAAATCACGGTGTTAAAGAGGTGAGAAAAGTCGTGGAGTCTGTCGATCGTCCCATTATTCTGCTGTCGGGAACTCCCTTCCCGCAGTTGACGGCGGAGATGGCTATAGCCGCCGGCTGCTCCGCCTTTCTCGGCGGTGGGATTTCCTATACGGTCTCATACATAAAGGATATTCCCATAAGTGAGGGTATTAAGAACTACCAATACCTGGATCGCCTTGCGTCATACTATGCAGAAAATGGTGTAATGCTCCACCGGGAGCAGCCGGGATTTTTGACCGGTACGCTTATTCCACCCGGAATAGGTATAGCGATTGGTGTTATGGAGGCCTTACTTGCGGCAGGACAGGGTTTAAGGTATTACAGTATTGGTCTTACACAGAATCTCGATATTGTACAGGATGTGGCCGCCCTTAATATCATGGAAGATGTATGTCAGGAGTATTTGAAGCGGTGCGGGTATGAGGACATGTTCATCTCCATAGCCACTCATGAGTGGATGCAGGCCTTTCCCCCTGATGAGGCTAAGGCTTCTTCCGTAATTGCTATGGGGGGCATCATTGCCGCACTCGCGGGGGCCACGCAGGTCATAACAAAGACGACTGAAGAATTTGAAGGAATCCCTACGAAAGAGGCCAATGCCGCGGGTCTGCGTGCCACGAAGATAGCTATTCAGATGATCGGCGACAGAAGGTTGCCCATCGATGATAACGTGAGACAGGAAATGGAAATAATACGCATGGAGGCCTGCTCGATTCTCGACAAAACACTGGAACTGGGTGACGGGGATATTGCCATAGGAGCAGTTAGGGGATTCGAGGCGGGTGTGATAGATGTTCCCTGGGCGCCAAACAGACATGCCAGGGGGGCTGTAATCCCTGTGAGAGATGCCAAAAGGGCCGTCAGATATCTGGAGTTTGGAGATCTTCCCTTCAGCGGGGAGGTAAAAGAGTATAACCGCGAGAAATTAAAGGAGAGAGAAGCGAAGGAGAATAAGAAGGTAGATTATGAAACAGCAATATTTGATGTTTCGGAAATAAGTCAGTTCTGCTAATATGGTCTTTCATGATCTGAGGGACTCGGTCGGATAAATAGAAAGGGGGTGGTTTTGCTACAACAATTATTTATGGTAAGCAGAATAAATTTCCTTTTAAGAGTTGATGGAGTCGTAAAAAGTCTCCCAAGACGTCATACCGGCGAAAGCCGGTATCCAGAACTGCTTAAAAACACTGGATTCCGGGTCAAG
>JAFGPZ010000052.1 GCA_016935935.1 Deltaproteobacteria bacterium
TCCTCTCATCGAAAAACTTGCAAAGAGGGATAAAGTCCTCGTTGTCAATGGTCCCTGTCAGAGTTCTACCTGTGAAGTAGCCTTCCCGAAACTCGAAAGGTTGAAAGTCGTCTGTATCGCATTCTGTTCTTCCAAACCGGGATTGTCGAAGCTTAGCAAGTGGGGTTTCAGAAATACACTGACCAGCGACAAGCAGCTTGAGCCGGCCATTAAGAAGTGGAAGGAAAAATACAACATAAAGACAGCCGTCGTTCTTTATAATTCGGAAGATGCAGTATCTGCCAGTGAGGGTAAGGCTATAATGCCGGTTCTCTTTGAAAAACATGGAATAAAGCTCCTCAAGATGTTTTCATTCCAGACTCAGACCGTTGATTTTGCGCCATTTATAACAGAGATAAAGGCTCTAAATCCCGATGGCATCGGACTGGGCAGTTGTTATGAGGCGGGAGCTAAGATAGCCATTGAAGCCAGGCGTCAGGGAATCAAGGCCCCATTCGTTGGCGGCGCCTGCAACAGTACTCCCGGGTTGATCGAGGTTGGTGGCGAGGCGGTCGAGGGCTATTACGGTTCCACTGCGGCCTGGATTCAGGGAAACCCCGATCCTCGCGTGATAAAGTTTGTGGCGGAATTCAAGAAACGTTCGCCTGCCGGGAAAGACCCGACCTATGGTGGACTTCGTGCCTATGACAATATGTACATTATCAAGAAGGTCATTGAAGAACAGGGCGTGACTAACAAGCCGGAGGATCTTGAAAAGGATCGCGAAAAGATCCGCAAGGGTTGGGCGAGTCTGAAGGATTATCCGGGTATTTCCGGTGACACAACAATGGACGAAGAGGGTGACGGCACGGGAGGGGTTAAAACCCTCGCAGTCGAAGGCGGAAAGTTTGTTATAAAATAAGACCAATACTTATATCTGATGAACTGATAAATGTACAGTCCGTTAGACTCCACGCCCTGTTTCGGGCGTGGAGTCTAACGAATGTACCTCAGCTATGAATCCCACATTCCAGAAGAAGGCTTGCGTATTTTCTGGCGATTGGTTTTCTGGGATGCGTGATTTGTAGGTGCTGCAATTAAAAAATGTGATCGTAAAATGCGAATAGGAAGGATTATTGTGGTGATAAGAGCCACTGATATGGAGTCCGTAGCAGTCCGAAGAGAGGCAAATCCACGGTATCGGATGAAGGTATGAAGATATCTGGGATTGCGGGTATACATTCGCGATGCGACATTATGTTCCTTTTGCGGGCGCATTAATAAACGGAGGATAAATGTAAATGGTGAAATCTTATTTGGAATTGAGAGAAGTCATCGACAAGAAGAACAGAGGTCTGCGTGACAAGGTTATGTCCCTTGAAGATGCGATTGGATTAATCAGGGACGGCGACCATGTTGCTTCAGGCGGGTGTCACTATTCCGGTACCGCTATGGCCGCTGTTTGGGAGATGATAAGACAGAAGAAGAAGGACATAACTTACTCGCGAAGTATCTCATCCACGGAAGGAGATCTTCTTCTGGTAGGTGGAGTTGTAAGACGTATTGTAACGAGCTGGTTCAGTCCCGGTGTTACCTGGGGAGTGTCCAGGGTAATGCGTCATTACATGGAGAAAAAACTTGCGGAATTCGAGGAGTGGAGTCATATGAGCCTGGGTCTCAGGTATCGCGCAGGCGCGATGGGAGTTCCCTTCATCCCCGCACGGTCCATGCTGGGATCGGATCTATTTCCCCGGTTAGCGGACATAAAAGAGATAGACTGTCCCTATACGGGAGAGAAACTGGCACTCATCCCTGCCCTCAATCCGGACGTTGCCATACTGCACACGCAGCGTTGCGACGCCTACGGTAATGTGCAGAGCGATGGTTTCCCTTTTATGGACAGAGATATAGCCCTTGCTGCAGACAAGGTTATTGTTACGACTGAGCGGATTGTAAGTAATGATCAGATCCGGAGGGCGCCGGACCGCACTGGAATCGGTTTTTTCTGTGTGGACGCGGTAGTGGAGGTTCCCTACGGCAGCCTTCCTCACGAATGTTACGGGCAATATCAACCCGCATTCAAACACATGGATTACTATGTTAAACTGATGATGGGTAAGGGACCTGATGGGGTAAAGGAATACCTGGATGAGTATGTCTATTCTCCGGCCAGCTGGAACGAGTACATTGAGAAGATCGGATTTCAGAACATCCTGGAAGCGACAACCGAGGGAAGGGGGATTTACAATGACTAAATCAGATTACAACACAGCCGAACTGGTTGCCATTATGAGCTCCAGGTTCCTCGAAGACGGCAAAATCGTCTTTGGAGGAGCCGGGATGCCACTTATATCCTGCATACTTGCGCAGAAATTACATGCACCCACGTTGACCATCCTCTTTGAGGGGGGTGTCATAGGGCCGCATGTACAGATAGGGAAACTACCTCCCAGTACAAATGAGCAGAGAGCTGCCAGAAGGGCCAATATGCTGCTCTCCATTACCGATATTTTGCTCCTCCAGCAGAGGGGTTATGTGGATTATGGTTTTCTCGGCGGAGCGCAGATTGATCAGTATGGAAACCTGAACAGTTCATTTATTGGTGATGCCGATAATCCCAAAGTAAGACTTCCGGGGACGGGTGGAGCCAATGATATTGCCAGTCTTGCTTCCAGGATACTCGTGGCAATGCATCACGAAAAGAAACGCTTCGTAGAGAAGGTGGACTTCATTACTACCCCCGGATATCTGCAGGGTGGAACGAGTCGCAGGGATGCCGGGCTTCTTGCAGGAGGCATTTACAAGGTCATAACCCATCTGGGTATTTTTGGATTCGAAAAGGAATCCAAGAGAATGTGTCTGGATACCCTCCACCCAGGTGCCACCATAGAAGAGGTCAAGGAACGGACGGGATTTGAAATGGTTATTCCCAAGAAGATCGAATACACCAAGCCCCCCACCGAGATAGAATTGAAGACGCTGAGGGAATTGGATCCCGATAAACGTTATACCACGCCTAAAGCGGAATAGACAAAAACAGGCTGTTTGAAGTAATACGAAATGAGACCTTTGGGGGGAGTCTTTCAAAGGTCTCATTTGCCTTAAGGCCTGAAGGGCTAAAAATTATTTTGGAAGGAACACAACACATGGATAATAAAAGAAGAAAGAATCTGGAATATCTTTTCAAACCACGGTCGATCGCGATATTAGGAGCTTCGGCAGACCTGAATAAACTGAGTGGCAGGCCTTTGGCGTATATGAAGCGATTCGGTTATCCGGGGAATATCTATCCCATCAATCCGAAGTACGATGAGATTGCCGGCATAAAGTGTTACCCAAGTCTGAATGACGTGCCTGGTGATATCGATATGCTCATGGTCATAGTTCCTGCCAAACACGTGCTTAAGAACCTGGAAATGGGACATGTGAAAGGTGTTAAGGTTGCAGTTGTGATAACTGGAGGGTTTTCAGAGGTTGGCGGCGAGGGGGAGAAGGCACAGCAGGGACTCACGGATTTTGCAAAGAAAACGGGAATGCTTATATACGGTCCCAACACGAATGGATTTATAAGTATCGTAAACAGGACTGTAGCCACATTTTCGCAGTCAGTCGAGGTCATTAAGGAAATGGTTCCGGGTAACACAGGACTGATTACACAGAGCGGCGCCTTCGGAGCTACCATATTCGATCGTGCAATGAAGATGGGGCTCGGCATGAGTCACTGGGCTGCCACGGGGAATGAGGCTGACCTGGAGTTTTGTGACTTTGTTGAATACATGGTCGATGACCCTCAGACGAAGGTAATCGCAGGATTCCTTGCAGGAGTAGAGGACGGTCAAAAATTAGTGCGTGCATTGCACCGAGCCGCCGAGAAGGGTAAACCCGTCATCATTCTGAAAGTTGGGGGGACGGAAGCCTCCCAGCGAGCCGCCCAGTCCCATACGGGGGCAATGGTTGGTTCGGCAGAATCCTATGATGCGATCTTTAAACAGAAGGGAGTCATCGTTGCCCGGGATGTACCCGATCTGATCGATTACTCGATGGCCCTTGCATCACTGACATCCTTTCCCAAAGGGAAAAGGGTAGGCATCATGACCGAGTCCGGTGGCGGGGGTATACTGTTGACAGAGCGCTGTGCAGAATTCGACATGACTGTTCCTGAAGTAACGCGAGCAACGGAAAACAAGCTGAAAGAGGTCGTACCTGCGTTTGGTTCCATCAAAAATCCCGTAGATCTTACCGGTCAGACTCTCAGCGTGCCGGGGTTAATCAAGGACGCCACGGAAGTAATGATGGAAGTGGATGATTTTGATATAGTTGTACCCTTCCTTCTTATGTCCAAGGCAACCGCCGAAATCAGGGCCACGGGTCTTACTGATATAATGCGCAAATACAAGGGGGACAAAACCATGATGGTGTGCTGGCCCGAAGGACCAAAAGAGTGGGTCAAGCACCTTGTTGATAACGGTATCCCAGTTTCCGAGACGGCCAGTGCTTGTGCCGAACTAATGAATTCAATTATCTGTTATAAAGAATTCAAGGAAAAGTATAAAAACCCTGAAACCATAGATGAATCAGTAGTGGACATGCCCCAAGACCGCAGGGAAAAGGCGATGAATATCATTCATTCTGCTAAGGTAAGAGGTGCCTCGTCGCTTAATGAGTATGATGCAAAGGGCGTACTGAGGGCATATGGCATTTCCACTGTGGATGAAGCCCTTGCAACCTCTCCCGATGAGGCGATTAAAATCGCGGGGAATATAGGGTATCCCGTTGCGGCAAAACTGGTTTCTTCTGATATACTCCACAAAACAGAGGCCGATGTCATCAGGTTAAATGTTGAATCAGAAGAGCAACTGAGATCAGCTTATGAGCAAATTATCGTCAACGGTAAAAAGTACAAGGCAGATGCCAGGGTCCAGGGAGTGCTGGTTCAGGAAATGGTTTCTGTAAAGGGTATTGAAACAATTATCGGCGTATCCCGGAAAGAGCCCTTCGGACCGACCATGATGTTCGGTCTTGGAGGAATCCTTGTGGAAGTAATGAAGGATGTCTCCATAAAGGTCCTGCCCGTCAGCACTGTCGACGTGGAAAACATGGTTTCAGAAATCCGCGGCGCCAGAATCCTTCAGGGCGTGAGAGGAAGCAAACCTTCCGATACAGGGGCAATTACCAATACCCTGCTGAAGGTTGCCTGTATGGCCAGTGAATTGAAGGATACAGTTGCAGAGCTTGACATCAACCCACTCATTGCTTTCGAAGAGGGCAAAGGCGTCAAGGCCGTCGATGCCCTCATATTGCTTCGTGTTTAAACATTGGGCAAGGACACATAAGGTCCGAAATTTTCGAAAGTAAAAAAGAGGATATTGATATGAGCGATTCTAAAGAAACCGGAACTTCTGGTAGAGAAAAGAAAAAATCAGATCCTTCTTATATCCGCGGTTATTGCCGTGTATGTAACCGACACTATTTCTACAGACATGGCATTGACACGGAGCATATCCAGTTTCACCAGTATCATAGCGGTGTCTGCCAGAAGTGTCGTAAAAAGTGCGCTCGCATCGATTCAACAGCAAGGAGCTAGTTATGATTATAGATTTTCACGTGCACACCGCCTTTTATGAGACTGTGACGGAGTGCTACGGCAGTTATATTCGCAGTTCATGGCAGGATTGTGAGACGGCGATAGAGGCATATTCATCGCCAGAGGGGTTCCTCGGGCTGATGGATGAAGGGGGGATAGATTACGTCGTAATACTGGCGGAATTGGCGCCCATTACTACGGGCATATCAAATAACGAGTATGTGGCCGAGTTTTGTTCCAAAAGTTCCAGGCTAATACCCTTTGCAAGCGTCAATCCCCTAACCACACCTCGACCTGCCCAGGAACTGGAAAGGCTTGTAGCAGAATATGGCTTCCGTGGATTAAAACTCTACCCTACCTACCAGTATTATTATCCAAACGATCCTATGATCTACCCAATCTATGCGAAGGCTCAGGAACTGGGAATACCGGTATCTATGCATCTTGGATCATCGATTTTTGTCGGTTCCAGAATTAAGTACGGAGATCCTATCTATGTTGATGATGTAGCTGTGGATTTTCCAGATCTGACTTTGGTTCAGTGCCACAGTGGTCGCCCCTTCTGGTATGATCGGGCGTTCGGGTTGGCAAGACTCCACAAGAATGTCTATATGGAGATATCGGGACTTCCCCCGAAACGGCTGTTGAACTATTTCCCCGAGATGGATCGGCTGGCAGACAAGGTGATATACGGATCAGACTGGCCGGGAGTACCGACGATCAAGGAAAATATCAAGGTTATAGAAGGGCTGGAACTGAAGGATGAAACGAAGCGAAAGATCCTGGGGGAAAACGCGGCGCGCATATTGGGCATAGATTCATAGTGATTCCAATTACACTCCTGTTACAACAGTGAAACCAAAGGATGAAGATTGTATGAATCATCCTAATGGTATAGGAACATAAAACGATTATATTTTAAGGAGATCTTAATGATGGACAGGAACAATATGAATGAAGATTATAAATTTGATATGGAAATGAATCTCCTTGTGAGGTTTCTGGGGAAAGAACCTGGATCCTTCACTAAGGAAGATATAATTAATTTTATCCGTGCAAAAGGAATAGAGCTTGTCAATTTCTGTTATCCCGGAGCCGATGGAAGGATCAAGAGACTCAATTTCCCCGTGAAGAATCTCAAATATCTCGATCTCGTACTGGAAGCGGGAGAGAGGGCCGACGGATCCAGTCTTTTCCCCTATATAGATACGGCCAACTCCGATGTTTACGTTGTCCCCAGATACGGTAGCGCATTCCTGGACCCCTTCAGCGTTGTCCCGTCACTGAATCTGATGTGTTCTTACATCGATAACAGTGGCAAGCCTCTTGGGATCGGACCCTACAATATTGTGAAAATGGTGAGCAACAAGATTACGGAAGACACTGGAATTATACTGAAGGCGCTTGGTGAGCTTGAGTACTACGTCATCATGGATGTTGAAGACGATGGATTTCCTTCAGTTCCACAGAGGAATTATCACGAATCGTCACCCTTCGTAAAGGCGGAAGCCATGCGTGAAGAGATACTGACAACACTCAGCAAATGCGGTATCAATGTGAAATATGCCCATTCTGAAGTAGGCGATCTTCCCCCCAAAGGAACAAAGATTGCGGAACAGCACGAGATAGAACTACTTCCGGAGCCTATAGAAGAAATGGCTGATCATATAACAATTGCAAAATGGATCATCAGGAATATCGCCGCAAAGAGGGGAGTCGCCGTTACCTTTGCCCCCAAGATTGAGGTGGGGCATGCTGGTTCGGGTCTTCATATACATTTCTGTGGTGAAAAGGACGGAAGAGGCGTCATGGTGGGACAGGATGGAGAACTGAGCCTTGCCGCACGGCAGATGATAGGTGGAACACTTAAGTATGCGAAGAGCATCACGGCCTTCGGAAATACAATTCCTACGTCCTTTCTGAGACTGGTTCCTCACCAGGAAGCGCCGACGAAGATATGCTGGGGTCCGAGAAACAGGTCTGTCCTTGTGAGAATTCCCCTCGGATGGGGAGAGAATGTGGCCAATATAGGACAGATCGTCAATTATGGTGAAATCAGAAAACCATTCGAACTTCCCGAGAAGCAGACCTTCGAAATACGGTCTCCCGATCTATCGTCCAATCCCTATCACCTGCTTTCTGCCCTCGGAGCGGCTATACACTGGGGACTGACCAACCCCGAAGAATCACTCAAGGTTGCAGACGATCTCTATCTGATTGAAAATATATTCAAGGACAGGAAACTGGCGGAAAAATATGACGATCTTCCCGGATCGTGTGTCGAATCGGCTAAGGCTCTGGAGGCTGAACGGGAATTGTATGACAAAATCGGATTTCCCTCTGAACTGATAGACAGGACAATAGAACAACTGAAAGCCTTCAAGGATGAGAATATCAGGGAAGAGATTGTCATAGATCCTGAAAAACTGGAAGAGTATGTCGAAAAATACTTCCACTGCGGATAGCAAGATAAACAGTTAAGGGATATCCCGTAGCAAGTTGTGGGATATCCCTTAAAGTTACGACATTTGCCGCATGGAGTTTCGTTAATCAATCTATCTTACTGAGAAAGAATGACGTGGGCTATTCTGATCAATAGTTTGCTTGCGAAGAGATCATAGTTTTTAATTAATAGGGATGAAAAGACTTCATGTCCGACGTTAAATGGATTAAGACACGCTGTGCCCGTTTTGATCATGGCGGTTGCGGTATAAAGGTGTTGGTCGATAGAGGCAAGGCGGTTTGTGTATCGTCCGACATCGATTACAGCAGGAGCAGTGGTTACATATGCTCTAAAGGGGCAGCCTCCCTGGAAAGGATATATCATCCCGACAGACTGAAAACTCCTCTCCGAAGAAGTGGCAAACGAGGCGGAGGCAGTTGGGACGAGATATCATGGGATGAGGCGCTGGAATATGCCTCCTGTCAGTTGAAGCACGCAAAGGAAGGATTTGGTGCGGAAACGGTTGCATTCATGCAGGGCGCCCCGAAGGGATTGGAGTATATGTTGTTGATGAGACTTGCCAATAGCTTCGGAATTTCCAATGTGGCGGCAAGAAACGATGTCTGTCACTGGCCCCGGGAACTTATGGCGCGGGTGACCTGCGGGTTCCTTCCCGTACCCGATTATGAAATGTCCACACGATGTATCCTGCTGTGGGGAAGCAATCCCTTCGATACTAATGAGGAAGGCGTCCTGGGTGTCCAGGTCAAGCGCTGTCTCGATGCCCATAATCCGGCGCTTATAGTGATCGATTCTTACAAAACCGAATTAGCACGCAAGGCCGATCTTTGGCTTCAGATCAAGCCCGGAACCGATGATCTGCTGGCTCTTTGTTTTTTGCATGTCATAATCTCCAAGGGGTTGTTTGACGCGACTTTTGTCGAGGAATGGACGACGGGATTCGAGCTATTGCGCGATTATGTCAAGCCCTACACCCCGGGCGTTGTGTCGAGGAAAACCCGGGTTTCCGAGGATAAGATTATTCGTGCGGCAGAGCTCTATGCCAAGTCCAACCCGGCCGTTTTGCATGCCGGGAATGCCGCAGAAAACAACGGAACCAATAATACAAGCACCTGCCGTGCCCTGGTTATACTTATGGCCATTACAGGGAATCTGGATGTCCCCGGAGGGAATATACAGGCAGCCTTTCCACCTGTCCTGTCTCCACGGAATTTTATCAGGCTGGAAAGCGCAGGTGACAAAAAAATACAATCCATCAGCGCATACTATGGGACATCCCTTCGTGTGCCTGCCGTTCCCGGGGCACTGTTAATCAAGACGATATTAGATGAAAAGCCCTATCCCATAAAAGCGCTTCTCATTCAGGGGAGTAATCCAGTTATCAGTTACGCCGGATCACAGAGCGTCTTCAATGCACTGAATAAACTGGATTTTCTGATGGTGTCCGATCTCTTTATGACCCCCACGGCAGCCCTTGCCGACTTGGTGTTGCCGGCAGCTACAAACATGGAGTTCAATGATATAGGACAATATGGCATGGTTCACGGTTATATCGAAGCACGACCGAAAATTATCGAACCGCAGGGGCAATGCTGGTCCGATATAAAGATAATCAACGAACTGGGGAAGAGGCTCGGGCTGGAGGAATGTTTCTGGGGAGATATCGATGGCTGTCTCGATGAGATACTGGCACCGTCGGGGCTCAACTATAAACAATTTTGTGAGGCAGGCCTGTTAGAAGGTAAGAAGCGTTATTTTAAATACAGGGAGAAGGGTTTTCCTACGCCATCGGGTAAGGTAGAAATCTATTCCTCCATCATGGAGAAAGGGGGGTATGATCCCCTTCCTGCAGCCGATGTGAAGGAAAAGGCGGCCGACGCATTTCCGCTTCTCCTGACATCGGCAAAACCGAAACACTTTTTTCATACCGCCTACCGGGGGATAGTCTCTCTGAGAAAGAAATCGAAAGGGCCGACGATACGGATCAATCCTCAAACGGCTGAAAAGTATTCCCTTAGCGTGGGTGATTCCGTTGAAGTGGCCTCACCCTGGGGAAAGGCCCGATTCGATGCTGCCATCACGGAATCGATCGGCCCGGGTGTTGTTATGGTCGATTACGGCTGGTGGTTTCCCGAAGCGGGTGAGAAAGAGATGTTTAGATGGCGGGATTCCAATATCAATATGCTGACCAGTGGCAGTCCTCTTTTCAACTCCGTCCTTGGGACTCCTCAACTGCGAGCTATCCCCTGCCGTATAAGGAAAACAGGGATTATCGCTGGCTAATCCACTGCTCATAAATGGGAGGAGCTGGTGATTTATCTTCCTGTACCTCTTAAAAATCTTTTCAAGGATTTATGCAATGTCAGAACCAATCTTACATGAATCAGAAAGAGTCGAAATAACCGTACTGGTGGACAATTATGTTGATACGTTTCTTATAGAGAGTACCAAAGTTATGAAGCGGCCAAAGGCGTTCCCTGATATAGGTCCCTTGGCGGAACATGGACTGTCATGCCTTATCAAGGTATTCGCCGGGTCTGAAAAGCATGTTGTACTGATGGATGCAGGGCGGTCTGCTCTATGTCTGATGCACAACATCAAGGTTTTCGATGTTGATACGAAGGCGATAGAGGGTGTTGTTTTGAGCCATGGTCACCGAGACCACTATGGTGGCCTTCTGGATGTACTGAGAGAGGTAAAAAAGGGGATACCCCTGGTTCTACATCCAAACGCCTTTTTCCCTAGACGGATGAATCCACCCAATGGTGAAACTCGCAATATGCCACTGCTGGACGAGAATACTTTAAGAGAGACCGGTGTTGAAATTCGCAGGGAGATTGATCCATCCACACTGGCATCTAACCTGATTGGTGTGATGGGAGAAGTGGATCGGGTAACAGACTTTGAAAAAGGTCACCCGTGGGCCGAAGCCCAGATCAATGAGAAATGGATCGTAGATCCATTTCTTGATGACCGTGGGTTTTTCATTAATGTTAAAGGGAAGGGACTCGTTGTTATTGGTGGCTGTTCCCATACCGGCATAATAAATACCGTTAAGTATGCGCAAAAGATATCTGACACCGAACAGGTTCATGCAGTATTAGGGGGGTTTCATCTCACAGGGCCTATCTTTGAGCCTATTATAGGAAAGACAATTATGGAGATGAAGAAATTTAACCCGGCATTTGTAATCCCGATGCACTGTACCGGATGGAAGGCAATCAATCAGTTTGCAGCTGAAATGCCTGAGCAGTTTCTTCTCAATAGTGTTGGGACCACCTATGTATTTTAACGATTAAAGAGGTTGATGCTATAAGTTGTCTAATATTGAAATATTTGAGAGAATCTTATAGAGTGGAAGAGGAAGGGGGGCTTTGCACAATACTCTTTCACGTCATTCCGGGGTTGACCCGGAATCCGAAAGCACTTGTCTCTAAAGGGACTGTCCCTCTCCCGGCCTGTGCCGGTATGACGAAATTGCTGGTTTTGTAACGTTATGCCAGATCTCAAGGGGAGGTAAGACATAGCATCTTTCGAGGAGGCTGATGCCCATGTATATCGGGGTAATGAGGCAGACTATTTCAGATGGACATTTAAGGATGTCTATGACGAGAAATTACAAGATAATATACAGAACAGATGGTTCATATTGCCAAATTTTTTGTTGGATTTAAATACCTAATCCTCTCCATGGAGAGGAAATTTGTCAAACAAGAGGAGTAGTTTTTATGTTAGCAGACAGAATACTTGCAGTTGAAAGATCCCCATTTTACAGCATAATGGATCTTGCCGCCGGTCGAAAGGATTGTATTTACCTTCAATTGGGCGAACCGGATTTTACGACGCCTGCGCACATTCTTGAGGCAGCCAAGAAGGCCCTCGATGCAGGCTATACCCATTATGCGCCAGATCGAGGAGATCCTGAACTGAGGCAGCTTGTTGCCGAAAAGATAGAGAAAGATCAAGGTGCGCAGTATGACTGGCGGGATGAGTTGCTGATTACCGCAGGGGGGCAGGCGGCCCTCCACATCGCAGTAATGGCCACAGTCAATCCCGGCGATGAGGTCATAATCCTCGTTCCCTACTACCCCCCTTATCTCGTCAATGCCACGTTGGCAGGTGCAAAGGCCGTTTTAGTGGAGCTGAAGAGTGAGAACGACTTCATCCCAGATCCTGCCGACATCGAGCGCGCGGTCACGCCGAAGACGAAGGCGATGATTGTATTAAGCCCCAATAATCCGACGGGTGCCATTTATCCTGAAGACGTGCTGGGAAAGATTGTCGAGATCGCACGGAAGCACAACGTTACCATTATCGCCGATGAAGTCTATGACAGCTTTGTCTACAGTGACGATAAGTATAAGAGTATGGTTTCCTTTCCCGATGCCAAGGATGTCGTTGTGCAGGTTAACAGTTTTTCCAAGGTCTACGCGATGACGGGATTGCGGGTAGGATATCTGGCCGCTTCCAAGGAAAGATTTTTACAGTTTCTTAAATATCATCATACTATCAACATCAGCGCCAATGCCCCTTCCCAGAGGGCATGCATAACCGCACTTACGGGTCCCCAGGATTGCGTGGCGGAAATGAAAGAGGCATATCGCAGAAGGAGAGATATAACAGTGGAACGGCTGAACGATATTCCTGGTGTCCATTGCTTTATGCCAAAGGGCGCTTTTTATGCTTTTGCTGATATTCGTGAACTGGGAATCCCCTCGCTGGATCTGGTGCAGTATCTCGTCAATGAGGCAGGCGTCGTACTGACCAATGGAAGCGGATTCGGATGTGAAGGCTTTATCCGCGTATCCTATGCGGCAGATATAGCAAAGATCGAGGAGGCCATGGACCGCATGAAAAAGGCTATCATCCGTATGCCTGTAAAATAGAAGGTACGTGTAGAAGTGATATAATTCAACGATCGACTTCGATGGTGGGATTGACTGCGAAATAATAGTAATGGCCACTATAGAGTATGAACTGAAAAGCGAGCGTATCCCCCGCTGCTTGTGGTGGTATTATCTAGTGAATATAGAAGAAACAATTTCCTTGCCACGCTCAAGAAGATAAGTATACGCGAACGAACGAATGTACTAATGCGTTAATGAGTGGGCTTTCTGCCAAAGGCGCATCCTAACTTACTAACCGATTGAAGATTCCCCTCAGCCTTGGTGTGGGGAGCTTCAATGCCCGTTGGTATTATGAAAAAGTGGATCGCATGTTTTGTTATTGAATACGTTGCCAGGGGATTCTATTAAAAGGGGAAAGAGGTTATGGTTGAAAAGAAAATAAAGATCTTGGGAATTTGCGGAAGTGCCCGGCGAATGACGACGGACAGGGCCATGGAAGAGGTTCTCAAGGCAACCGAAGAGTTTGATTGGGTGGAAACAGAATATATACATCTGGCA
>JAFGPZ010000312.1 GCA_016935935.1 Deltaproteobacteria bacterium
TAGTGTAAAAGAAAGTTCGCAATTTGAGGTATTGAGTTAGGCCATCGATATCTCCTAAAAGGGTGTTAGCGATAACACGTGAGAAAGGAGAAAGAGCGATGACCGGGCTAATTCCAGCAGATCACACTGCCGATATACGGGGATCATGGAGTTTCCAGTCTC
Source organism: Deltaproteobacteria bacterium (assembly GCA_016935935.1). The sequence continues at coordinate 163 of JAFGPZ010000312.1, forward strand.
TATCAACATTCTTTTCTCTTTAACGGAGTGTCTGTGATTTTTTTCAGCCAGTCAAGTTCAACCTTGAGCTGACCAATCTGCTGGTACAGTTCCGATCTGAGTTCCTCTTCATTCTTCTCTTGTTTTCTCCGACGACCTGAAAACAGTCGCGGGAGTTCTTCAAGAAGCTGCTTTCTCCACTGTCGAATCTGATTAGCATGAACTCCAAATTAACTGGATAGTTGGGCTATGGTCTTTTCGCCTTTCGCTGCTTCCAGGGCCACTTTTGCTTTGAATGCCGCATCATGTCGCTTCCGCAGATTGTGCATTTTGCCTTGCCTCCTCAATGCTTTTGCAGGCTATCATGCACCTTATTGCTCTGTCCAGTTTCTGGGGATAATTATAGTATCCAATATCCCCCCTACTTTCTACTTGTTTTTATATCGATAGTTATGCCATTGATAAAAGTTCATTTAACGAGGAGAAACAAATGCAAAAGCAAAAAATCTGGGGCACGATACGTAGTTCTGTTCTCCAGAAAAATATATGGATTCCTTCCTTATTCATTATTGCAGGAGCCCTGCTGTGGTCCGTTTCTATCAATGGCATCTTGATTCATCACAGACTCATCAGCGGAGGAGTCTCAGGATTAGCCCTGGTCATCCATTACCTGATTCCCCAGCTTCCCATAGGCATAATGGTCTTTTTGATAAATATTCCTATTTTCATCATAGGCTGGACTATGCTCTCCGGGAAATTCTTTGGATTCAGCCTGCTGGGCATGGCATCGCTTTCTTTTTTTCTGACAGTAACGACCACACTTCACATTCCCGTGGAAAACCCTCTTCTAGCGTGCCTCTTTGCAGGAGTTATATCGGGAGTGGGTGCGGGGCTGATCTTTCGGGCCGGAGGGTCGGGAGGGGGCACAGGGATCATAGCTATGGTATTGAATCGCAAACTTTCCATCCGCGTGGGTCTGGTCACTTTTTTCCTCAATTCCATTCCACTAATACTGGGTGCCTTTTTGATTGACCTTAATGCCTCTCTCTATTCGATCATCTATGTCTATACATCCGGATCTGTTATGGACCGAATTATCAGCAGTTTCAGCGAACGTAGGAGTGTCTGGATAATTTCTTCTCAATCTTCAGAAATTTGCCGGCAGATCCTGATTAAGCTTCACCGTGGGGCAACTCTGCTCTCCGGGAAAGGGGCTTACAGCCACTCTCCTGTTGAAGTTATCTACAGCGTGATAAGCCCTTTTGAGTTGACGAAGTTGAAAGACCTTGTCATGACGATTGATCCAAAGGCTTTTTTGATCATAAATGAAACTCAGGAAGTGGTCGGGAAAGGTCTGGATCACCCGGAATGATTTTAATGAGTTAGGGTCGGTGTCAGATATCTTTGATCGGAATCCCTGAAACAGCTTATTTAAGGATCCCTCCTCCTATCCTTAAAGCGCTTCAAACAAAAGGATCTGTATAGGTCCGATCATTTAAGACCCGGTTTCTCCAAATGAGAGACAGGCTTTCTGTATGTGATCGGAAGGAATAATCAAAGACGGACTTTTTAATCGCAGATAAAGTCTTTTTTCGTATAGAGTTATAAAGATATTGTTATGTATAAAAATTTTCGAATCACTTTCTTTAATTATCAGGCGGCTGGTGTCTTACTTGCCTCTTTTGTGTTTTTCATTCTTCTGCCCGCTCATTTCCTACAAGTCGACCACGGTTCTTTCATGGTGGATATTTATACCCTTATCAGCTACAGCGCCGTATTGTCCCTGTTTATCCTGGTATTTGTCCTGATGCGGGCTTTCACAGGATACAGCATCTTAAAACCTCTTATCTCAGTCCTAGTATCGCTGTACTATGTGTTTATCTACTCAGTTATCCTGTATAAAATGGTAACAGGGCATCTGCTGAGCATTCTTTTCTTGATGGACGGTGAAATTTTTAAAACCATCTGCAACTTATTCGGATACAATGCACTGTTTTACGCCTTTGGTTTTATAATGCTTTTTCTCGGATTTTATATCCTATCATATAAACTCCTGACTAAAATCGGCCGACTCGGTATAAGCCCGAAATTTTCCTTTCCTATCCTGTCAGCAATGGTAATAGTCTTTATGTGCCTTGCCCCGGGGTATGACTATTTTTTCAGCCAGATGGCCATCATTAACTCCCGGGAATTCGTCAAGCCATCGTCTCCCATGCTTCCATCCAACGATAAATATATCGCCGATTCTTCAGATAATGTTTTTATTGTTCAACTTGAATCCGTCAGTGCTTACGCAATCAGTATGGCCGAAAAAGAGTATAAACAAAATTTCATGCCGGAGCTTTATCGGCTGGGCGAACAGGGAACTATCTTCCCTCTGTTCTGGGGTAACAGTATTCAGACCCACAGAGCCCAGGAAAATATTCTCTGCGGATTATACTACAATGCAGGTGAATCCTATTTTGAGAGGGAGCAGGACTTGCCCATACCGTCTCTCCCCGAGAAACTTAAACAATCCGGATATACAACACTGTTCTTCTCGGCCTGCCCGGACCCCACTTTTTTTAAATCGGGAGCTTTCATGAAGCACATAGGATTTGACGTAGTCCATTTTGGCGATTTCATGCATGAAGGAGACCGACTGTATGAATGGGGATATAATGATTGCGATGTATATAAAAGGCTCTTTGAATATCTGAACAAGAATTATCCGAATCCATCGAAACTGTTTGTTTACATTGAAATGTGCATGAACCATTATCCATTTGAATTTAAAAGCGATTATTCGTCGGTGCGTGCCTTCGAACATCCTGAAAACTTTACAGAAAAATACTTAAACAGCGTAAAAGAACAAGACTATTGTCTGAAAAATCTCTTTTCGGAATTCCGACTCTATGACACGGGCAGAAGCCACATGTTTATTCTTGCCGATCACTCATGGCCTACGGGTATGCATGGTAACCGCTTTAATGAAGAAGGAGCTTATAACGAAAACTTTCTCGTTCCCCTGGTTTATATTCCTCCAACCGCCTATAAAGATCGATATTATAAAAATAACCTGTCTAAAAAATCTTCGATCAAAGCGATCTGATGCCTACGATATTTGAATTGCTTTCCGGTAAGCCCTACCAGAACTCCTTCGCCTTTGCCTTGAAAAAAGACTTGAAGAACAACTCGTACGAAGATTGCCACGTTATGGTACAGCCATATAATGATTCCAAGATTGCCGTCGTTAAAGGAGACATAAAATATGTTTACTCCTTTAAGGACAGAACCGTAATATCTTATGACCTGATAAAAGATTTTCCAGAAAAAACCCCGAGAATAGTAAATACAAATATGGATTACGAAACATTCAGGCAAAAGTTTTTCTGCAGACATTTCGTCAATCTATTCGAATCGCCGTCTCGACACGCCGGTCCCTGAAATGTTTTCAAGAGACAATCGATCATTGCCGATGGAAATTAGGGTTCTGCACATTCATTGACATAATATCTCTTTACAAGAACAAAGACTCAATTTAAATATGGTTTGCACTGCGTGGTAAGGCCACAATCACAAATGACAATTTCTATGATTACACTTTTTGCAGTTTTCCTCCTTATAGCCATAAGAAGAATCGGGAAAACCAGGCTAAAGATATGGCAGATAATGCTCGGCGGTGCGGTTACCGTCATTCTTGCAGGAGA
>JAFGPZ010000313.1 GCA_016935935.1 Deltaproteobacteria bacterium
AATATATACGGGCCATACGGCCAGATATTTGCCCGGCACAACACTGTGGAAGTAGATAAGCGGAATATTGTGGAACATGGCACTTCGGAGTCCCACATTTTCCCGATGATATGGATCTGTACCTCGATATTTATATAAAAGGAGCCCTTCCGGCGTGAAGCCATTGTCATAGTGGCCGGATGTCGTTGTCGTTATCGACAAGGGGTATTCAGGGAGTATTTTAGGCTTGAAAATGCCTTGTGGAGAAACGAGTGAAATTCTCTGGTTTTCAAAGATGAATCCCTGCGCGAGGATTGTTCTCGCGAGCACATCACCATGAATATTGACCTGCTCAGCTAGCCACGCGAATGCCGCAATGCGCACGCGCCTATCCAGGTCCTTTGTAGAATTGGTCTGCATATTAATCCATCGAAAGGTGTTATGTTCATTTATGAATACTTAATATTTAAGATGTGAGCCCAGAGCCTATTATTTAATAAACACCCCAATCATGCTCTTCATCCCGACGAGTCTCACGTTCTATCATTTTAGAAAGGTAGTCAAGACGTCTGCTGACCCAGTTTTTGACATTACTATTTGTGTGACCTTTCAAAGGTTCCAGTGCCTCAGTTTCTTTCTGTAAATATGGGACTAATGATCCACTCCAACCGAATGAAGACATGTTTGCTGATAATGCTGACAAAACCTGTTCATTGTCTCCAAAATTATCTATTAGAAACTTTGCCCTAGAAGATATTTCATACTTATCGCCAACATCTAATAAAACATCTGTCGTGCGTGCTACAAACTCTGGCGCTGTTTCAGGGTTTTGAAGACACCATTCATTCAAGAGTTCATCTGGAAGGTCTGATAGCACGCTAGGTTTCTTCTTATCGAACGAACTTCCTGAGTCAAGTAATTGCATTAATCTATATTCTTCAAGAGGGGCGGCATTTTTAATTGCTTCAGAAAATAGCGGCCAAATATCTTTTGCATGTTGCTGAAAAAGGATTCTAATTATTGGCTGAACATAGTGCCATAAATCTCCTAAGTTGATTCTGTTAGTGCAACTTGCGAGTATTTGCTTCGTTATATCTATTGCAAAAGCTGAATCATTAGATTTTAATAGTTTCTTAACGACATCATGCCAATGATACATTTCAAGTTGACCTTGATTTTTATCCTCCTTGTCCAGTTTCAGCATAATAACAATTTCTTTAAAAGTAGGGTTGCAGTTATTCCACTTTTTAGCATCACCATGGCAGTACATTGAAAGGATATCAAGAGCTATCCATGCGGCATTGTCCGATATGGGTGCTAAGTTTCTCACAAATTGTGCAACATCTTTATAGTCAAGGTGTTCTAGTGGCCTTCCATAAGTAAATGGGTTTGCCGCGACAGGTTCGATTTTATTTTTACCCATCAATTCAGTAAAACAATTAAGCTGCTCAATCGTAAATTTACCGGTAACTAAGGCGTTTGCATAATATTGGTTTAAACCTTTTCTATCAAAAAATATTTTAACAATTGTATTCCATTTGAGGATGTCCAAATTGAATATTCCATTTAAAATTCCCAATAAAAAATTAATATTAGGGTTTTCAATACGATTAACTTTATTTATCACCTCAGACAAAAGAGGTTCCCACTTGCCTGCTGATTCCACTAAATGTTTCCCAAACCAATACGCTTGGCGCTGCTCACCAATCAATAGATTATCTAGAAACGGTATTATAGAAGCTATGTCTTCTGCCAATTCCTCCGCCAAGAGTTTTGCATTCTTAGCCGCAATATCTTCATACTGGCCATCTTCTTTTTTCTCGTGTTCATATGGCGGGTTGGTCACAAAAAGTTGTAATCGTTCGCCTAAGTCACTTGGGGTCAAGAGAAAAACCCATTCTTGGAGTTTAGCTTTGCCTTCATCGGGCATTTCCTTGCCTTCGTAACACAAACTATCCTTTATGCTGGCGAGCGCTTCCGGCCATAAGGGACCGTCTTGATGGACAATATCTTTTATAACCTTATCAAGGATATCAACTTGCCCGTGTTGCATAAGTCCTCTAATATTATTTGCGATCGCAGTCTTTGCTGGAGGTGCAAGGGAGTCTTTCTTTGTTACTAAATTGCATAAACGATCTAGAGCTTGTTCCCAATACTCAAAAGCTTCTCCCCAAACTTTCGGACGCCATTCCTCAAGAGGTTCACCACTTCCCTGGTACTCAGCGCCAATCATTCGAGTCCCGCTATCAGTTGTTATTGCCTGTTCCAAGGCTTCAACTGCAAGTTTCCTTATTGAATCTCGATCGCTTTTTAATGCACGATCTACCAAATTCAATCGCATAGAGGGTGAAGCTTCTGTGCCCGACAGAAAAGTACAAAATAATTGTTTAAAAATGCCTGTTGCGTTATTACTCCAATTTTCATTTTCAGAAGACGCTAACAGCAAAAGGGAATTTGCAGCCTCTTCAAAGCATGCCGCATGGAAGCATAATTTTTCCAATGCCCAAACAAGGTTACGTCGCACATCGCCTGTAATTTGTGATAATTCTTCTTCATCATATTTTTGAAGTACATTTAATAAAGCCTTGCTTGTTGCGTCAGGGTTCACTTCAACTAAGGCGCGGAAGAGGCGTGAACCCCGGTCAGACAGGATCACTTCCGCTTGCCCAAAAGGGCCTTGGGGCCCACACAATTCTGCAGTGAGTGTTTTGACTTCAGGGAGAAAGTCAAGGCGAGAAACTTGATCACAAAAACTGCCAACAAGATTGTCAGGAATATCTGCCGTGATCAGCTCCACTTGTTTATCTGGGCGAGTTCTTCGCCACCATTCTGCAGCGAGCCTTATTGCAAGTGGTTTTGGTTCAAGTCTCGCAAAACGTCCTCGTCGAGCTATGAGCCCTCTTTCTTCAAATCTTTTCACACAATCATAAAATTTATCTAAGGTTACACCAACGACAGCACTTGCTATAAATTCATATTCTTTTGACACCTCATCATCTATCCCAAAGCGATCAAAAAGAGAGCATCCTCTCAGAATATGCTCATCTTCTGCTGATGGCTCCCGGCCTCCCCACAACATCTTATTGGCCAGTTCATCGTCTGTAAGTCGTCCCATTTCTGGTTCTTTATCAAGGCGAGCATCAGCAAGTAACACTGCCATTTGAGGAAATCCTTGTGCAAAAGCAATAATGCGATCCAAATCGGGGATGTCCTTTCCATAAACAGGCTCAATCATTTGTTTTATTTTTTCATCAGGAAGTTGTTTGAGATGAATAACCTCTGTTTGGCTGGCACGCTCTAAATTGTAATCAAGCGTAAGTAGACTGAGTTTGCTATCAGCACGTTGCACTTCACGCCTTAATTTATCATGTAACGAGATATCGCAATTATCGACAACAACGATGCCTTCCAGTCCACACTGTACCCAGTCACTAACCAAACCTACGATCGACAGGTTTACATTTGCATCGACGTACACGACTCGTTTGCTAAGATCATCATGTTCATTAAGGTCTCTAAATACTTCAAATGATAGCCGCGTCTTTCCTAAGCCAGAAAGGCCAATAATACGAGCGCATTTTTTTTGTTCGCTCAAGAGAGATTTAAGGCTTTCCAAAGCAGCTTGTCTGTTTTCATCGGCAACAAATTTAAAACGTTGGTATTCGCTATTTTGACCCCAGTCACTCCATGTCTTAAGCCCTCGTTCTAGTGGCCGACCCACCCAGTTCAGCACTGCAATTATGGCAGATACATACTTGTTAACCCACCCTTCTATTCTTGCTGCATCATATATATCAATTGTAATTGTATCGGCGTATGGCTTACCCAGCTCAGTCAACTTCTCTCTAATTTTTGCAATTCTTTCAGGAATTTTCTGTTCGGAATTCAGCTCTTGGTTGGTGAATAATATGTAAGCACCATCATTATCAAGGACATCCTCTACCATACGTTTCATTGAACCATCGCGATTTTGTATTTCATTAGCGCAATCGGTAGGTCCCATATAGGTGGCCTTGTTTTGAAACTGAACGAGCCGACATGGAAGGTAGCCAGTGTCTGGAGGGCCACCGCTCCATTGAATCCTCCCATCTTCTCCACCATCGCGCACGGTTATGTTTAAAGCCACCTCCACTGCTCTCTCTGCGATACCAGCATTTCTTGCCTCAAGATGGAGCAACAGCTTAAGCAACTTTGTAAGTTGAAGAGCGCTAAGGATTTTTATGTCGGTGGACTCAACCCTAAATAGTGTTGGCATTTTAAGCTCCCCTTTTGGAAAAAATAGGAACAGCACCCCTTTTTACTTCTGATCAAACAAAAACCCCGCTCTCTTTTTCGAGAAACGAGGTCTTGTTTTCAATCACTCCACGGCGCCCTCCTTTGTCGGCTGTGGATGAAACGTCATAAGTTTTTAAAAGAGTCTCGATACCTTGCTGAACTGATTGCGATGATACACCCTGAGACGAAAATATCAAGGAATTTCCGCACGAAGTTCGGCGTGTGGCCCGACTTCTCTACTGTAATGATGCATCAGGGGCGGGAACGTGCTATTAAGCATCCGCGACAGGCTTTGGTAATCGGATCATAAGGAGAAGAGGATGAACATAGCCGACATGCGCTTTCCCCGCCAGATGGAGGCGGACGGCTCCGCCGAGATTATTCGCGGGGAGTTGATGGCGCGCACCTCAAAGCTCTGGGCCGGAGGCAACATCGATGTGCCGGTCATTTCTCTGAGTGAACCGATGAAGGCAGCGCTGAAGCAGGCAAGGCTTCAGGGCCGGATTCGCTTTGGCTTCGAGCCGATCCTTCAGCAACTCGCCGGTGAAAAAAAGGGGATTGCCAGTGTCAGGGAGCAGACGGATGCCCCCTATGGAGACCGGATTTCGCGGCTGCTTTTATTTTCCAATGATGGTGCGGAGCGTTTCTATCGCCATATCGAGCAGGTCCTGGAGGCCCACGCGCCCAGGTTGCTCGGCTGCCTTCTGGATATCGACGGCGCCGCTCTGGGTCAGTTGTTCACGGGTAAAGGATCAGTAATAAAGATCATCATGGCCGAGCATAAGGATGTTGTATCCGACGTCCTGCGCGCGCTTGTTTCCGGACATGAAGAAAACAGGGAATAGGGCGCTGTTGTTCCTTTGTGTAAAGAGAACCAGCTTTTGACCGATAGTATTATAAACAACAGTACTTTCTGTTCCGTGGATGATTGTACAGAGGATTTACGGAGAAAGGAGAGTAAGATAAAGACCCGTTCAAAGATCATCCTCATTCTCTTTGTGCTTCTCTTATCTCTTCCGGTTGTAGCCGTCGCGGCGCAATATAAGGTGATTCGTGTTGTCGATGGGGATACGATTATCATCGACTATAACGGCAACCCTGAGAAGGTTCGTCTTCTGTGTGTAAACACTCCCGAATCTGTCCACCCGGACAGAAAGCAGAATGTTCCGATGGGTACGGTTGCCTCACAATATGCGAAAAAACGACTTTCGGGAAAATACGTGGATCTTGCATTTGAGGGAAACAGGATACGGGGGAGGTATGGAAGACTTCTCACGTATGTCTTTGTCGATGGAGAGAACTTTAACCTTGAACTGGTACGGGAGGGCTTATCGCCCTATTACACAAAATACGGGCTCAGTGAAAATTACGACAAAGCCTTCAGGGAGGCGGAGAGATTCGCGAGGAAACATCATTTACATATATGGGGGGATACGGCGTCAACCTCGAAGTATTTGAAGCTCAAATCAAAGTGGGGGCAGAAAGGAAGCGCGGCCAAGAGCATACCACAGAGCTATCAGCCTGTGGCGAAATCCGATGGCGGGCTGTATGTGGGGAGCAGCAGGTCGCACACGTTCCATAGACCATCATGTGGATATGTCAGGGAGATACAAGCTGAAAATCTCATCTCATTCGAGTCGCGGGAGGAAGCAAAAAAATATGGCTACATTCCCTGTAAAGTCTGTTGTGGGGAATAGGGGGAGAGCATACCTGCTTCCCGGAGAAAAGAGGCAACAATATATACTGCCCCTATTTTGCCTGATCCTTGTGCTGCCAGGTGACGATATATTCAGTCAGTTCGTCAGGCTTCTCTATACTCTGTTCAGCGTGTATCCACTGCCCGGACATACCCATCTCCCGAACAGTGAGCTCGAAGTGACACATGGCAATGCCCATGTCGATCCGCTGCATGTCGGGCAGATTAAAGAGCGCCGCGTTTCGGCTGCCATAGCCTCTCGTGCGCTGCACATAGAAGTGCCACTGTGTGCCGTCCCTGATTACGCGCCACGGTTGGTTGTTTGACGCGGATGGTCCCAGACGCACCATCTCGAGCGGCGCGGCAAAAGGACCGGATGTGTCCGCCGACAGAGGTGTGCGGAAGGTTCCGTCAAAAAAGAGCTCATCCCATGGAAGCCGGCTGTCCGATCCCGCTCTCCGGCGAACGAATGAATCGAACCAGCGGCGTTTGTCCGCTGCATATCCCACAGCCGCAACTGCCGGGAGTATCTCGGTCTCTTTGAGGGAGATCTTTCGGGAAAAGCCGCTCTTGCTGAAGGTGCCGCCCAGCCAGCAGGTGCCGAGACCGATATCCGTCGCGAA
>JAFGPZ010000314.1 GCA_016935935.1 Deltaproteobacteria bacterium
GTCAAAAAGGGCGATATAGGGCCTGAAAACACCTATTTTTGGAACGTTAATCTATAGATATCAAGAAGTTGCCGCGGCCCGACCCCAATTCACACAGGTCAGGGGTATTCTTGTCGCAGGTGACTTTCATAAGAAAGTCGTTCTGGCTGCACGGGCACTTCCGAACCTAACGCTGAAAAAGTATGGCTTTCAATTCACGTTCAATGATGTCGATAAGGCATGAAAGCCCCAACGAGTGCGTGCACCCGATCGCGCAAACGGCGCGCTCCGGGTGACGCTCGTGTTAGAAAGCCCACACAGCGGATATGTATTAAAGAAGAGTAGTTATTGATATTGACAATAATTTTTTATTCCTCTCTGATCTAATGCAACTTTAGAAAAGGAGGAGATAGAATGTATCATCCTAGATTTGGTGGCAATCATTATGAAATGGGACGAAAAATGGGGAATATATTTAAAAAAAACAACGCCCAGTTCCCTATTAAACTCGACCCATTTCAAATTAAGCATGGCAGAGAATGCGGGGAATTGCTTAAAATACACTTTCCTGAAGCTGCAGAAGAAATTCAAGGTGTCACAGACACAATTGGATATGACAATGACCTATTCACATCATGGATGATGTGTATGGGAAGTTGTTTGGATATCGACAACAGGGATTGTGTTGAAGCTCGGGGATGTACAGCGTTCAGTTTTACGCATAACGATCAAATATATCATGCCCGGAACAACGATCTACCGCCGTTTTTGAAGAAGATAAGTAAAAGTGTGTATTATAGACCCCAAAACGGTAATAGCTTTATCCTGAATACGTCATCGTTTATCAATGGCGAGGAAGGGATGAATAATTGTGGCTTAGTCGCCGCTATGACTTTCGTTCTTCCCAAATTGGATGAGATTAAACCAGGAATCAATTCGGTGTTTTTGGTGCGCTATATTCTTGAGAAATGTAAAACCGTTGATGAAGGTATTCATGTTTTAAGAGAGCTTCCTATTTCTTCAAGCTGCAATGTAATTTTAACAGGCAAAAGCGGGAAGATGGTTGTTGTAGAATGTAATCCACGGAAAATTAGTATCCGAAATCATGAAAGAAGCCGTACCGGGGAAAGCTTTATTATCACCGTAAACCATTTCACATCAAAAGATATGTGGAAACATGATGCGAGCGATCGAAATGTCTATCTTTCTGAAAATCGCTATCAAACGGTTTATAATGCACTAATGATTATTGATAACAGCAACAACGGTGTTGAACATGCAAAAAACATTCTGAGCGGGAAGCATGGCTTTATTTGTCAGTACGATAACAAACTAAATTTCGATACAATTTGGTCATCTATATTCGATATTTCTAATAAAAGAATATACAGAGCGGAAGGTAATCCATCAATAACAAAATTCAAAGAGGATCTTCGGCTTTAACAAAATAGGTATAATTTTTCTAACCATGCAAATTCAGCCGACGCAAAAAGCGCGCGGCTGATTTGCAGGTTCGGCATGAGAAGAGAGATGCAAGATACCTGCCGGCTCTATACGGACTTGGCGTGGCTTTGGCCTATGTGGGGCGATGCCGCCACTGAATACGCGCACTACTGCCAACACGTCACGGGTCTGATCGGTCAGCACGCCAGGCGCCCGGCAACCACATTGCTGGACATAGGGTGCGGGGGCGGGAAGAACGTCCTGAACCTGATAAGGGGGGGTCGGGCCAAACTAACTGATTGCAATTATACGCAATAGACTTAAATTCACCTCTTAATTTCAGACAACTTGAATTGGGAGTCTAATCAAATTTCAGGGAAAGCATTTAGAAACAAATAGTTGCGCTGCGGCATTGGATGAATATACTTGGGGGGGTGAAGATTTTGAGAAGATACCAAATTTTAGCTAAATCAAGGGGAACAAGTGATGCCGCAGATGCTACTGCCCATATTTCCTCCAGATCTAACTCTCATCAATGAAAGGATCGGATTTCAAAAAAAGGATGGGCGAGTGTATTACTTCAATGCAATGATGCCGATATTTTCGCACCATGAGAAGGACTTACCCTCATTTCGTTTCATCACGGCCCAATTAGTTGTTCTTGGAAATGCAACACAAGCGGAAATTGTACGCAGTTTTGGAATTAGTACGATCAGCATGAAGCGTTATGTGAAGCGCTATCGTGAGAGAGGTCCTGCCGGTTTTTTTGAGAAACCCCGACGTCGGGGACCTGGGGTTCTGGGCAAAGATATGTTGGAGAAGGTTCAAAGCCTGCTGGATCAAGGGATGGAGACGCCTGCTATAGCCAAGGAGTTGGCGCTAAAGGCGGACACGTTGAATAAGGCCATCCGTGACGGTCGTCTTCATAAAGCTAAAAAAAAACGGCTGAGCTAGGCAGCACCAAGAGTGAGCGTTCTAAGGAAGATAGCCAGGCCTTGCTTGGTATGGGCTGCACACGAGTTGAAGAGCGTGTGGCAGCGGCTTTTGGTAAATTGAAAGAGGCCCGTGTTGAGTTTGCCTTTGCTTTGGATGTGCGGTTTGGTGGCGTGTTATTCGCTTTACCCGCCCTATTGATTAACGGCTTACTGAGACATTCAGAGAAGCATTTCTCCCTTCCCAATGGTTTTTACGGATTAAGTCGTATCTTTATCCTGATTGCCTTTATGGCGCTGTGTCGAATTAAAAGCATCGAAGGCTTAAGGCGGTGTCCACCGGGAGATCTTGGTAAGCTTTTGGGGCTGGATCGTGTCCCTGAGGTTCGGACCTTACGGGAAAAACTGGAGCATCTTTGCGAACGAGGAGATGTGAGCGAATGGAGCGGTGATCTGTCGCGGGATTGGATGGCAGGTAATCCCGATTTGGCAGGTTATCTTTATGTGGATGGCCATGTTCGGGTCTATCACGGCAGGCAAACGAAATTACCGAAGCGGTATGTGGCACGTGAGCGGTTATGCCTGCGGGGAACGACGGACTACTGGGTGAATGATGCGCTGGGGCAACCGTTTTTCTGCGTTAATGCTCCTGTGAACCCTGGTTTGCTTGAGATGATACGTCGTGAGATTGTCCCTCGGTTGGAGCAAGATGTAGCGAATCAACCCTCTGAGGCGGAATTGGAGGCAAATCCCTGGCTGTTTCGTTTTGCTCTTATCTTTGATCGGGAGGGGTATAGCTCTAATTTTTTTCTCGAGATGCTCAAGAAGCGTATTGTCTGCTATACCTATAGGAAATATCAAAGGGAAGATTGGGATAGAGATGAGTTCAGCAAGTATGAGGTCAAGTTTCCGGATGGTGAAATTGTAGAGATGGAGCTGGCTGAGCGTGGGAGTTTTCTTGGCCGGAAGATCTGGGTGCGTGAGATTCGAAAGCTGACCAAATCAGGGCACCAGACCGCTTTAGTGACGACGGATTTTCTTTCCGATGCAGCAAAGATAGCAGGTTCAATGTTTTCGCGATGGTCTCAAGAGAACTTTTTCAAATACATGATGCAACACTTTGGGATTGATATGCTTTTGGAGTATAAGACTGATCCGATAGCTGAGACCACGAGGGTCGTCAATCCGGCGTATCGAGAGCTTGATGGGAAGATCAGAAGCAATAACAGCAAACTGGCTCGAAGAAAGGCAAAGTTTGGAGCAATGGTGTTGGAAGGCGAGCTTGAAAAGAAAAAGGTTAAAGCGTATGAACGCCAAAAGGCCGAGTTACAGGATGAGATTTCTTTTCTTCAAAAGGAAACAGATGAACTCAAAGCCAGGCGAAAGGAATGTCCCCGCCATATATCTTTTGCCGAATTGCCAGAAGGAGAGCAGTTTTCGGCTTTAGCCAACGACAAGAAGCAAATAGTGGACACCATCAAAATGATAGCTTATCGAGCAGAAACGGCTTTGGCCAACCTTATCAAGCCTTATATGACAGATAAACGGGAAGCCAGATCCTTATTACGGCAGATATTTGCAAGTGAGGCGGATCTAAAACCAGATGAGGAAAATAAGACATTAACTGTCTCACTCCACAATTTGACCAACCCGGTTTCAGATCGCATTGTCCGCAATCTTTGCCAGGAAATAAATGCTACCAAAACTATTTTCCCTGGTTCAAATTTGCGCTTGGTCTACAAATTGGTGTCAGATCAAATTCGCCCAAATCAAGTTGTCTGAA
>JAFGPZ010000053.1 GCA_016935935.1 Deltaproteobacteria bacterium
AGGCGGCCGTTGAAAAAATATGGAAGGAACTCTTGAAGAGAAAACACACGCAGAAGACAAGGAGATGAAACGATGACGGGCGAGAATGTACGAACCGATTTCAACGCCGAGGTGTCAGGGCCGCAGATCGATCCTTCGACCTATGTCCATCCTCTGGCCTCGGTCATAGGGAGGGTCATCCTCGGAAAAAATATACTGGTATCCCCGATGGCGTCAATCCGTGGCGACGAGGGGCAGCCCCTGTTCATAGGAGACGATTCAAATGTCCAGGACGGGGTCGTGATACACGCGCTTGAAACGGAGATGAACGGGACGCCGGTCGAAGCAAACCTGTACACGGTCGATGGAAAGCGCTACGCCGTCTATGTGGGGAAAAGAGTCTCGCTCGCCCACCAAGTCCAGATACACGGGCCGGCCGTTGTGCATGACGATACCTTTGTCGGAATGAAGACCCTGGTCTTTAAATCTCAAGTGGGGGCGGGGTGCGTCATAGAGCCCGGCTGCCTCCTCATGGGGGTTACCGTGCCGCCTCGCCGCGCCATACCGGCCGGTTCGATCATAAAGACACAGGAAGACGCGGATAGCCTCCCCGAAATCACCGAAGACTACCCGATGAAAGATATGAACAGAGGTGTCGTCCATGTGAACACCTCTCTGGCAAAGGGATATCTGAAATCTTCCCGGAAATGAGCTTTCCGGAGAGTGGGGGCTACAGCCTCCCCGCCCTCTTCAGGGCATCCTTGAAGGGGCGGTAAAACGCCTCGTTGTCGGCAATACCGCATTCTATGATAACACCGGCTTCGCCGACATTCTCCAGATTGATGATAAGGTTGACGCTCCTTCCGAAGGCGGCCATGGTATCCATCGTGCGGACGGCAGGATCCCGGCATATATCCCCAAAAATATCTTGACATAGGTGGATTCGCGGAATAAATAACCCCACAGCTATCGGCAATGTATGCCCGTAGTTTTCAAGTATTTTCGAACCACCAGCCTTTCAGCATCAAGTTTCAAGTTTTTTAGTTTCACCAGTACAATGTGCTTTTATTCCGGCCGCCGATGAGAGGTTCCGTTCCCCACAAAGGGAAAGCGTTTCTTATGGAACGGATCAGCCGTTAAAAGCAGTAAGTGTATATCGTCTCGAGAGCAGTTGATTTCATTCCGAAGGAAGGAGATCAATGAACCCCTTAGCGATAAAAGTCGGCAGGTTCACGATTACATTAAGGACGCGGGAACCGATAATCCTGCCCCCCTATAAAGGCTCCACGCTCCGTGGCGGTTTCGGCCATGCCTTCAAGAAGGTCGTCTGTGCCTTGCGTGACAAGGACTGTGCCGATTGTCTTCTGAAAAATCAGTGCGTCTACTCCTACGTCTTTGAAACGCCACCCCCGACCGATACAACAATCATGCGGAAATACCAGAAAGTTCCCCACCCCTTCATCATCGAACCGCCACTGGAAAAGAAACAGGGCTATAAACCGGGCGACGAACTGACCTTCGGTCTCACCCTCATCGGCAAGGCGATCGACTATCTCCCCTACTTCGTCTATGCCTTTGAAGAGCTGGGAAAAGCGGGCCTCGGGAGGGGGCGTGGAAAATTCGATCTCAAAGAAGTTCGTAGTCTGAATCGCAGCGGTGCCGAGCATAATCCTGATGCCGCTGAAAAGGAAACAGGCCCCGTAATATACAGTTCAAAGACAAGGATGCTCTCATCCTTCGAGGCTATCACCCTACCCATCTCCATGAACGGCACGGGACAATCCGATTCGACACGGCAATCCATAACTATCAATTTCCTGACACCCACACGAATCATCTACAACGGCCACCGCACATTGATGCCTGAACTGGAATTCCATACCCTGATCCGTCAACTCCTGAGGCGAATCACACTACTCTCATACTTCCACTGCGGCATTGACATATCGGGCTGGGATTTCAAGGGAATCATCGAAGCGGCCAAAGCCGTAACCGCAAAGGAAAACAATCTCCGGTGGTACGACTGGGAACGCTATTCGGGCAGGCAGGACAAAAAGATAAAGATGGGCGGATTCACCGGCCGCATCTGCTTTGAGGGAAATATAAAGCCTTTCGAAGCATTGCTGGAAATCGGCGAAACGCTTCACATAGGAAAAAGCACGGGATTCGGGATGGGGGGGTATCGTACCGAAAACATAGATGGAAAGGTATCGAAATAATGAAATATTCATTAAAGGCTCAGTCAGATATTTGGACCGGCAATGCGTCGGGTAGCGATGATTATTTATGCTGGACCGGCATGAAGGGATCGCTCAGATGGTGGTACGAAGCACTTATAAGGGGCCTTAATGGTTATGCTTGTGACCCGACAAGCCGAGAAAAAGGTGATAGATGCGAGTTCGATACAAAATCTTACAAAAAGACAAAAGATCTCGACTCTGAGTTGATGAAGATCTGTCCTGCTTGCCGGTTGTTCGGCTGTACTGGGTGGAGCAGTAAGATCAGACTGAAAATCACAGACGACAAACAAATAATATTAAATAAAAGAATCTCGAAAGATGACTTATTCAGGATTGACCTGATCCCCATAAAAAATATTGATGATGCAGAAAAAACCTTGCTCGCTATGGCTGTGCGGATCATGGTGGAATACGGGTCCGTTGGAGGGAAAACCGTCTTCAAACCGTCGGAAAAAGACGAAAAACAAAAAAAACCGAATCATCGAGATTATGGCCTTCTCCAATGGGCCGAGAACCCAGATCCTGCTGCATCAGCCGCGGCTATTGGAAAGTATAACTTAAAATGCACAGGCAAAGAACACGGAGACAACAATCCTGAATGGCCTGATTTTAAATATTTCTGGTTTGTGAGGGGCACATATATCGACCGGCTTACGCACAATGATTTGGTTGGAAGAGACACATATAATTCAAAGAATTATCTTACGAATGCCAGCCCAGAACAGGAATGGCTGGGTGGTGACCTGGGTAGTAACTCCAAAAAAGCAATCAGCAAAAAAATCTTTTCTTTCCACAGCGCAAACCGGTGCTGGGGGTACACGAAGCGGAACAAGAATATGTTCGATACGCTGATAGCAGAATTAGCGGGCAAAGGATTTAAGTCCATCGAAAAAGGGGAGGACATACTGAATGCACTGTGATTTCTATTCAACTGCAAACAGGGAACTTAACAAACTCATTAATATGATAGTGATGAAAACGGATGAGAATGATCAATATTCCAAGAATATTCGTCAATCGCAAAAAAAGGACGATAAAAATAAACTGGAAAAGAAAAAAGCCGAAAACACTACACTTATTGATGAGTTATGGAAGGCTTTCCGAAAATTCGTACCTTCGCCTTGCATCCAAGACAAAATACTTTTCTCTTTTGTTGCGGAAGCCGAAGGAAAAGAAAACGAAAAAGAGAAAATCAAAATTCTATTGGATCAATATGTCGCATCCTTTTCAAAAAGTTCCGAAGGTTTGCGGAAACAGTATTGCGACGCTTATGTAAAAAAATTATGTGACAAACTTTATTATCTTCCCGATATTGATAAAGCATATTTCCCCCAATACTCATTTATATTAAATATCAAGTTTCAGCTTGAACGCCCCCTTATCACAAGAGATGATGACGAATTCCACATCTGTGATAATCCTGTCAAAAAAGACAAAGTCTTCAAGATTCCCGTCATGCCTTCAAGCACCTGGAAAGGGCATCTTCGGTGGACTGCAGGAAAGAAAGTCGAACCACCAGCGTCTGATGAAGAGAGAATGCTTACCCGCCTTCAGGCAGTAAAATTGTTCGGTAATGAAAATGCCGCCGAAAAACAGTATCTCGATTCATTGATGTCTGATGAGACAGAACAAAAACGATTCATCGACGAGCTGAAACAATGGACAAGCAAAGACAGATTACGAAAAGGCCGCCTGAATTTTTACCCCACCTTTTTTGAAGAGATCGGCCTTGAAGTCATAAACCCCCATAGCAGAAAGACGAAAGCGGGCACTAATCCCATATCTATCGAGAGCGTACCCACAGGTTCAACAGGAACATTCAGCCTGCTTTATGTGCCTTTTGATCTCATAGGACTGCCGGAAGAGACGGCAAGAAATGAAGTCATTGCAGACCTCGATATTATCTATGATTCCCTGAAAAAGATGATGCGCACCTACGGTTTCTCAGCGAAAAAGAGTAGCGGGTTCGGATTAATCAACGAACCATTCATCGAAGGAATCTTTGAAATGAAGGGAATCCCACTTTACCGAGAAATGACAGATGATGTCGATGCTACGGATAAAAATCACCCCTTTGCCAAACTTAATCAGCTAAAAAAGAAGGGGGAAACAGTAATGGAAAAGGACAATAGCTTTTCAAAATTCAAGGAGTTAAAAGAATTAATCAAAAGGGTCAAAGGTGAGGTCCAGCGACATGAACATAACTGAGCATTTAAAAAATCATGATCACATCCTTTTTATCGAACTGGCAGGCCTGCTCCACGACATCGGAAAGCTGAGCAAGGTATTCCTCGAATATCGAAAGACATGGAGAGGGGATTTAGATCCGCTTAGTTATTATAAAGACCCCCATGACAACAGATTCCTGGATCATGAAGAAAAAGGCATAATCCCCCACGACTTTTTTAAACCAATAAATGAATTATTAAATGGAGGCGTGGCATCTGCATGGGATCCTTGTTTCTCTATTTCAAAGGCTATAAACCTTCACACAGAAAAAGAAGCCACCCTAATACTCCAAATGCTGAAGGCTGCCGATGGTAATGATTCCGCACTGGATCGTAACAACCCCCTATGGGAAGGGGAACAGAAAGAAAAGATATTCCAGTCGAACGTTTTCGGATACGAAAAAAATAATCCCCTGATACTTGATGAACAGGATGCCCTGAGAAAAGAATTGTATACCCAACTGGGGGAAATACTCCCCAATTACTTAAAGACATTTGGGGAAGGGGAAAGACGGATAATCCTAGATAAAATCAAAATATCCTTTGAACGGGGACTGGCCGACACGGCATGCCCCCAGAACGACACGACACTCTGGGAACACAGCTATGCGGTCGCTTCCATATTGAAAGTCATAGCGGTGCACAACCTGTTTTATGACAAACACGATAAGCAATTCATAAAAGAATACGATGACGTACGATTCGGCATCCTTGGAATCGGTTGGGACGGCTTGCGGTTCATTTCTTACGGTCAAAGAATCGGCGACCTGGTGGGGCGGCAGCAAGTCATAGAGAAAGTAAAGGCAAATATTAGAAATTTGATTGAACACAAATACTTTATCGGAAATGAGATTTATACAGACATAGACGGCAGTTATTTTATCGTCCCGGCAGACTTTGACACAGAGGATAGATATACAGAACTGAAAATAACCATGCTCGATGAAATTTATTCTGAAGCGGCGCATATCTCTAAGGGGGAACTCCAGCCACACATAGCCTGGCACGGTAATACCAATGCCCTCACATCGCTGGTTACAGTGCGCAAGCAAATACAAGGGCATATAAGAGTTCCTTTCGATGCTTCTAATTCTTCACGTTTTTATCACTTCTCTGACTTACTGGACAGATACACATCAGCAAAGACAGTCTGCCCGATTTGCCGCCTCAGGCCCATAGAAAAAGAAGATACGAAAAAAAAGATCTGCCACATCTGTGAAGAAAGAAGAATTGCAAAGCCAACTTCAAAGAAAGATCCAGGCCTCCCTGAGGAAACACTCTTTCTAGATGAGATTATCGATAATGCAAGTGGAAAGGCCTGTCTTATTGTGGCTCGTTTCGGCCTCGACAGGTGGCTCGATGGCAGTATGATCCGCACTCTTTTTGTGGCGCCTTCAAAAGCCCTCGAAAGAGAAGTTGAAGGACTTGCAGAATACCTGCAGTTTGGAAAAGATGAATTGGAAATAAAGCAATTTCTCAAAGAAAAAGGCTACGGGAATTTTAATTACAGCAGGATAAAAGATGACATTGATGCACTCTATCTTTCCAGTGACAGGGAAAGAGCGCGTCACACATCTTTTCTCTATTACAGAAGAGACAAATTTATTCCTAATGATAAGGAGTTGTCAGACATAAAGCTCAAGTGGGAGAGAATGTTCGATGATGCTAAGAAGGAAACAGGCTGTAGCGATCAGTCCCTTTTGTATAATATCATCACGGCAAAGACCCCCACCCCATCAACCATTCTTGATGTATGGGATACAACCCTGAATTTCTTTAATGATTTTGCCAAGTCATTTCCCAGTGACCATGAATTAAACATTCCGGAGAGACAGCGACTACGCCTTGCCATATCCTCCGAATTTGATGTGGTGAAGAAGGGCATTCCCGGAGGTACGATTGATGCCCGCGTCGTTGAGACCAACAAGGCTGTCGAAATAATCTTTATAGATAACAAAAGTATCGAGGTGATAGGCGAAGTATTTCAAGATGATGCCAAGGAATTTTGGGGAGGGAAAATCCTTGAAATAACGGACAAAGAAAACCCCCTATACCAAAAGTATTTCCGTGTCGAATCATGTCTCGAGGGAACACTTTATCGTCCCTGCCGAACCGTTGCTATTTCACCCACCCTTTTTATGGCCCTTGTACCTGCCACGAAGGCCCTCAAGATTACAACAATGCTATATGACGCGTACCAAAAGAATTTCAGCAAGGTTATGGGGCGCCTCCCATTCAGTGTTGGGAACGTCTTCTTCAAATCTGCCATGCCTATGTTCGTTGTGCTCGATGCGGGAAAACGAATGATTTCACAATTTGATCAATTAGCGGCTGGTACAGCATTGTCTGTCTCGGCCCTGAAAGCAAACAACGACAGCAACCGGTCTGTGATGCAGATTGATGCAAACGTTGGTTGTCTTGAACGAAACATCACATGGAAAATACCAGTGGCATTGCAGAGTGGCAGTTGCGATTTTTACCATCCATACTGTTTTATCGAAGAAAGCGATGACTCCATAAAAGACACGCGAGACACCGCATTCAAAACATATATGGGCAAAGTTATCCATTGGTCCGAGATCAACGTAGGCGATCGACTCAAGATTCATCCGAATTATTATGATTTTGAATTCCTTGACGCGAATACGCGGAGGCACGACATTGCCCTGAGTGGTAATAGACGCAAATCTGCTGTGATGAATTCCGCGACGAAGCCTTTCCTCCTTGAAGAACTGGAGCAGAGGATAGTTTATCTATGGGATAAAATATTGAAAGGAAACGCTTCTCCTGAGATCAAGGATACCAAGCTCCGGAATGTACAGAGTCTTTTGTTGTCAAAATACAATGAATGGAATGTACAGCTCGCGGAGAAAGATTCGTCCGAATACAATGAATGGATGGCTCTTGTGAGAACGTGCCTGAAAAAGGAATTTCCATTGCCCGGACAGGAGATGGAAGCGATCACTGAAATGATTGAAAATGGGTTATTTTTCGAAACCCTTGAGATGTACTTTGGAATCATGAAAGAAAAACTCGGAAAGGAGAAATAAAAATGACGTCTGTCGAAAACAACCCTTTTATGCCGAAGCGATACTACATGGTAACACTTGATCCCACCCATATAGGGACGGGAGGTTATCGCCTGGGTCGGGTGGACAATACAATCGTGCGTGAACATGGTTCTAACCTTCCAAAGATACCAGGATCGAGTATTGCTGGTGTTGCAAGAGCCTACACGGCTATGGCAATCCAGAGTGAAAACCCTTTGCGAATGACTTACCAGCGAGAACACGTAATAGAAATAATAAAACCCGATGGCACAAAGGAACCTAAAAAAACCTTTGAAAGCTGTGCCGGCAAGGGGCTACGCAACGGCGATGGTCACTGCGGCAAGCCTGACTGCGAGGTCTGTGTGCCCTTTGGTTTCTCAAAGGACGCTGGAAGTTTCCAGGGACTTGCGCAGTTTTATGACGCACGGATACTCTTTTTCCCCGTTCATTCAAAAATAGGGCCCGTCTGGATAACCTGCCCGTCACTCTTAAAAGAAGAAGGCTTGTCAGACGCTGAGGTGTCCGTCGATAAAGGCAAATTCAAAGCCATGGACGGTGCCCCCGGCACATTAATGAACTTTGGGTGGTTGATGCTTGAGCGCCAGGAAACAACGGGCACAACTATCTCCATTCCCTCAATCGATGAGTATGATGCTTTTAAAGACATCAAGAATAGATGTTTCATACTGAACGATTCAGTTTTTCCCAAAGTGGTTAATGATAATCTGGAAGTCCGAACATCCGTGGCCATAGACCCCGCCACAGGCGCCGCCGAAGAGGGAGCTCTGTTTACCTATGAGGCCATCCCGCGGCTGACTTTTATGAAGTTTGATATCGTCTATAATGATCCCTCTTTCTTCAAGTTGAATGGAAATGTCGATATCAATCTGGCAAAACCGAACAATTATTCAGATCCATTGAGAAGCCCTGGTCGTGAGGATCAGGCCGGCTTTATGGCTTTTAACATCGAAAAAGGCATGTCCCTTTTTGAACACCTCGGTATAGGTGGCATGAACACGCGGGGCATGGGGCGCGTCAAAGTCCTTAATATAGGAGGGTGTTGATATGGCAATACTGGATTTGAAATGCGCCGAATACGGCAGAAAGATAATATCCGCGGTAGGTAGCACAGAAAAAAACAAGATCGAATCGATGATCACGAAGGCTTTGGGTGTACTACAGGAAGATGGTGTCTATGCCTTCGCTCTCTATACAAAATCGAAAAGCGGTAATGAAAGCACTGAAAAGAAGACGGCGCAGATACTTTTCAACAAGGCTTTTGATATCCTGAAAGATGATGAAATTAGAATACTTGAAAATACAGATGAAGACTTCTTTAACGCAATGGAAGCAAATCTTAGTGACGATCTTGACAAACTTATTTTTGCCAAAGAACTCCTCGAACGCACGCTTATCTACGCACGCTATCACGCCAAGGCGTTAGATGGCGAATCTACGAACCAGGAGGAATAAAATGTCCTGGACGGCAATTAAACTTACCTATCAAGCAAGGAGCCCTTTACATATCGGCTTTCACACCCTCGGCTACATTCAGCGGACGCGCTATTATATCCCCGGAAGGACCATGTGGGGGGCATGCACAGCCAATCTCACGAGGGCAATCGGGGAACCCGGCACAGTTGACTATAAACCCATTGGAGAAGATCTGTTTAATAAGCATATATTGTTAAGCTATTTCTACCCCCTTATTGAATCCGGCAAACCACTGATTCCTCGATATAAAGAAGACGAGGGCCTTTGCTATGGTGACTATCCTAAATATGGGTTTACGGAGCAGGCGTTTGAGAAGAAATTTATCAGATCCTTCGGACAGACGGCCATCCTGCCGGAAACAAATACCGCTGAAGATAACTCTCTTCATGAATCCGAATTCATAGTACATGAAATTAATAACGGCTCAAATCGAGGCTCCGTGCCTACTGATTTTGCTGGATACGTCCTGATTCGTAAAGGAACAACCTTCAAAAACAAACCAGTGACGTGGGATGATGGTGGAATTAACCTGAAATCAGCCCTTTCCGAAATCTTTGTGGGAGGTGACAGAAAGTACGGGTGGGGGCGATTGACTCTGAAATCAGATGTGCTAATCATTGAACCCGGCAGGTTCTTCGATCATGATTTGACCCTGCAGGGTGAGCACCCGATAGTTACTATCAAGGAGGATCTACCCATTCCCGCACATCTGCCGCTTTCCGAGAATCTTTCGTTGAAAGGCGACATCGAACCGCTTGTCGGTAGAGAGTGGGGTGAAATCACCAACACGGAAGGTAATAAAAAGAATGGCGCGGGACAGAAAATATCAAGCGCCAAGATGTGCTGGGTGCCTGGGTCCATTTTGAACAAAGAGGAATCTCTTACAATTTCATCTTTCGGTATACTTAAAGGATGTGCATTATGAGTAACGAACTTCTTAGCCCAAGGAATTTTTTTTATGCTGTGTTGATAAATTTAATTTCAAGCATGCTCGTAGCAGCAGGCGTGTCAATATATTCAGGGAATGTCAGGATAGGATTAATTTCATCTCTCATTATATTCATCTCGGTTTTCATTCTCTGGATTTGGAACCGTTTCAAGAGAATGATCAAGCTTATGCTATCCACCAATGGAGGTTACTATTACAGTTTTGAGTTGGAAGAAAATGTGCGTGTATGGCAGGAAGTAAAAAAGTCTTTCTGCTATCTTGGTGTCAGCGCAGATTCTATCATGGAACCGTTACGCCGATGGATAGCTGGGCAACCTTCACTCCATTATAAGATATTGTTGATGAAGCCCGACTCACAATCCCTTCTCAAACAGGAAGCCTTTGAAATGGGCTATCCTCTGGACGCGAAAACAGAAAGTCTTACTGCTGCCGAACAACGATCGATACAAAAGGCGGCCAAAGCAACAAGCATCCGTATTAAAAGCGCTGTCGCTCTTTTCGAAAGTATGCCGGTATTCAAGGAAGGTCATCTGGAAGTTCGTCTATATGATGAATTCACGCCTTGGTGGGCATACGTGATAGATGACCATAAGGCATATATCGGCATTCTTGAAACCGGTCTCCGGGGCAATCGATCACCTGTTATTATCATGAGAAAAAATATTCAATATACAAGCCCATTCGACGCGTTTCACAATAATTGGAATAGGATTTGGGAGGACGCCATCGACATCCGAACGAAACATCGCAAACCTTAGTAGGTTTTCATATTGTTAGTTAATAATTCTGTGTTTGAGAACATTTCAGAAAACGTCGATAGGGAAAAAATGTTCGAGACGCTTTGCACCACGCACACGCTTTCCGCAGGTTTTGCCCGTGTCGCGAAAAATCGCGGAGGCCCCGGTGTTGACGGTGTGACCATTGCGCAATTCGAACGACATCTTGGAGAGAACCTCGACAAGCTCTCCTGCGAGCTTGAAGATCGCACTTATTCCCCCCTTCCCCTGCTCCAGATTCTCGTCGCAAAGAAGGACGGCGACCCACGGAAACTTTCCATTCCCACCGTGCGCGACCGCACAGTCCAGGCCGCGTTGCTGAATATACTGACACCTCTGCTGGAAGAAGAGTTCGAGGATTGCAGTTTCGGCTATCGCAGAGGCCGCTCCGTCAAGCAAGCCGTATACCGCATCAAGGAATATTATGATCAGGGCTATACATGGGTGGTGGATGCCGATATAGACGCGTATTTCGACAATGTCGATCACACAATTTTGATGGGAAAGCTGAGAGCCTATATTCACGATGAGGAGATCGCGCGCCTTGTGGAGTTATGGATAAAGGCCGAGATATGGGACGGGCATGCGGTCTCCGTCACGGACAGGGGAATCCCGCAGGGGTCCCCCATCTCGCCCGTCCTGGCGAACCTCTTCCTGGACGAGCTGGACGAGGCCCTGTTAAAAGAGGGGTACAGAATCATACGCTACGCCGACGACTTTATCATACTCTGCAAATCGCCGGAGCGGGCGGAGGACGCCCTGGAGTTTACGAACGAGGTTCTTGCCCGTCTCGACCTTGTACTGGACGAGGCCGATGTGATCGACTTCGAACGGGGATTTCAGTTCCTCGGCGTCACGTTCGTGCGGAGCATGATCTTTGTTCCCTTTGATAAGCCCAAGAGGGATAAAAAGGTCCTTTTTTATCCGCCCCCGCTGAACATGAAGGCGTACCTGAAAAACAAAAGGGGGCGGCGGACAGGGTGACGCGCACAAACCGACCGGGATACGGGGTGCTTCGATCATGGCCAACCTCTATGTGACGGAACAGGGTTCGCACATCCGCAAGACGGGCGACCGGATCATCGTGGAAAAGAACGCCGATATCCTCCTTGACATACCATGCAGCAAGATAGACTCCGTCCTGATATTCGGAAACGTCCAGTTCACCACCCAGATGGCGCACGAGCTCTTTGAACATGGCATCGAGATGGCCCTTTTGACCCGCTCGGGCAGGCTCGTGGGGCAGTTGACATCACCGGTCACCAAAAATATTGAGTTGAGAATGGCGCAATTCAGAAGATATGAAGATAATGAATTTCGCCTGGATATTGCGCGGCGCATCGTGAGGGGGAAGATAGGCAATTGTCTCTCTCTGATGCGGAGCTTTTCGTACAATCACCCCGATAGAGATCTCTCCTCCGTGACGGAGGGAATTAAAGGCTCCCTGTCCGGGATTGATGATGCGGACAGCATAAATGCCCTCATGGGGATAGAGGGGAGCACGGCGAGGGCATATTTCGGGAGTTTCGGCCGCATGATCCTGTGCGATCTTGAATTCCCCGGCCGCGTAAAGCACCCTGCCACCGACCCTGTAAACGCACTCCTTTCATTCGGGTATACGCTTGTCTTCAACGAGATCGCCTCCCTCCTCGATGGACTCGGATTCGATCCCTTTCTAGGCTTCTTCCACAGCGTGGACTACGGAAGAAAATCTCTCGCCTCGGATCTGGTCGAGGAATTCCGCGCCTCAGTGGACCGTTTCACCCTCTACCTTCTCAACAACAGGATGATCGGAGAGAGCGACTTCTACACGAATCAAAAGAGCGGCGGGAAATATCTCGTCAGAGACGCGATGAAGCGGTACTTCGCGGAGTATGAGCGGAATATCAACCGTGAACTGGTCCATCCCGCCGGAGGGACCGCGACCTCTCTCAGAAAATGTTTCAGGATGCAGGCGGAAAGGTTGGCCGCGCACATACGGGGCGGAGATCGGTACGAACCCTTCGGGCTGGAGGCGTGATCCATGTTTTTCCTGGTCTCGTACGATATACCGGACAACGCTCGCCGGAACAGAGTCTCGAAGACGCTGCTTGATTTTGGAACGCGGGTACAATACAGTGTCTTCGAGTGCATACTGGACGATGCCCTGCGCGCCGAGATGGAGGGAAGGTTAAGGAGGATCATCGACGAGGATGAAGACAGCATCAGGGTCTATTCCGTCTGCGCGGGGTGCGAGAGAAAAATCACCGTCATCGGGAGCGGAAAGGTAACAAAAGACGAGGAAGTCTATATATTATAGATGGTTAACGAAGGATCTAAAACAGGCCGAAAAAGGGGCAGGTTACAGGATTCGATGTAACAGAATGGTATTATTGACATAACCGGCTCATTGAAAATCGAATAACGGACACGGAGAGGTTTTGACAAGTGACTGAAAAGAGGGGTTACAGGAAAGTGGTGTTTAACATGATGAAAGCAATGATCAAAAAATGTATGCCCTGAGAAAACGAACCTTGATGAATAAAGGATTGCGACGTAAAACTTGCAAAGCGTTTCGGGGGAACTTCTCTTTCTGAGAAAACGAACCTTGATGAATAAAGGATTGCGACCGGCGAGGATGCAGACGAGGAACTCTTTTGCATTCCCTGAGAAAACGAACCTTGATGAATAAAGGATTGCGACTTTAGATCATGATCCTGGATCAATTCGGCAATGAAATAAAGGCCTGAGAAAACGAACCTTGATGAATAAAGGATTGCGACTATTGCCATCGGCAACGGTGACAACGCCAGCATCAGAAAGCTGAGAAAACGAACCTTGATGAATAAAGGATTGCGACCCGAGACGGACATGATTCCCGAGACTGACATAATTCCCGAGCTGAGAAAACGAACCTTGATGAATAAAGGATTGCGACCTATGGTGTCGAATGCGGGCGTTCGGTCTGATAATCTCCATCCTGAGAAAACGAACCTTGATGAATAAAGGATTGCGACTGCACGATTCAGTTGTTATAAAATGAAAGGGGTAAAAAAACCTGAGAAAACGAACCTTGATGAATAAAGGATTGCGACGTTTCCATGATATAACCTCCATATTGATTTGGTTTGTATCATGCTGAGAAAACGAACCTTGATGAATAAAGGATTGCGACCTTATCGATATTTTCCCAACCGTAGCCGGAAATTTGACTGAGAAAACGAACCTTGATGAATAAAGGATTGCGACTTCTTAGACACAATGTCACGTAATGGAACGGAGTCCACTGAGAAAACGAACCTTGATGAATAAAGGATTGCGACGGCGTAAGTTTGAAGAAGCACAGGCCGTTAGAAACGCCCTGAGAAAACGAACCTTGATGAATAAAGGATTGCGACGGTATTTTTTGTAATTCTATTGGTTCTTTTTACTTTTGCCACCTGAGAAAACGAACCTTGATGAATAAAGGATTGCGACCCTTTCTTGTCACCGACAACAACTTTTCCTGTTAAACTGAGAAAACGAACCTTGATGAATAAAGGATTGCGACTCTTTAAACTGCAAGGAACTCAATCCAGTGTTTACATACTGAGAAAACGAACCTTGATGAATAAAGGATTGCGACAAAATTGTATAATGTTCCCTGGACCGGAATTGCTTATAACTGAGAAAACGAACCTTGATGAATAAAGGATTGCGACTTCTATCAATCCAACTAGGCACCTTGCCAAGT
This sequence comes from Deltaproteobacteria bacterium, assembly GCA_016935935.1. The sequence continues at coordinate 14,429 of JAFGPZ010000053.1, forward strand.
TCGCTGAGAAAACGAACCTTGATGAATAAAGGATTGCGACTATTTCTGCCATCTCCAGCGTCGGATTGATATTCCAGTCGATCAGCCCTGAGAAAACGAACCTTGATGAATAAAGGATTGCGACCAGCTTCAGCAGTTTTTCCCTCATGGGATCCTCCTTTCTGAGAAAACGAACCTTGATGAATAAAGGATTGCGACTTCGACAAGGCGCTCGATGGCAACATTCTCAAAGGTCTCTGAGAAAACGAACCTTGATGAATAAAGGATTGCGACGCAGAGAACATGCTCCGGGAGGCCTGCGGAGGTCTTGCCGCACTGAGAAAACGAACCTTGATGAATAAAGGATTGCGACTAGAACCCCCTCTGGACTTCCCTGTACAGCGTGTTTAATACCTGAGAAAACGAACCTTGATGAATAAAGGATTGCGACAGTGAACTGCGTTACCTTCAATCCTGAAATATTGTTTACTGAGAAAACGAACCTTGATGAATAAAGGATTGCGACATTCCCCCATGCTCATTTTCGGGAAGGGAGGAACCTGAGAAAACGAACCTTGATGAATAAAGGATTGCGACCTTGTAGGCAACTGAAGGTATTCCTTCTCCCTTTGATGACACTGAGAAAACGAACCTTGATGAATAAAGGATTGCGACGGAATAATACTGTCCGGCAGCGAGGTCATACGGTTGGCCCGGCTGAGAAAACGAACCTTGATGAATAAAGGATTGCGACACAAATAAAGACTCCAATCATTTTTGTCGCTCATTTTGGCACTGAGAAAACGAACCTTGATGAATAAAGGATTGCGACGGAATAACTCGTACGGAAAACAACGTTTTTCGGCATAACTGAGAAAACGAACCTTGATGAATAAAGGATTGCGACCGATGGAAGCCCGCTCAACGATGGAAGCCCACTCACCTGAGAAAACGAACCTTGATGAATAAAGGATTGCGACATTTTTTGCATCCTTATCCAAAATCGCGCCCCCTCCAAACTGAGAAAACGAACCTTGATGAATAAAGGATTGCGACAAATTCTTTTTAACCCACATTTTATGGCTATAAAAAATCTGAGAAAACGAACCTTGATGAATAAAGGATTGCGACGGTCTCCAAAATTGGGATTAAAATGCACTGAATGTCTGAGAAAACGAACCTTGATGAATAAAGGATTGCGACGTCCGTCTGATGTACAATAAAATGTTATACCAATACAGTCTCGCTGAGAAAACGAACCTTGATGAATAAAGGATTGCGACCTTCATTTTGCACAAAGCTTTTTGCATAGCTTCGTACGTCTTGCTGAGAAAACGAACCTTGATGAATAAAGGATTGCGACGATCGGCACCCACGAGATTGGCACCCACGAGATTGGCACCCCTGAGAAAACGAACCTTGATGAATAAAGGATTGCGACTGATGCAAATAAAACTACCAAAACCGCAAACATTGCTCTGAGAAAACGAACCTTGACGCACTCGTAAGAAGTCTCCTCATCTTGTCGTCTCCTTAGCTTGTCATTTCGAAGAAGTCTTAACGACTGAGAAATCTTAGCAAAGTAACATTTTAAAAATACAAGATTTCTCCCTGCGGTCGAAATGACAGGAGGATGGTCGAAATGACAGGAGGATGGTCGAAATGACAGGAGGATGGTAATGACGATAAGGCAATAGTCAAAGCGACAAGGTAATGACCGAAATAGCATAACAAAGGTCGAGGTGATACTTCTTGAATAACGCGGGGAAAAATCGGAAATCAATTGAGACGGGATTCTTTCTGAAAATGAAAATCAACCATAGAATGAATGACTTTCACGGATTTGGAGAATAGTCAGACGGGGTAAATTCACGGCGGAGCTGACCCGGGAGCTACAGCCTCCCCGCCCTCTTCAGGGCATCCTTAAAGGAGCGGTAAAACGCCTCGTTGTCGGCAATCCCGCGCTCTATGACAACACCGGTGTCGCAGGCGCAATATTAGCCTCAGAAAAAAAGTGGAAAGCAGGTTCGTAGAGCAATGAAACCTTTCCGAGGCCGCCGTTTATGTTTTTTCTAATAATACACTCGAAAACCTGTTTCTCGTCCTCGACATCATTGTAGATCTCTTCGCAGTGGAGGAACGACACCACATCGGCATATTCGGTAATGCTTTCCCA
>JAFGPZ010000054.1 GCA_016935935.1 Deltaproteobacteria bacterium
ATCATCGATTTTCTTCCGGATGCAACCGTTGCAATCGATTTGGAGGGAAACGTTATCGCGTGGAATCGCGCGATTGAAGAGATGACAGGGGTGCCAGCCGAAGAGATGCTGGGAAAGGGAAAACATGAGTATGCACTGCCCTTTTATGGAAAACGACGCCCCATTATGATCGATCTGGTGCTTAACCCTGACAAAAAAATAGAGAAGCATTATTCTTATGTCCTGAAACGGCAGAAGGATCTATTGATCGTCGAGACGTGGGTCCCCTGCTTGAAAGGAAAACCAGCCTTTCTCTGGGGTAAGGCGACCCCTCTCTATAACAGCAAAGGTGAGATCATCGGTGCCATTCAATCTATCCGAGATATAACCGAACGCAAGCATGCGGAGGAGGCGTTAATAAAACGAGAAGAAGATCTCGAAATCAAAACACATGAATTGGAAGATTTGAATACAGCCTTGCGGGTTTTATTACGACAAAGAGACGAAGATCGTATTGATCTTGAAGAAAAAATATTATCTAACATTAAAACATTAATTTTACCATACGTCGAGAAGATGAAGAACCACACTGACCCGAAAGGTACCTCTTATATAAATGTCCTTGAGTCAAATTTAACAGAAATTGTTTCCCCCTTTGCCAAGAAATTATCCAACAAATATATGGATTTCACCAACAGGGAAGTGCAGATTGCCTCTCTAATTCGAGAAGAAAAAACCACAAAGGAGATCGCGGAACTCCTGAATATTTCAGATAGCGCGGTCAATGTATACCGTTATCATATCAGGAAAAAATTGAATCTGTCTAAAAAACAGAACCTCCGAGCATATCTAACATCCCTTGACTGATATTAAATATTTCTTAAGAATTGTTATAATCTTTTTAATATTGCCTTTTTACTTTTCTCCCGATAAAAAGACAAATAATGAATTCCTGAAAATGACTCGCGAGTCAGGAAGAGAACTTTGCTGTAACTGGTAAGGCTCTGTTCAAAGGAAGTTGTGTGTCTCGCGCCTGTTACTTTCGGGTAATGTTAATTGTTGAGAGGTCACGGATGCACGTTCGTGGCCTTTTTTGATGTTATGGTCTGTAACCTAAGAAAATTATTGGCTAGTTTTTTTCAACAACTGAAAAGATAAAGGGGGAAATAAGTATGAAGTGGCAAGAAGAATATAAAAGAAAAGTTGGATCCTTCGAGGACGCTGCAAAACAGGTCAAATCCGGCGATATGGTAGGAATCGGACTTGCGATTGGTGCATGTTCGCCGCCGATGTTCGATGCCATTTTGGATCGTTGGGAGCAATTAGAGAATGTGCGCATTAATGATTCCGTTCCGGTGCGTCCGTCCAAGCTGTATGATCTCGATTATATGCTGCAACTCGACGGCCACATCAACTATGATCCCTGCTTCGGCATGCCGTTAACACGAAGAATAAATGAGTCGAGATTTACTGATTATTTCGTTGAACAAAGCTCAGATCTGGGAGATCGCTATGCAAAGTGGTCGGATGTATTCATCTGCATGGTGACCCCCCCTAATAGCCAGGGATATGTCAACTTGGGGCTGAGTAATTTTTATTCGATGGAGGCTATAAGGGAAGGGAGGGCATCCGGCAAGCTGCGAGTCGCAATTGCAGAGGTCAATGATCAAATGCCGACTATTTTCGGGAATAACTGGCTGCATATATCCGAGTTTGATTGTTTTGTGGAACATTCATCTTCAATCCCGGCGGTAACCAGGGCAGCGCCCGGAGAAAAGGAGAAGATAATCGGAGAATACGTACTGGAATTGATCAACGACGGAGACACCCTGCAAATGGGAATCGGCGCGATACCTGAAGCTGTTATCGCCGGACTGGAAGGCAAACATGACATAGGCATCCATACGGAAATGTTTCCCGTCGGATTACCTCAATTGGTCGAAAAAGGAATTGTCACGAACGAACGGAAGCCTTTCCATAAAGGTGTCACGACAGCCACATTCTGTATAGGTGATAAGAGCATGTACGATTATGTTCACGAAAATCCTGCCTGCGAGTTTTATCCCGCTTCATACACCAACTATCCCGGTTTTATCGCCCAGCATCCCAATGTCGTGGCAATGAACATGGGATTGATGATCGATTTTACTGGCCAGATCAACTCTGAAGGAATTGGACACAGAATGGTAAGCGGTTCAGGTGGACAGTTGGATTTTATGATCGGGGCATATAATTCGAAAGGCGGCAGAGGGATAACCTTGATGTATTCATCGAGAACGCTCAAGGATGGTAGTCTGGTTTCATCTATCTTACCCGAACTTCCGTTGGGAACGCCCATTACGGTACCCAGGACATTCGCTCATTATGTCGTCACTGAATATGGCATCGCAGATATTAGGTACAAATCGAGAAGGGAACGCGCTGAAGCTCTTATCAATATCGCTCATCCGGATTTGCGGGAGGAATTGCGATCTCACTTAAGGAAGAATTTTTACTACCACAGAATAAAGAGTGATGAGACTGCCTGGCAAGCCGGGATGAGAAATGGTTAATAATTGGTCCTTATTAGCTTGAGGAAACAGAAATATTCTCCCTGTGACTGTTTTTGATCAACATCACGGAGATAGAACCCGAATTCTCAGAGAGGAGATAACTTATGAATATACAAGACTGTATCGCCGTAGTTACCGGAGGAGCATCGGGACTGGGCGAGGCCACGGTGCGCACTCTGGTGGGCAACGGCGCGCGGGCCGCTATTTTTGATCTTCAGGTTGAAAGGGGTGAGGCACTGGCGAAGGAACTGGGAGATAAGGCGATTTTCGTTAAAACTGATATCACCAGTGATGAAAGTGCCCAAGCGGCGGTTGATGAAACGGTAAAATGTTTCGGAGGTATCAATGTGGCCGTCAACTGTGCCGGCGTAGCCGATGCGGGAAAAATCCTGAGCAAGAAAGGTCCCTTAAATCTCGGTCATTTCAACAAGGTCATTCAGGTCAACCTGGTTGGTACGGTGAATATCATACGTCTGGCCGCGGAGCAGATGGTAAAAAACAACCCAAATGGAGACGGCGAGAAAGGGGTTATTGTCAATACGGCCTCGGCTGCTGCCTTTGATGGTCAGGTCGGTCAGGTTGCCTATAGTGCATCCAAGGCAGCTGTCGTGGGGATGACCTTACCCATTGCAAGGGAATGTGCTGATTACGGAATCCGGGTCATGGCCATCGCACCCGGTCTCTTCAACACGCCCATGCTGGCGGCATTGCCGGAACCGGTTCGTGAATCCCTGGGCAAGATGGTTCCATTCCCGCCGCGCCTTGGAAACCCGTCAGAGTATGCCCAACTTGTAAAGCACATTATTGAAAATCCAATGCTCAATGGCGAAGTGATACGGCTCGATGGTGCCATCAGAATGGCAGCGAAGTAGAAGTGTCGGATATGCCTGATTGTGAGTATTACTCAGGCATATCCTGCTTCACCATTCAGACAGAAGAAAATAACATTACCATCGAAGGGGAACAAAAATGGAGTACAAGACAATTCTATACGAGAAGGCCGATGGGATCGGGACAATCACATTAAACCGGCCGAAGGCCTATAACGCATTGAATTTCGCAATGTTCAAAGAATTGGATCACGCTTTTTCCGAAATTAAATGGGATGATGACGTGAAGGTGGTGATTATTACGGGAAGTGACAAATATTTCGCTGCCGGTGCCGACATTTCGGAAGTCAGCAGCATTGGGACACCTGCTGAGGCCTATGAATTCGTCAGAGATATAGAGGCGTTTCACAGGATCGAAGACCTCGACAAACCGGTGATTGCCGCTGTCGGCGGTCTTGCCCTCGGTGGCGGTTGTGAACTGAGTATGTGTTGTGACCTTAGAATAGCAGCCGAGAATGCCATCTTCGGACAGCCCGAGATAAAAATCGGTGTTATTCCAGGCGGTGGCGGGACGCAGCGACTGCCCCGTCTCATCGGTGCCACCAAGGCTAAAGAACTTCTCTATACGGGCGATACGATCGACGCCCACGAGGCTTACCGTATCGGCTTGGTGAATAAGGTGGTTCCTGTAGAATCGCTCATGGATGAAGCGCGCACGATGGCGAAGAAGATCGCCCGTCAGCCAAGAATCGCCCTCAGGGCGACCAAGCTTGCCGTTAACGGCGGCATGAGCATGGATATGAAGTCAGCTGTCGCCTATGAAGCGCGCTGTTTCGAGATCCTCTTTTCAACAGATGATCAGAAAGAGGGAACGAAGGCATTTATGGAAAAGAGAAAACCGGTCTTCAAAAACAAATAAGCATAATCGCCTGCAACAAATAGAGCTTCTTTCCAGCGCAACATGTTAAGAGAAGGAGGAAAAAATGGATTTTGCACTGACCGAAGAAAATCAAATGATCAAAGATATGACTCGAAAATTTGTGGATGAAAATGTCATCCCGTATGTTGAAGAGTGGGACAAAACAGAAGAATATCCCTATCAGGTCATGTCACAGATGGGGGAATTGGGGATGATGGGAATTCCGTTTCCGGAGAAATATGGAGGCAGCGGCGGAGACTGGGTGGGAATGCATGTGTGCATTGAGGAAATGGCCCGTGGAGACGTAACCCTGGGTGCCCTGCTGGATGTAACGAATATCATCACGAGCGAATTGAACGAGTTCGGTACCGAGGAACAGAAACAGAAGTGGATGATTGATATGGCCCAGGGGAAGACGCTGGGCGCATTCGGGCTGACCGAACCGGGCGCCGGGTCCGACGCCGGAGCCACCAAGACCACGGCGGTGCTTGATGGCAACGAGTGGGTCATCAACGGGACAAAACAGTTTATATCGAACATCGGATTCGATAATGCGTCGATCTTGATCATTACCGCCGTCACCGATGGAGGTGGAGGGGGGAAAAGGCCGTCGATTGATACCTTTATCGTTCCCAAAGGTACTCCCGGATTCACCCTCGGGAAACGGTATGAAAAGATGTCGTGGCATCACTTTGCCACGAATGAGTGTATCTTTGAGGATTGCCGGATCCCCAAAGACAACTTCCTGGGCGAACCGGGGAAGGGGTTTTCACAGCACCTCGCCGTGCTGCAGACCGGGCGCATCAGCATCGGGGCCTGTGCCGTAGGCCTGGCCCAGGCATGTCTCGAAGCGTCTCTGAAATACGCACAGGAACGGGTACAGTTCAGAAAACCGATATACAGCTTTCAGGCAGTTTCCTTCAAGATATCCGATATGGCCATGAATATTGAACTGGCAAGAAATATGGTACTCAAGGCAGCCTGGATGAAAGATAACCATATGCCCCATACATTGGAAGCGGCTTATGCCAAGCTTTTTGCGTCGGAGATGTGTGAAAAGGTCGCCAGCGATGCATATCAGATCCATGGGGGATACGGATTCATGAATGAATATGCCGTTTCTCGTTACTACCGGTCAAGCAAGATCCTTCAGATTGTGGAAGGGACATCAGAAATTCAGCGTCTTGTCATCGCGAGAAATCTTACATGACAAAATTATAATGGTATGGATCAATGATCTTTTCAGAATAGGCTTAAGGTTGAGGTGCTAATCTTCATGACATTCCAAACTCTCTCCTTTAGGGCATTTTATGAGTGGGGATTTATGAACTACTCCTGAAAGAGTTCCTTGTGGAGGAGATGGGAATCTCTGATAAATATCTGACATTGGCCAACCGTTTCATGCCATGGAATTATGGGGTATCGTGGTTTGGCCGGTGATGCAGTTAATGAATGGATAGTGAGCAGCGTCACGAGTGGGCTGCAAGCAATGAGGGAGGTACCGTTATGTTCTTTGAAGAAATCAAAGAAGGCGATGTGATCAGACCGGCACTTACGAAGCCGATTACCGGCACTGAGATCGACTTGGTGGCGCAGTTATCGGGAATGGACCTTCCCGGATTTCTGGATGCGAAATTTGCGAAGGGCTGGGGGTTTAAAGATCGGGTAACGCCTGGGCCCTATTTGATTGGCTGCCTGATCGGGCTGTTAGCCAAACACGGTTTTCTGGCTGATGCGGTGTGGACCGGTGCGACTAATATCTTCTGGCGCACGCCGGTGTGTCCGGGCGATCGTCTTTCAGCCGAGGTAACGGTTACAGGCAAGAAGGGAGCAAAGCGAGGTGGGGGATTTATTACGTACAAATGGGTACTGAAAAATCAGAATGATGAATGTGTCGGAGAAGGAGTCAATACCTGACTGTTTCCAGGACGAGCATCATCAGTTTGATGATCATATAAAGTGAACATTATACGAAAGGATAAATGGTACCGTTTGGGAAACGTTAATTGTCAGCAAAGGAGGAAGACATGAGAAGAGTAGCAGTGGTTGGTACAGGTCACACAAAATTCATGTTCAACTCCCCGAAGACGGGAGTTGAGATGCTTGCCGAAGCGTCAATGGCCGCCATTAATTCATCAAATTTAAAACCCAAAGACATTCAGGCCATCTACTGCGGCAATGTTTTGGGTGATTTTTCAGAGGGTCAGGGTATGGTGCAGTCATATCTTGCCAACGACATCGGATGCTTTCATGTGCCAGCTAGCAGATTCGAGGGGGCCTGTGCATCCGCAACGATGGCGATACGGGATGCCTATATGTGGGTCGCCTCGGGATTTTATGATATCGTGCTGGCCGGTGGCACCGAGAAGGCAACGGCAATGGGAACTTCCCTAGCAACGAGGACATTTGCCATGTTCGGTGACGGCCGTTATGAATATCCTTCGGGGTTTACCTTTCCTGCATTTTTCGGCATGATTGCACACTTGTACTCCAAAAAATACGGAGTTCCCCTCGAAAAACTCAAAGAACAAATGGCACAGGTATCGGTCCAGTCACATTACTACGGTGCGAGAAACCCTAACGCACAATTCCAGAAAGAGATAACGGCGGATAAGGTATTAAACGGTTTCATGGTGACTACGCCCCTGCAGCTACTTGACTGTTGTCCCTTTTCCGACGGGGCCGCAGCCCTTGTGATAGCATCGGAAGACGTCGCCAAGAAGCTGACTGACAAACCGGTATACATTGCAGGTGTCGGCCAGGCATCGTCGGGAAAGATGAGCTCCCAGTACAAGTATCTGCCCCGGTTGCGGGCACGCGAAGTTGCCGTCAAACAGGCCTATGATATGGCCGGTGTTGGACCCGAGGATATCGATATCTGTGAACTGCACGACTGCTTCAGCATTGCAAGTATTATTGCGGCTGAAAGTCTTGGATTTGCTGAATTCGGCAAAGGGGGCGAGCTCTGGGAGAAGGGCGAAAGCCGAATCGGAGGAAAAATCCCCATCAACATTTCCGGTGGGCTGAAGTGCAAGGGTCACCCCATAGGGGCTACCGGCGCATCGCAGGTTTATGAAGTCTGTCGGCAGCTGCGGGGTGAACTGGTGGATCAGGGCAGGCAGGTCGAAGGGGCCAGAATCGGCCTTGTGGATACACTTGGTGGTGATGGAGTCATCGTCAATCTAGTTCTCAGAACAGACTGATCAATATGAGGAGGGAGACACATGGAATATAAACTGGATTTTACGACATACAGCAATGCCCTTCAGAAAAATACGCTCATGGGACTAAAATGCAATGAGTGCGGTTCGTATACTTGTCCGCCGAAGATGACCTGCCAGGAGTGTGCCGGTTCGAATCTCGACATCGTTGAAATGGCCGGTGAGGGCACCATCGTGACCTTTACCCAAACATTTGTTGCACCCCAAGGTCGAGAGGCAGAGGCGCCCTACACCATCGTGATGGTTGAGCTAGATGAAGGGCCATGGATCATGGGGAACCTGATAGATGTAAATCCCGACAAGGTAAACATGGATCTTATTGGAAAGAAGGTGAAACTCGGGCACAAGGTATTCCCAGGAGATCCATATTCGGCAGGACCAGCTGCACGACCGTTATTTTACTTTGTTGAATAATCATGGTTGAATAATAGAGTATCATTAAATAAGAAAGGCAGAACTTTAAAATTCTGCCTTTCTTATTTATAATATACAATAATTTTTTCGCTGCAGTTGTAACCGCTTTTTAATTCAGTGCTTTGCAACATAAGAATCTCATATCATTAGAGTTTTCTTAGATCTTCGATTGGTGACAGCTGATAACTATTCAATCTGTGCCGATTGATGACAGTATGATATTGTCGTCTTGAAATAATAGAGTCTCTCTGATGATATGAGTTTGTTAGCTTGAGCGGCTTTCATCTCGGACACACTCTTCATATCACAGTCTCACTGAAACCATATCCCGATGCACTATCGATAACTGCTCTTTACTTTAAACAAACGCTCATATTTCAGTTATTCGAGTTGCATCTGAGTATGGTATCAAAGCACCTATATTTTTTTCTTTCCAAACTATTTCCCTATGTGCTGCTGCATATATGTCCTTGTTCTTCGGAAAGGCCATAGCAATTTTTCTTACTATTTTTCCCTCATCGGAACTTAAGGGATCAGCATCGTCTGTATCAGCACGCCTGATTTCATCGACCAATTCTCTGTAATTATTGATCTGTGGACCATAGGGAAGGGCAGCGTACGTTGCCCCGCTTATGCTTTCGCCATATTCACGATAGGCGAGCATATCTGCGTACCATGCATATTTGGCGGCATAAAGAAATTTATCTTTTTCTTTAAGTATTGTGCGGCCGAGCGACATTTCGAACTGACTCAACAAAAGGTGTAACCTTTCCAAAGTAAAATCTCTATTTCCCGTATAGACGTTTCCGCTCGCTTTCCCCTCCAGGGCTGCTCGAAGTGCTTTGTCCATTGATTTTGTCTGAATTTGTGATCCTTCCCATCGTTTTATGCTCGCAATGCCGACTTTTGTTCTGTCGGCCAGATCTTGTTGCGATAGCTTTAGTTCTTTTCTTTTTTCCTTAATTTTTTCTCCCGAAAGAAGTCCGGTTGTTTCCCGATATGCATCAGAAATTCTTTTTTGAATGGCGCTTGCTTGCTTTACTGTCGCCGCCTCAGTATTACACACCGGGCATATGAAGCATTCTGTTTCATACTTTACATCAACGCCCCTGAACTTAATATTTTTCACTTTTTTGTGCGGGTGCATATTTTGATTATCTTTAGGGCATCTAAGATTTTTCATTTTCTTGTTCCTTCTTCCGATCCTGATGGAAGGATACGAGCCATACATTTTCATCTTTCAGAACATACTTTATATATACGTCACAACCGAAACGTTTCGACACAACTTTAAATGCGAACAGGTCGTGATTAAGAATACCCTCCTCATATGATTTTTGTGGTGGATAAGAACCAACGTAGTGCTGAGGAGTGATATCTTCAAGATGTTCTAAAAGCACAGTGTCTATTTCTTTGACCTCGTACCCCAGCTCCAATGCATGTATAATTATAACGTCTTGGTCAAGAAGGTAGATTCTTTCTTTCGATATCGCCTCTTTCGCTTTCGCTATTTTATTGTAGAGTTCTTTATACGATGGTCTTTTCATAAAAATAGTATCAATTGATACCTCATGTCAAGTATTATTTCGGTGACAACCTTCATTGATTATATCAGCCCGTATAATTACAAAAACACATTGGCAACATAATGCTAATCAGTATAATACTGATCTGCATAATTCACGGGGAAATAGATCACGTCAAGGGATATTCGCAATTTCGAGTTTGGAAGGTATGAGATTATGGAGTCCACTTATGTGGTCTTGGCCGATTGTTTCATTTTTCCAATAACATCAACGCACTCCTTTATTGCGTCCTTGATCATTTCAATAGCTTCTGCAACAGTATCTCCCTGAGATGAGCAGCCGGGTATATCGGGACATTCAACCCAGTGCCCCCCATCTTCCGTATCGGAATGAAGAATCACAGAATATTTTTCCCCCATGACCTTGACCTCATGGTAACAGATTTGCCGCATCAGGAAAGTATATGGATTTAGTACAGATGTTTCATGTCGTAAATTCCAGGAATGGTAATCCTACAGAATTTTTAGTGTTCAGAACTTGAGCCTAAGATCCGACAGAATCAAACCAAATCTTCGGTTCATTTTTGCCTGGTTTGTGTTCACCCCTTGCTATCGCAATCGTATGCCGTTGAAAATCTTCACGGCTCATAATTCCTGTAGAAATTTCTCTCGCCATAAGGTTATTTCTATCTTCTTGTCGGCCATACGTCCTGAATCCATCATGGAAAGTAACGGTGCCCTGCGGAATATGCCCGTAGAAAGACAGCGCGAATGAGACTTCACGGAGACCTCCCCCATGTTCGAGCACCGGCATATTGTCGACCCCGAATCTCCTGTAGCAATCCGGATGTCCGAATAGACAACATCCTTGCGCATCCATATCTATGAGCCGTGAAAACCCTTCCCGTGTCAGGGCTTTGCCGATGCCCCGCCGCTGGTACTTCGGCAACACCGAAAGAGGCCCCAGGCCGTACCAGTTTCGAGTGCCGTCAGAAATACTCAGGGTAGAGAAGGCGACATGTCCGACCACACGGCCATCCACTTCCGCGACGAGCGATAGTGTGAGGGCATCGGCAGCGCGTAACGCCTCTATGATAAATTGCTCAGAGCGATTGCTGATTTCGAGGGTCTTAAATGCGGCAACAGTCACCTCAGTTATTGCGCCCACATCAGTATCTGTTTCGTCCCGGATAACGACCTTCTGATTCATGGGTTTCTCCTTATAATCAACCATGTTGATAATTTCTTCAGTTTATCTCCAACATACTGGAACACAAATAACAATACCTGAACATATTGGTAAGATTACCGAAAAGAATTAAGCATTGTTGAGAAGCGAATTGCGGTTTAGAGTTTCAGGTATCGATTCCTGGAACCATAAAATATGATCTGAAAGGTCAGATACTGAAGGGTATCCTCCAACTGACAAAAAAATATTTGAGATTGAAGTCGAAGTGGGGACAGAGAAAAGAACAGGATTAACATCCATTACTACTGATCTTCCCTTCACAAGGTGTCCAGTTAAAACGGGGGGCTACTTTACTCTTGACATTTAAATGCAGAACCCGTAGCAAATTTACGCGTATTGTTCATATCTGTCAAGTCGGTCCGCTCGCGATCTCACATAATACTTGACATTCGATGTCAAAACACGTAAGTAAATTACGTGTTCTGCTGACAAACGTCAAGGGCGATCCAATGAAACTCGAACATTTTTTCAACAGACATCCGGTCTTTACGGGTGA
>JAFGPZ010000315.1 GCA_016935935.1 Deltaproteobacteria bacterium
CCTTTGAATTTTGTCATTTCGAGGAGAGTAAGCGACGAGAAATCTTAATGATTCAAGTTCGTTAAGATTTCTCCCTACGGTCGAAATAACAAATAACGACAGTTATGCAAAGGTCTCACAGCCTCCGTGTTGCAGGGAGCTATACGTTTATTCTCTCTCTGAAATGTCTTTTAAGAGTTTCTCTCGAAAATGAGTAATATATGCGGGAGCATATTGTAGTCTGCTTCCATACCATGAAAAAACTGTTCCATCTATAAAATATACGAAGTGAGTCGGATATCTTGTTTTAAAAAAATCAATGTCCTCACTTGTAAAAGAATAAGGCTCAGATGACAGCAATATAACTTGCGCTTCTTCTAATTCATCTACTTGAATTTTTGGGTATCTTCTTTTATTTGCAAAAATATTGATAAATCCACATCGGTTAAGCATCGAATCAATGAAGGTCTCGCTTCCCACTGCCATATAGGGATTTTTCCAAATTAAATACGCTACTTTCACGACAGGATGATTCGGTAAATTTCTCAGGCCAACATCAATCGTATCGCTCAGGTGTTCTGCTTCCGTTCTTCGGTTTACCAACTTCCCAAGGGCTCTGATCATATGGAGCGCATCGTCAATTGAAATGATGTCGCTCACCCATACCGGATATTTATGCTGAAGTTGATGGATTCCTTTTAAATAGTTCTCCTCTTTATCTCCTACAATTAAATCTGGCTTGAGTTCATCGATCGCCGCAAAATCGAACTTCTTAGGTCCACCTATTCTGGTTCGCTGGGTGACTTTCTCTTCGGGAAAAATGCAATAATCTGTCACGCCTACCACCTCATCGTCTAATCCTAAATCGAAAAGTAATTCCGTGAGGGAAGGTACTAAAGAAATTATTCTTTCAGGATATTCCAAAAGTCGTATTTTATGTCCCATCTGATCTATGGATTCCAGCATAATCTTTCCTTTCATGTCAGCCATTTGTATGGCGGTTAACGATTCATGTCAGGTGTACTGTCAAGCGTTGCCTGCACATGTTGGTCCGGCAATTGACTATTGATCTGTTGTCTCCGCAGACGGCATGCATATCCATAGTATGATGTAGACAATCAGGCCAATTCCACCCAAAAAAAGCGAACTGACAAACATCACCCGCCATAACCACGAAGGAATCGGTGTGTACTCTCCAAATCCCCCGCACACACCTGCTATCTTCTTGTCGCGGGCCGATTTTTTCAATGCCCTCAAGTCCCAAGCCTTTTCCGATTTGACTCCCTGTTCGGATATCTCATCCATCTGGTTTCCTTTCCGTTTTTCCCCAACGACTAAATCAGCCGCGGCTGTGAGACGTCGGTTGGATTGGCTCATTATGCCTTCTTAGCAACAACTTTTATATTTTTTTAACCCAGCTCTTGTTCAATTGGCTTGCTAGCTGAGGTAGTTTCCACACTTTATTGGCAATATCGTCGTGAGAAACATCAGGCCAACACCACTCAGATTCCCATTTCTCTACTTCGGTTTCTCTATCTCCGAGCCATCCAATAAGACCGCCTTTCTTGTCGGGTCTTACCCTGTGATGAGCACGAAACCGTTTTAGACACTCTGCTTCATGAGACTTGAAAAATGGTACAAGATGAACTTTGTATTGCTTCTCGATGTCTTCCTCTGCGCTCGCTCGTACAACCAACGTCTTTATATACTTGCCATATGAATATGTGATCTCAGCTAAACTTTTGAATTCGTCTTCTTCATGCATTTGGTAGTGACTGGTGTCGAACACTTCTTTGAAAGTCTGGAGTACTCGAACTATGATGACCGATGCAATTTCAAAAAAACCAGCTTCGGAAATATCATAAGAGGGAGAGGGAATGAAAAGCTGCGAATGTCCAAAAGTAAGGGGCGACCTAGAAAGGAAAATATGTGGAATCTTTTTCTTTATGTCGTCTTTGTAATCCAAGTTACAGATTTTCCCCCAGTCCTCAGTTTCAAAATCTTCGTTCTTTTTGGGTGTATTCAGCAGTTTTTCCCATTCTTGTTTTTGTAAAAACCATATTCTGCAACTTCTGACATCTTTGTTTTGTAAAGACTTGTCTTTCATTTCTTCTTATCCATATCCTTTGGCATAATCATTGATCAACAGGCATATTTGCCCTGATATAATGATATTGACGGCATTTTTGGGCATAGTTGCCTTGCCCTGTTATCTCCAAATTTTTACTGCTTTAATAATAACAAAGAGGAATAACCTGTGTCAACGTCGAAAAACGCTGCGAAATCGTGGAACTATTTGATATGGAAAAGTAATGGGGGGCGTAATGACCGTGAAGTCTTTCCCGGTGCGGTTGCAGGTATCCATATATTGGATGTCCCCGATATGGCGTGTTTACGAAAACACGAGCGTTCCAAGTCAGCTGGCAATTGCTCGAACGATGTCTATGACGGTACCGTCCCGATATTCTACTATCGCGACGGGGCGTTCCCCGATTGGGAATGATTCGTGTTTGGCTACACGCTTCGATGCGCTTTCCTGCAGCTGTGTGATATGTACAACGGGAAGACCGGCAGATCGCAGTCGATCACTTAGCTCGATGCGTGCAGGATTTACCGCGATTCCTTCTTCGGTTACCATTACATCTACAGTCTCTCCCGGTGTGGTTACCGTGCCTGCACGTTCGACTACCTTCGCATGACCTCCGGCGGTAAGCCGCGTCGTAACCACCGCGAGTCCCGATCCGGCTGCAGTGTCCGCGTGCCCTCCGGAGCCCCCCATAATCATGCCATTTGCGCCGGTAGTAACGTTCACGTTGAAATCCAGATCAATTTCGGCGGCTCCGAGTATTACTGCATCCAGTTGATTCACGACTGCGCCACGGTTGTGGGGGTTTGCGTACATCGACGCTGACATAGCCTGATGTCTTTCGTTTCGTCGGTAAGAGTCAACGGCCTGAAGATCGAAGCATTGCACATCAAAAAGCGTCCGAAACAACCCGGCCTCAAACATATCCACGATTTGGCCGGTGATTCCGCCGGAAGCAAAACTTCCTTGAATACCAAGACGTTTCATGATTTCTTTGAGGTAACCGGCTACTGCAAGCGAGACACTTCCGGCGCCGGTCTGGAAGGAAAATCCCTCGATCAGGATCCCCGATGCTTCAATAACGCGTGCAGCCGATTCTGCGATTCTCATGCCCACGGGATCGGTGGTTACGTGTGTCGTACCCGAAACGATGCCCTGCCGGTTTCCGATTGAGTCCAGCCGTACCACGTAATCGACATATTCCTGACTGATCTCAATGGGGCATGCCGGATAGGGCACAAGATTGTCGGTTATGGCGACAACCCAATCTGCATACATCGCATCGGCGAAGGCATAACCGAGCGTGCCGCAGGCCGATTTGCCGTTAACTCCGTTGATGTTTCCGTATGTGTCGGCTGTCGGTGCTGCCACAAAAGCCACATCGACATGCAGGTCTCCGGATTCGATTGCGCGCGCGCGTCCACCATGGGTCTGCATAACTACAGCTCTGTTGAGCGCGCCCCTGGAAATGGCTTCCGCCACCGGGCCGGACATGTATCCGGTATGGATTCCGGTAACGACCTCCTTCTCAAAATGATCGACAAGTGGCGCATGTACCGGAAACAAAGAGCTTGCCGCAATTCGAATGTCTTTGAGGCCGAGCCGGGCGATCTCGTCGAGGACGATGTTTAATAGATAATCGCCATTTCGCAGGTGGTGGTGAAAGGAGATTGTTGCACCATCCTGCAGTTCACATGCTTCCAGCGCATTTCGGACGGACGGTAAAAGCTTAGACCGCCCTGGCAAGGCGCTGCGCAGCCTTACCGGGGCCTTGGTAACCTTACCCGGGTTGTTGAATGCCCCGGTAAACGGCTTGATCGGATGGTAACCTTCGATTTTCTCCGGTATGTCTCTCCCAACTGAATTTCTCATTCGATCTTTTTACCCTTTCGTGATGCAATGATAATGGCCGCGAATATCATTGCCATGCCAAGAAGTTGAAGCCTGCCTACCGATTCGGTGAAAAAGAGATATGCCAGTATGGCCGCGCCTATCGGCTCACCGAGGATTGTGATTGCCACCATGCTTGCCTTCAGGTGTTTAAGCGCCCAGTTTAAGGATGTATGTCCAATTAACTGGGGAACAACAGCCAGCATCGCCAAAAAAAGGTATGAACTTGGCTTATATCCGGTGAAGGGGATCTGAAGCGCCATCGATGTTATAAGGAGGAAGATGGCGCTTATGGAATAGACAACCGTTATATAGGTCAATATGTCGAGTCTCTCCCTTACCTTGCTCCCCACGATCAGATAACCGCTTGCCATGACCGCTCCCGCAAGGGCCAATGCGTCCCCGATAAGCGCCCCTTTGTCGGTCAGCGTAAACCCATGGAATCCGCTGTCTCCAATGGCGATGATGAAACTTCCTAAAAAGCAGAGACAGATTCCTGCTATCAGTTCAATGGGTTGTTTTTCTCTGAGGAAAAAATAGGAAAAAATTCCGACAAAGATGGGATTGGTGGTGACAAGCACGACGCTGCTTGCGACGGATGTATATTTGAGAGAAGTGATCCACAGGATAAAATGAAGACTTAGAAAGACCCCTCCAAGAAGTGAAAAGAGCAGATCTTTTCTGTCTATTCCCCTCAAGGTCAATCCCTTGAATCTGAAAATAACGAGGAGGACCAGCGATGCGATACCCAGTCTGTAGGTTGCTATCATGATTGCGGGAACATCGTCGCAGAATCTTATAAAGATGGCCGCAAATGATATTGCTGTAATCCCGGCTATGATAATGGCTATAGTCTTGAGTATGTGAGTCTTCATGAATTTGTCATATTTTTAGAAACCACGCAAAACGATATCTTGGGATCAGTGTGTTTAATCGCCGTTCGTGTGTCAGTAAAAGAATTAGTGACCATTAAAGAGGCTCCCATCTTTCCGGTACCTTGAAAGAATACAGGTTCCTATCCTGCCTCGATCCGTTCCAGGGCTTCACGGGCAAGTTCTTTGACCTGTATTTGCTGCAAGACGCGATCAAGGTAGAGTGAAATCTCCCTGTCGTCATCGAGGAGTTTCTCTATATACCCGTGCAAGTCCTTTCTTGTTAAAATGCCTGCCACCCATGCGCTCAGCCCCCGTACCGTTGCATCCTCCGATGCTATAAAAAAGGGTATTGCTGCAACAATGTCCTGAACCAGTTCCGGGCGTACCTGTGACAGTCTTCCAAGTCCCCACAGGACCCCCCGCTGCAATTCCGGAAGATCGAGAAAGTTATCACCGTCAGGGATGGCGTATGATACGAGTATCCGGGCGAATTCATCGGCAAGGGTTTTGTGGCATGCCATGATTTCGGCTATCGCTTCGGGTGCCCCCCAGCCGATGCCACCGGACTCGCTGTTAAGGCTCCACATCAAACGTCGAAGGATGTTTCGGGCCGATTCCATGTCATCATCTGCGAGGCGTGAAACTACGATACCGGTAGCGGTGATGACCCTCCATCTGATTGTTTCATCTGTGTCACAAAAGGAAGCGATGAGGGCATTTGTTACCTGCATGGGAGGTAACTGTATCAATTTGTTCAGTCCATCTTCCTCCCAGTTGTCGGAACCGATAATCTGTAGCACCTGCCGCTTTAACGTGCGCGCACTCTGTCTTCCTTCTGACATAATAATCTCCCGTCCGCCTATCTCTAACAAAGATCAGTCGGTTAAATCAATTTAATATTGATTAACATTAGAGTTCCTTTTAAAAACCTTCTGAAGGCATAAAAACAGGCCCGGCATGGATGCTCGGGGACTGCAGGAAAAAAAGGGTACGTGAAATAAAAGTGTGGTATATTAATCATAATTCCTGAAAATACTGAGCGTAATGAGAGGGAGGAGAGCATGATAAAGAACAGGATTATACTTTTCTGTGTGATTATACTTTTTATGGCAACCTCAGCAATGGGGGAGGGGCCGGTGTCTAAAAGCACTGCCGAAGATCAGACAGCTGTCGAAATAACCGTGTACAACAGCAATCTCGGTCTCGTCAAGGAGACACGAAGAATTGATATTCCATCTGGCCAGGGTGAATTGAGATTCATGGATGTGGCGTCTCGCATAAATCCCGTTACGGTTCATGTAAAATCCGTTAACAGTCCGAAACTCTTTACCGTTGTTGAACAGAATTATGAGTATGATCTGATGAATGAAAAGAAGCTGCTCGATAAATATGTGGGGAAGAAGATAAAGATCATTGACTGGAACGAATATCAGGACAGGAAATATACGGTGAAGGCGGAACTCCTTAGCAACAACGAGGGACAGATCTACAGGATTGGTGGAGAAATCTATCTTGGCCATCCGGGGGTGAAAGTGTTCCCTGAGCTGCCGGAAAACCTGATTGCAAAACCGACACTTACCTGGCTCTATAAGAACGGTAGCAAAGTACCCCACAATCTCGAAGTGTCATATCTGACCGATGGCATCTCATGGAAGGCCGATTATGTCCTGGTTTTGGACAAAGATGACACATCAACCGACATTTCGGGATGGGTTACCGTAGACAACAAAAGCGGTGCCACATATGGAGACGCTACGCTGCAACTGGTGGCAGGAAAGGTTCACCGTGCAGAGAGACAATCACCGGACAGGGCCGCTTTAATGAAGGGGATGGTGATGGAAGATGCAGCCGAACCGCAATTTAAGGAGAAGGCCTTTTATGAATACCATATATATGATCTCCAGAGAAAAACGACAATCAAAGACAGGCAGACGAAGCAGATCAGTCTCTTTGAAGCGGCGGGAGTGGGTATAAAGAAGGAATTCCTCGTTCAGGGCACGAGGGCCTATTTTACAAACAGGGTAGGGGGTGACAAGACTAAAACTCCCGTTAATGTCTATGTCAAGTTCAAGAATTCAAAGGATAACAGTCTGGGTATGCCCCTTCCTGAAGGGATCATGCGGATCTATAAGAAAGACGAAAGGGGCAGCCAGCAATTTGTCGGCGAGGACAGAATAGAACACACGCCGAGAAACGAAGAGGTCAAGCTCAAGACGGGCGAGGCCTTCGATATTGTGGCGGAGCGAAGGCAGAAAGACTTTAAAAAACTGTCAACGAAGCTCTATGAATCCGAGTGGGAGATAACGCTGAAGAATCGGAAGAAAAATGATATCGTCGTGGGGGTTATTGAACCCCTGTTCGGAAACTGGCAGTTAATCGAAAACAGCCACCAATACACAAAGGTCGATGCCTTTACCATACGATTCGATGTGACAGTTCCCAAGGACAAAGAGGTTACTGTGACATATCGGGTAAGGGTGGGGACATAGATCCGGTTATCCCTGAGGGCTGCTCATAAGATAAGGATTCACCTACAGAAGTGGTGGCGCTGTCCTGATGACGGCGCCACCACTTTTTATTATTTCGTTACATTAATATAGATGGGACTGGACCATGCCATATGGCCATCCGCCAGTGTAACCTTGACGTACACAGGATTTATGCAGTCCTGCTTTAGGGCAACCTTCCTTTCGATATTAACCTCACATGTTTGATTTTCATCGGGAACCCTGAAAACCCTTAATTTTCTTCCAAGTCCCCCTGCATCAAAGGTAGTATCGTTTATGCCTATTTCCGATACCTTGATGCTGCATTGAATGAGGGGAGTATTAATTTTCAGCACACCCGATTCGGGGTCTTTCAATCGGGTTTCAAAACCGCCCAGCCCTCCCGTAGTAAGGGCTTTCCATGACAGGCTGTTCGGATTGTCCTGTACCAGAGGGTTCTCCTGGTTCCAGAAATTTATAGGCATTGTCTCTTCAAAACAATTATCCTCTATCTCGGCTGTGCCATCCCAGATGGTTTCCCTTCCGCGTCCGCGATACTCGGCGCCTTCCCAGATAACCCGTATGCGACTTCCCAGATCGTCCGGTTGATATGGTCTGAAGGTCTCCGCAAGGTGTGTTCCGTTGAATATTTCAATGCGCTCAACCGGTTCCGGGCAGAGTGTTGATATGGAAAGATCAGCCTTGTCATTACCCATTATTATCATGTCTCCCATCATAACTTCAGGTGATATTCTCGTGTCGAGCAACATTCGGACACCGGTGGTTGCGTAGTGGTGTCTCTTTTTCAGACTTTCAAAGAGTGCCTCCCTGTTCAATTCCTTGGAGAGAAAACAGGTAAGACCACCATAACAACCGAACATTGAGGCCCCCGGATAACTTGCGCCGGGACGTCCCTTGTGGCCGTCGCTGTTTGCGACAATTCCTACAGTCATGCCCAACTTGAAGGCATCATGGAGCAGCCATTCAAAGGTGCCCCAGGCCGAATGTATTTCGACGGCAGGCTGGAGATTGGCCTCCTTTGCCACACTCAGGTCTGCGTATCTTCCACCCACGTGGGCGTATACAAAGACATCCTTCCCCTTGAGGGTTTGAAA
>JAFGPZ010000316.1 GCA_016935935.1 Deltaproteobacteria bacterium
ACAGCTTCCAACGCCGGAAGGTTGGCATGAATATCGGAGAGTATGATCCATTTCATGGTATTCTCATTATTTACAGATAAAAAATCCGCCTGTGGAGCAGAAGGAGGAAGACGGGGCAGGTGATGCCCCGCAGGGCTAACAACCACAGGCGGCAGAAGGAGCTCTAATTATGATAGCCAACTCCCTTTTCCTGTCAAATACAATTCTCCCCTTCTTCTCTGGTCTTTATATCAAAAGCGAATTCAAATCCAGAATGCCTTACCTTAGAGGCAAATATGCCTCTTATTGTCCGGTTTTTATCAGGCTGTAATTAAGTATCCTCTACATCATGACGATTTATATTGTGCCGCCTGTCAGGAGCAGGTCATAGGGGAGAAGACTATAGCCTACACTGAGCAGGCGGTATTTGTTTTCTCTACAGAGAAACCCTGATTTGCTTCCTTTTTCCGACTCAAAAGGCGATTAATTTTCTCCATCAAAGAGACACTGCAGAACCAGAGAAAAGACATTATCAACTGAATCAGAATAAACAGGCTAAGAACTCCCCACCGCATTGCTTCAGAATAGTGCTCTGGAAATTTTACAATAAACATTGTCTAAAATCCTTTCCCTTAACTATCCTGAGCTTACCCAAGCAGGAAGCCTTCAGAGAACAGGAGAAAAAACTCGAAATTGCTTCTCTTCCTCTGGTTTTATCGGCATCCCAAAGGAATCTCCGCAGGGTATTTTTCTTGTTGTAATCTCCACACACGATAAGGGAACGGTGTATTATTCTGTCCGGCGGTACTGCCTTTAAACAGCATCGCGTTCTTTATGCTCTTTAGGGAGTTTAGAAGTCTGTTTTTTGCCTTAAACCGGGCCCAGCACAAACCCTTAACAGGTCATACCTGCGACACCTGCAAAATTTACCAGATTCAGAACATCTGTTATGAAAAGTAAGATAAGTTGGGTAAACCCGGCAGGGAAATTGGAAAGGGTTCCGATTTGAGAGCTATGAATCTCCAATCGAGGGCTTGTAACGGAATAATCTTGAAATTTTATTACGATTACATAAAATTATTGGTATTGTACGCAGTTTTTTCGGTGCAACTGAAAAATATTGGTCTGTCTTTTTATGAAAGGAATTCGACAATGGCTAAGTACAAAATCGAAGATGTGGAAGGAATCGGCCCCACCTATGGCGAAAAACTTCGTAAAGCAGGAATCGAAGACACCGATCAATTACTGAAGGCCGGTAAAACAAAAAATGACAGAGTTGAACTCGCCAAAAAAACAGAGATCAGCGAGACCCTCATTCTTAAGTGGGTGAATATGGTTGACCTGTACCGCATTAAAGGTGTGGGGTCGGAATTCTCCGAACTGCTTGAAGCATCCGGCGTGGATACGGTCAAGGAGCTGAAGCATCGCATCCCGTCCAACCTGATCAAAAAAATGACCGAGGTGAATGAACAGAAAAAACTGACCCGCCGTGTACCGACCGAGGCGATGGTGACCGATTGGATCGAACAGGCTAAGCAGATGCCAGCCATGGTCGAATACTAACCCTAACAAATACCATAAATCAGCGTCAGGTGTTTTTTCACAAGTGATAAAATTGGTAATACCATAAAACCATTTTTGATCGAAAGGACGTGTTATGGAAAATATATTGCCGTTAATTATTCAATTGGTCAGCGGGGCTGTTGGGGGAAATGTTGCAGGAGGTATCTTTAAAAACATATCCCTTGGGACGCTGGGCAATTCCATAGCTGGTATTGTTGGCGGCGGGCTTGGAGGTCAACTGCTGGGTCTTTTGGGCATGTCTACGGGCAGTGGCGGGATGGATATCGGCAGTATCGTGGGGAGTATTGCGGGTGGTGGCGTGGGCGGAGGTGTCTTGCTGGCAATCGTGGGATTTATCAAGAAAGCCATGAGCAAATAATCCACCCTGACTTTTCGATAGGCTGATATTAGTTCGAGTAACAGATTTTGAGCAAAAGCATGAATTAATTATTCTGCTTAAGGGGATGGTGTAGGGCAATTATTCAAACAGTACCAATCAAAAGCCCGACTAACACCTCCCCCTGCTTTTTCTGCATCATGAAAATTACTTCTATTCGATGTTTTTAGGAGAAAAATAGGAAGAGGTAGGAATTACCTTTATTCATACTCAGCCTTCTGAAGATTTTTCCCTTCCGCCTCTTTGTTTCGTTTCAACGGTCTTGTCTTCATGAGTTGAAAAATCACACCTATCCCTACCATTGAAAGATAGGTGATTGTAAATTCCGCTCGTTTCTCTTGAAACCACGAAATGAGATGAACATTCATTCCCAACAGGATCACTTCCAGCCCAATCAGGAACAGCAGAGTCCCAACCCCACTGTAGCACAACGCCATGATTAGTTTTCGGAGGACCCAAATCAGGAGTAATCCAGCAACTCCTGCCATAAGAGCAATCAGTAAAACCTTCCACTTATAAGGTTCTATCGTTTGAAGAGCATCTTTGATGAGCAGGCTGAGCCGTTCAAAAAAATTCTCCCCCTTTTCGGTAATCTGATTGGCATAGGCAAGTCGGCTGGAAGTATCCATTTGACCAAAGGGCTGAATGAAGGAAGAATTAAATGAGGAAGATTTCGGAGGCGTTTCTTTGAGAATCAGACTGGAATAGGCGGTTACTCCGGCCAGACCAAATACAAGGGTTGCCAGAAGAATAATCAGGACATTCCTGAAAAGAACTGTTGCAAGGGTGAAAACCAACGTTCCAATCAACATGCTAATAAGAGCCGGTGTATTAAGCCATTGAGAAACAAGTAAACCACAGGAAGATCCTACGACAGCCCCTAAAAGTCCCAATATGACAGCACTGAAATACGATCCTGCAAGCCAAAGAAGAATGCCCAGAATCAACACCAGCAGTCCGGAACCTACCAAGGCTCCCGGAGAACTTTCCAAACAGAGACTTTCAATACGAATCAGGATTTCAAACATATATAGCTATTATCCCACAATGAAAGTATGTTTACAAGAAGTTTTATGGTGACTTCCCCTATCGACACTGCGATAATCTGTCGCCTGTCGATAGATTTCACGGCCATACCCAAGACAGGATTAGAAACATATTTATTATTTTCCCTTAGAAAAATATACTGGTTCCCCTTTCCCAAATATGAGCCTCTCCCTTCTCCTATAGATATCTTAGTTCAGACTGAAAAGGTACGGGGTAGGGGTATGGAAAAGGTAAACGTTAATCAGACAACGTTTATCACCTGTTTTCAAGTCCTCATAATGGGGACTTGATCTGGAACAGTAACAACATTTATGCCAATTGTAAAATAGGTTTCCCCCTATATTGATACCCTGTCGAATAATATTATCCTGAGTATTTTCTCCGGCGGTATTGCTCTTCAAGTTGAGGATCGATATAATGCGAAATGTAATGAATATTGAACTCTATTGACTGTTTGAAAACAGATTCATGACTAGATAACACAAATGAGGTGTAAATGTCAGAATTATATATCGATGAAAATTACAAATCTATCTTGTCCCTACGGGAAACCGAAATAGCCATTAAGTTCATTAAGGATCACTTTGAGGAGCAGCTATCCCATGAGCTTAATCTACAACGAATTTCATCACCCTTATTTGTTCGAAAAGGCTCAGGAATAAACGATGATTTAAACGGTATTGAGAAAAAGGTGTCGTTCCAAATCCCTGATGCTGACATGGCTGAAGCCGAGTGTCTTTTTTCCTTAGCAAAATGGAAACGAATGGCTCTGGCGGAATATGGGTTTGAGCAGGGTGAAGGTTTATATACTGACATGAATGCCCTGAGACCTCAAGAAGTACTGGACAATATACACTCGGTATATGTAGACCAATGGGACTGGGAACGGATTATGAAAAAAGAAGAGAGGCATTTGGATTTCTTAAAAGAGATCGTCAGAAAAATATATCATGCTGTCAAATCGACAGAGAAAGCTGTTTGCGAAAAATTTATCGGGCTCACGCCACTGCTTCCCAAGGATATCGTTTTTATCCATACGGAAGATCTGGCTAAAAAATATCCCACCCTGCCTCCTCGAACACGGGAGGATAAAATCGCCAGAGACTATGGGGCTGTATTTATTATCGGTATCGGAGCGGAGTTATCTGAGGGCATAGTGCATGATGGTCGTGCCCCCGATTATGATGATTGGGTCACTCTTGATGGAAATGGCAAGCGAGGGCTTAATGGGGATATTTTTGTGTGGAATCCTGTTCTGCAAAGAGGAGTCGAACTGAGTTCTATGGGCATTCGAGTGGATAAGGAAAGCTTGCTTGAGCAGTTGAGAATTCGGAACTGTCTTGAACGGACGGAACAGGAATGGCACAAAAGATTGATGAATGAGGAGTTCCCATTGACGGTTGGAGGAGGTATTGGTCAGTCAAGGTTGTGTATGCTCTACTTACAAAAAATGCATATAGGGGAGGTTCATGCCAGTATCTGGCCAGAAGATACCGTGAAACGATGTAAAGAGGCGGGTATTAGGTTGTTATAAAGTTAAGATGATATCACATTTCATCCTGTTTCTCTGTGACTGTGGGTACGGGCTGCTCCCGCGGAATAAATATTTTTTCCCCTCCCGAATCGAACAACATGTATGCCAAATGGAAGATAAGTTCCCTGCCCCTATCAATATCCTGTCGATAGGGAGTGTCTCAACCTTTCTATTTGCCTGTCTACTCTTCTGAAAATGGGATGATTGGCTTAATAACAAAGACCATACGGTAAAAGCTTATTTGTCCTTTCGGAACGGATTCAGTGTGTATACGAAGTCAAAAGCATCCGAAAGTTTATACGGGACCAGTTTGTCCTTACTGACATCACTAACCTCTTCGATGGAATAGAACGCATTTGGATTGTGCGTCTTGAGAATGGCGAGAACATCGCCCACTGCACGTCTCGGAACAATCGTAAAAATGATCTTCATCGGGCCGAAGGCTCCCGTTCCGTCAACACTCGTGATGCCGTAGTTGCTAGCTTTAAGCGATCCGAACAGAGCTTCGGCATTCTCGTGTGTCAAAATACGCACCAGCATCACCCCCAAGGACAGCTTATCGATTAACGTAACGCCCACGAAAAC
>JAFGPZ010000317.1 GCA_016935935.1 Deltaproteobacteria bacterium
GTCGGTGAGGGAAGGCCGGCTTGTGAAGGTTGCGCCGGATCCCGAATCACCTTTTAACAAGGGCCGGATGTGCATAAAAGGTCCGGCCACACCGGAAATGATGTATCATCCCTCACGGCTTCTTTCGCCGCTGAAACGGGTTGGCGCCAGAGGATCGAATTGCTGGGAGGCGGTCTCCTGGGATGTTGCTCTGAGCGACATCGTCGACAGGATTAATCGCATCAGAGAAGGATCCGGTCCCGAGGCGATTGCCATCGGACAGGGGACGGGAAGACATCATTACATGCACGTTGTTCGCTTCGCCAATACTCTGGGGACGCCCAACTGGTACGAACCGGGCCTTGCCAATTGTCTGATTCCCCGGATAACGGTGAGCAACTATACCTATGGTGGGTATCCTGTGGCAGACTATTACGGCAGTGTTAATCCCGAAACTATTCTGTTCTGGGGACACAATCCCGTTGTTACCGGACCGGATGGAGAACTTGCATTTCCCGTTAGAAGGGCTTTAAAGAAAGGAAGTTACGGCATAGCCGTTGATCCGAGAAGATCTGAAACGGCGAAGCTCTGTAGTATTTGGCTTCCCGTCAGACCAGGCACCGATGCCGCACTGGCCCTTTCAATGCTGCACGTCATTATCACTGAAGGGATTTACGATAGAGACTTTGTTGACAACTGGACGGTAGGATTCGAAGCATTGCGCAATCATGTGAAAAATTTCACACCGGGATGGGCCGAAGCAATTACCGAAATCCCTGCCGATGACATAGTGAGAACGGCAAGGAGATATGCCATCAATAAACCCTCTGTTTTGGAATGGGGTGTCGCCATCGAGCATACGCCAAATTCCCTGCAAACGGTCAGGGCACTTTCTCTCCTGAGGGGAATTACCGGCAATATTGATGTCCCGGGGGCCGATATACTCGGCATGAATATTGTCCGTCCCTACCCTGTTATGAGAGATAACTTATCCAGAGAATCGACACGGAAGAGAATCGGCGGGGAAGAATTTAAATTGCTGGGCGGACTTCGGGCGTACCTGCCATCAGCACACATCCCCGGCCTATTTAGGGCAATGAGAACAGGTGATCCTTATCGTATCAGGGCACTCCTTATCTTCGGGAACAATCCCCTGGTTACGGTAGCGAATGCCCGAGAGGTTTATCAATCGCTGTTAAAACTGGATCTTCTCGTTGTGACGGAGCTATTCATGACCCCCACGGCGGCCCTTGCCGATTATGTCCTGCCGGCCGCCTTCTGGCCGGAGGTCAACCAGATCATAGAGCTTCCCTTCGTGGCTGAAAATGCCGTATTTGCCCAGCAAAAGGCGGTTCAGGTAGGACTGTGCCGGCAGGATGAGGAAATCATGATCGATCTTGCCGGAAGGCTGAATCTGCCCGGGGCGGAGGAGTCGCTCGAGGATATTCTGAATTACCAGCTTGAGCCGCTCGGCGTAACTTTTGAGGAACTTAAGAAGAAGTCCTTTTTTTTTCCACCACATGAATATTATAAATTCGAAAAGAAGGGATTTCGAACGCCTTCAAAGAGGGTTGAACTCTATTGCAAGGCATTGGAGAGACTGGGATATGATCCCCTCCCCGGGTATAAAGAACCTCCCGAAAGCCCGGTTGAAAAACCGGAACTTGCGAAGGAATATCCCTATGTACTGACCACGGGTAGCAGAAGACAGGAGTTTTTCCATAGTGAACATCGCCAGATAGAATCCCTCAGGAAGAGAAGACCCCATCCGATTGCGGAGCTCCATCCCGATACGGCAACTCGTCACGACATTACCAATGGCGATTGGATCTGGGTGAGTTCCCCCCGCGGGACGATCAGGATGAAGGCCATGGTGACTGAAGATATAAGAAAAGATACGATCAATATCGACCACGGATGGTGGTTTCCTGAGAAAAAAGGACCGGATTACGGTATCTGGGAGTCCAATGCCAATCTTCTCACATCGAACGCCCCTCCTTACGATCCGGCTTTCGGCAGTTATCAATTGAGGGGTCTTCTCTGCAATATAGCAAAGATAGGTGCCGAGAGTCAAGTGTCTTAAGAATAAGCGAAAGGATGATATTTTGATGCTACGACAAAACTATGCGCTATTTAAGATCCTGAGATATCTTCAGATCATCTGGTTATTGCCGGTATTACTGATTGTTTCCTGCTCCGGCAACCCTATTATCAAGGGTATTCCCGGAGAACAGGGTAGCGTTGTCGAGGCGGGGGAAAAAGATAAAACGCAAGAAACATTCCGGTTTATCCTTGGTCCCGGGGACGAGATCGCAGTCAAGGTCTGGAGGAACGATGATTTAGCCAGAACCTTACAGGTGGACCCATCAGGAAATGTTCAAATTCCCCTTGCTGGCGAACTGAAAGCGTCAGGTTTGACGATTTCACAATTGAGGGAAGAGGTGACTTTGCGATTGTCAGAATACATTGTTGACCCTCAGGTGGATATTGTTGTTTCAGATCTCAAAAACTTGAAGGTTCATGTTTTGGGAGAAGTGAAGTCTCCCGGCAGCTTTGCTTGGCGAAGTGGCATGTTAGCCTGGGAAAGCATATCGCAAGCGGGTGGGTTTACCACTGACGCCGACGAGAAAAACATCCTTTTGGTACGAAACGAAAACGACAAAGCTGTCATAAAGGCTCTAAACCTCAATAAAATGCTCAAAGGAGAAAACCTGACTCAAAACATCTGTTTGAGGAATGGTGACCTTGTTTATGTGCTCCCCACTTTTATCGCAAATGTGGAAAGGTTCATGCAGCGATTTTATAACATTATCAATCCATTCGTAGCCCTTGAGAGCGGCATAGTTCTCTACCCATCGGCAAGGGATGTCCTGCGCGGGAAAGAAAGCAGCGGGAACGTTATTGTAACGCCGTAAGCCTTCTGAACAAAGAGTTTCAAGAGCATTTTAGGAAGTGAAGAGATGGACACCATGATCTGTTGAATGGCGGTTTACGGCGGGGATGCTCTGCAATGAGGAGGATGCTTATCAAATGGAACTAGTAAAGCTTATCGATTTACTAAAAAGAAGAAAGCGGTTTATTTTTACGGCTTTTCTCGTGTTTTACTGTGCTGTTATTATCGGTACGATTTTTTCGAAAGCTTACTATAAAGCAACAGCCCAGGTATTAGTAAACAAAGGGACTTCGGTCGTAAGGACCGTTCTTTCGAATATCGGAATAGCGGGTACAACCGCAATCGGCGGCTCCGGAGACTCGACGAGCGACGTCTATGACACTGATGAGGAGATGGTAAAAAACCGCGCAATTCTCGAAAAAACCATACAGCAACTCCACCTCAAAACTCGGGGGGGAAAAGAGATGAAATACGACAAACTTGTCTCTGGCTATTTTGCAAAGCTACTCCGGCCCGCGCCACATATCAAAGCCGAACAGAAAAATGATTCTAACATCATAGAGATAAAGGCGTATTCTCCTGATCCGAAAGAGGCCGCAATGATGGCCAACATGGTTGCCGACCTTTTCATCAAAGAGCAGATTCGCATTACGCAGGATGAATATGGCCGGGGGCGTATTCTTATCGAAAAGAGGATGAAAGAACTGCGCAATAAGTATCATAATGCCCTCATTGCGGTGAGGGACTATAAGATTCAACACGAGTACGTCGATCTCTCGACAGAAACTCAGAACATCCTCAACAAGATAGAGACACTGAAGTCTGATTTAGAACTCAACAACCAAAACATCATTCAGGCTGTAAAGCGAATAGAGATGGCCAAGATTGATCTCAAGAAGATGTCCCAGTACCGAGACAACGAGTTCAGCTATACGTTGAATGACGAGTTGAAAAGCCTGAGATCGAAATTGACGGACGCCCTCCTCAATCTTGACCAGCAAGCCATTGATTTTACACCTAAACACCCTGATTACAAGAAACTCGAAATGCAGATTGCTGGAGTCAGGCGTCTCCTCAGCGAAGAGAAAAAGGAAGTGCTTATGAACACCGGCAAATCTTCCAGCATTGCGCCTCTTTACGACCAGCTTGCAAAGACGATACTCGATTCGTCGTTTGAAGTAGAACTAGGCAAAGCCACAAGGACCATAATGGAGAAGCTCCTTGCGGCGTATGAGGAGAAACTCATGAGGATCCCGGATATCACAGT
The DNA here is from genome assembly GCA_016935935.1 of Deltaproteobacteria bacterium. The sequence continues at coordinate 4,140 of JAFGPZ010000317.1, forward strand.
CGGAAAATCCGAGGTCGAGATGGAGCTTACGGTACATGGTGATTCATACCAGAATCTGCTCGGGTTTCTTGCTCAGCTTGAAGCAGCCGAAACCCTGACTCTCTCTCACATACGTCTTATCGATGCGGCCCCAGTCCCGTATGAACCAAACTGGCCCAAGAAGATGCTCAACCTTATCGCGGGTATTTTTGTAGGACTCTTTGTGAGCCTTGTGCTTGCGTTCATTGTGGATAATATGGATACATCTGTGAAATCAACTGAAGACGTCAAGCGTCTTGAGAAAGTAGCCCGTGTCCTCGGCACGGTGCCTGAGCTCAAAAAGAAGACCACGCGGAATGTATTGGACTTCTCGGCACACGGATATCCCACGGCCGAACCGCTACGTTCCATCAAGAATTTCCTGGGATATGCCTCGCCCGATAATCCTCCCAAATCGGTCGTTGTGACGAGCGCTTTGCCCGGCGAGGGCAAGTCCATGCTTGCCGCAAACCTCGCCCAGCTCTTTGCCCAAGAGGGGAAGAAGGTTCTGCTAATGGATCTGAACCTGAGGAGGCCCACCGTGAATGTTTACTTCAGGAAATCAGGCGGAAAGGGAATAATCGGTGTCCACTCTAATTCATATCCCGTGGAAAGCGCGATTGTTCACACCGATATAGCCGGCCTCGATATTCTCCCCGTGGGCAGCGGGGCAGAAAATCCGTCTCTCCTCGTTGAATCAAGGTGGCTGGAGAACTTCATTGTGGAACTGAAAGCCGGTTATGACATGCTCGTTATTGACACGCCATCGGTTTCCGAATGCGTGGACCCTGTCGTGCTGGGCGTGCAGGCGGACAAGACCATCCTCGTCATAGAATACGGCAAGACCCCCATGGCCATGGTAGGGCAAGCAAAGGAGATGTTCGACGAAACCCATGTCGATATGGCTGGCATTGTTGTCAACAGGTTTTCGGATGAGGGGCTTCTCTACAGGATTTTGAACCCCGAGGCGCAGTTAACGTAACCCAAGCGGGAGCAGAAAGAAAAGGACTCGCGCATGAAAACTCCTCTCAGGCTTTTCTTATATTCCACCGTTGCCGTTCTTCTCATGTCGCACCATGTGTTTTCCCAAGAACCGAGGGCTCTCCGTGGTAAACCTATGAACGCTGACGTTCAGATAGGCGAAATCACATCCGTCAGCGGCAACATGGTGAACATCACCCTCATAAGCGGCAGCACAAAGACTGTTGACCTTTCCAATGTGCGAATGATCACGAAAGAGACCGCAAGGGCTCTGGATGACATAAGTGACGGTATGGATGTCATGGTTCGCGGGAACCCGGATCAGTCGGGAAAAATCGCAGCGTTCGCGATTGTCATCCTCCCCGTCGGGCGCGATCAGAAGCCGCCGGCTGGCAGGGTGGGAGGACCATTCTTCGGTTGGGTTACCGGTGTGTCGCCCCTGCGTATCAACACCGAGAGCGGTGACTATGAGGTCTCCACTGGCGAACAGACAGCAGTTACTGCCGAACAGCAGCTGCGTCTGAGCGATATAAAGCCGGGCGACAAAGTGCGCCTGATAGGACCGCCTGAGAGGACTATTAAGTTGATTGTGCTTGATGCCTTAAAAGGAGGAAGGAAGGATAATCTCATGGCCCGTCCCGGCAACTTGCCGAACGATGACAACGGGCCTATCGTCAAGAAGGAAATTCCCATCCCTCCATCTCCTCGTGTCAATTATTTCAAAAAGCAAATTATGGATATGACGAATGATTCAGCTTTTGGGATAAAGGATGCGTACATGTATAGAATGGACCTCATGTCCTGGTATGACGACTATTCTGCCACGATGAACGATCTCGGGATTTACTGGATGGAGCCTGCGGGACCCTTTGGTTTGAGTTGGAACGAGGTGCAGCGAAAAAGGGCCGACGGATCCCTTGCCCAGTTTGACTGGACACGCTACGACAGCCTTGTGAAAAACGCCCAGGCCCGGAACATCCACATCTCTTTTATCATCCATGCAACCGAACCAATTCCCGGTCCAATGAGCGGCTATATTACTCCATCGCTCCCCAAAAATATAGAAGCGTTCAAAGCATTTGTACACGCTGCGGTCGAGCGCTATGACGGAGATGGCGAGAACGATATGCCTGGGATCCTTTATCCTATTAAGTACTGGAAGATTGAGGACGAGGCCATGGTCCGCAGATATTTTAATGGTTCCGCCTCTGATTATGCCAAGGTTGTTGTCGCCACTTATGACGCCATAAAATCCGCTGACAGAAACGCTACAGTTATTCTCTCGATGGTGCGCGGATACGAATTTGCTCCCGATCCTTATCTCTTTATGGATGAATTTTTCAGGGAAATATCGAAGTCGGGCAATGTGCCCAAATGGGATATCATAGATCACCACTGGATGGTTGACGCCCCGAAAGTACCACAGAAAATTCAGTACCGCGAAATCAAGAGATATCTTAGCGATATAAAAACATACGCTGAAAAGTACAAGCTCAGGATGACGCCGTTTTGGACCATGGAAGTGGCAGGTATCTATACACCAGAGAGAATGCACGCCATCGATCTTGTTAAGAGATTCGTATATCCGTTTTCCCTTGGCGTGAGGAAGGTCTTCTGGTCGGGCCTCATCGAAAAGCCGGCGGGAAACCTCGTGGGCAGGGAAATTGATCCCTTCGAAAAAGTACCTCTTATCGACTCCTCAGGGACGAGGAAGCTGGCTTACTATTCCCTCAGGAATCTTGTGTCCGCTCTTGACGGGTTTGATTCTTCAAAAACCGTGACTCTTAAAGACACGAACGATACGTACATCTTTAAGTTCACGTGTAAAAACCTTCCGGTCTGGGTAATGTGGTACGACGGAAAAGGTAGCGTCAAAGAAAGGATCAATATCCCTTCGGGAGTTCAAGGTCTGATCGTTACAGAAGCGATCCTTCCATTTGAATCCGGGCAGTCTGTAAAGGGTTCAAACCCTTTATTCAAGAAATCGATCGTAAGGGTTACGGGTGGTTCTGCCGAGATTGAGATAGGAGACGTACCGCTTATCGTAACAACCAAGTAATATGGAGCGAATTTACACGGGCATCAGGAAGTTTAGAGACTTTCCCAGGGAGTTGCTCTATAAGGAAAACTGGCGTGGCCGATCACTTGTCTTGTTGATCGCCGCATGCGGGTTGGGAATCGTTACGGCATATTCCGTATGGGTTGGTCTTCTCGCGACGATCTGTTTCGCCTATTGTTTTGTTGTCTACCTTAATCCCATCTACGGAATTTACATAACAATTTTTTTTATACCCATCATGACTATAAATATCGTTTATGACAACCCGACACGAACACCGCATGAACTTTACCCTCTGGGGGCTGTTTTTTTCCTATTTTCATATGCCGCCATGATGATTCGTCGCGGAGTGCTGGGGGATCATGGCAGAGAAGTCCGCTCCAATGGGCGTTATATACTTCTTTTTTTTGTTGCGTGGTGTGCCGTTACATTTTTTTGGACCCTGGATTCGGCGCATGGGCTCAACATGTTTGTAATGCTCCTCTTGGGCATCATGGTCATGCAAATTATAGAAAACGATGTGATAGACAGAAAAGCAGTGCGCTCCATAATGGTTTGTGTCGCCATTTCTGGTTTTATTTGGGCTGGTATTATGCTCTTTTCTTTTTATTGGTACGGGACGATCTATGAAGCAAGGCTTATGGAGCGCATCAGTGTTATAATCGAAATCTTCACGGAGAATAAGCGTATAGGCGGTTTCGGTCCGCCGCAATCGGCTTCCAACACCTTGGGGATGGTTATATTCTTCCTGGTTGCGTTATGGCCTGATGCCGGATGGAGAGCGCGAATTTTCTATTTAATCGTTGGCTATTTATGTGTCATGGCGATGCTTATCGCGGCCTCCAAGGGAGCCATTGGTGCGTTGCTTGCTGGTCTTGTCCTCACCATCCTGATTGATGCAAAACTCAGGCGTAAAGCAATCTTAATGGTAAGCTCAGTGGTAGCATTTTTTGTCATTGTGTACCTTCTCAATATAGTGCTTCTCAATCAGCAGCGTCTTACCGCGAGCACAAAGGTGGCAACCGCATCTTTAACGGCACGCCTTGGGTTTTGGGATACAGGATTCAAATCTCTTTTTGAAGATAGGTGGTTTGGAAACGGTATAGGTGGCTATGCAAGCCTTGTTGATCCGGTACCGGGGGCCCACAGCATTTACTTTGACGTCCTATTTGATGGGGGTGTTATCGCTATTGTTTTATTTATACTTTTTGTATTGATACGATTTTTCAGTGATCGCATGGATCTTCTGCGTAGGAACGATGATTTCTATAGCCGCAAATACAACTGTCTGGTTGGAGCACTTGCGATGTTCTTCATCCACTCGTTGGTTGATTTGAGCTATATATCTCGTCACTTTTGGATGATGCTTGGCATTAGCGGGGCAATGGCCGCTATCGCGCGGCGGGAGTCTACATCCAAAGGAGCAGCAAGTGACTGATAAGCTTGAGGGGTCGGTCAGAAAGGTCGTAGCTGGCGGTTTCTTCATTTTTGTGGGAACAATCCTCGGGAACCTTTTTGGTTTCGGCGGCAAGGTGATTATTACGCGCCTGACGACCCCGGAGGCTTTTGGAGTTTTCTCCCTCTGCGTTGGTGTTGTGAGCCTGATCAACCTTTTCTCCAATTTCGGTCTTTCAATTGGTGTTGCGCGATACTCGGCCTTTTATCTGGGGCAGGGTGACAAGGAAACTGCACGGGCCATCATGCTGAGGCTTATGCGCATCGGGTTAGTGGCGAGCATCGCGATGTTATGCGTCTTCTATCTCTCCGCGACGGTTATAGGAAATAAGCTTTTTGGAGGGATCACGGGCATAGGGCCGCTGCTTAAGATCGTCTTTCTCTCCATCCCGTTTGCCGTTTTTGTGGAGATGCTTGTTGGGACGGGCCGCGGACATGGAGATGGGCTGCCGAAAGTGCTTTTTATGGACATTGCGCGTAACGGGCTGTTTGTTGTTGCACTTGTTGTACTTATTCCGCTTGGATTATCGGATACAAGCATCATATGGGCATATGTCATCTCTGCGATCGCCACTGCGGTGCTTGCATTCGGATATGGGTCAAGGCGCTATGGATATGGTTTTTTTGAAACCTCAACCCAGCCGGTGCCTTTGCGGGAGATTCTCTATTTTTCTATTCCCATGGCAGTGCTGCCGATGATGTGGATGGTTCTCACATACGTGGACACGATAATGCTCGGCTATTACATGAAGGCCGAAGACGTGGGATTCTATAACTCCGCATCCATACTCTCTCGTCTTTTTAACCCCATACTAACTGCCGCCGCGTTCATTTTTTTGCCGATTGCAACGGGTCTGTTTGCGAGAAACTCACACGAAGAGTTCTCCCGTATTTACGAGATAATAACAAAATGGGTATTCGTCATATCAGTTCCTTTTGCAGCGGTGCTCTTCGTGTGCCACACCGAATTGCTCAGTCTCATTTTCGGAATTGACTTCGCTTTTGCGTCAGGTGCGCTCAGGATATTGGTTGTGGGGTTTGTTTTCTCAACTCTATTCAGCATGAACACACCTATGCTGACGGCTTCCGGGCATTCTCGCGAACAGATGATGGCGGCTGTCATTACGATGGCAACGAATGTCTTTCTCTGTGTTATTCTCATCCCGAGATACGGCATAAATGGGGCCGCTGTTGCAACATCCTTCTCAACGGCGGTATATAATGTCACCATCTCCTACATGCTTTTCAGGCATACGAAAATCGCCTCGTTCAGCATGGATTACGCAAAGACGATCATGGCCGCAGGGCTTGCGCTTGTTGTTGTGATGAGCATGGGATTTGTTGCTGAGGGCATGTTGCCGGCGTGGAGGATCGCATTAACCGGCGTTATATACTCCATCATTTTTCTCATATGCTTTTTGGGGTTTAAGTGCATTACTCTTTATGATGTTATTATTCTAAATATGGTCGAGCAAAAGACGGGGAAAGACCTCTCTGCGCTCAAGGCGATAGTCATGAAATTTTCGGCAGAAAGGAGCAGCCAAAATGGCAAATAGGCTTTTTCTTATAGGGGTGGACGGAGCAACGATGGATATCATCGCCCCTCTTGCGAAGGACGGGCAATTGCCTAATTTTGCCCGGCTCATAAGCGAAGGCTCAAGCGGACTGTTAGCCTCCACGGTTCCTTGTATCAGCCCCGTTGCCTGGACTTCTTTTTCAACAGGTATGAACCCGGGCAAGCATGGCATTTATGATTTTACGAATCGCATACCGGGAAAATATGCGTTCACCATGTCTTCAGCCCTTGGACGGAAAACCAAACCCCTCTGGGTGATGTTGAGCGAGGCGAAAAAGACAGTGTCCGTCATAGGCTGTATGCTCACTTATCCCCCGGATCCTGTTAATGGCGTAATGATCTCGGGGCCAGGAACTCCGAGCCGAAAGGGCTTACCCGTGGTTGAGGATTACACCTATCCCATGGGCCTCAGCGCTCAAATAACAAATGATCTCGGCCCATATAAAACTGTTTTAGACATCAATCCCCGTAAAATCGACGCTGTCCTCAAAGACAAGATCATGGAACTGGTCCGTTACCGTGTGAAGATGAGCAGGTATTTCATGTCGAAGCACTTGTCTGATTTCAACATGCTTTTTTTCGGCGAGACGGATGTGGCATCACATTTCTTCTGGCACGACCGCGAATTCATCCATGATATTTACAAGGCCGTCGATTCATGCTTAGGTGAGGTGATGGCAATCCCTGAGTCAAATGTCTTTCTGATGTCAGACCACGGCTTTTCGGAAAGACGCAAAGTGTTTTTCATTGACAAGTGGCTCAAATCCAAGGGTTATTTATCTCGTCGCTCGAAGAAATTAGGTGCTCGTCTTCGCCGAATCATCTCAAAAAAGCCTCCTCACGAGGACTACCTCAACCGAATCATATGGAAAGACACGAAGGCTTTTACGGCGCTCTCGTCAGCCGGTAATATATTTTTAAACATCAAGGACCGTGAGCCAGAAGGCATCCTAACTCCTGATGAGTGCGAAAAAACTCTTGCCTCGTTGGTCTCGGACCTCGAAGGTCTTGCCGACCCGGACACCGGGGCAGCCCTGATCCGCAAGGCATACAGGAAAAAAGATGCCTTCACGGGCAACGATCTCTCAAACGCACCGGATGTAACGCTTGCATTCAACGAAGGGTATGGAGCAGGAATGCCCACAATCGAGGACATGGAGACAGGAGACAGCATCATAGCCGATTCCCTTTACTGGAAAGGCGATCACCACAAAGACGGCGTCTTCATGGCGTGGGGCCCTGACGTACGCATCGGACATACGCTTAGTGGGGCGGCTATCATCGACGTGGCTCCCACAATCCTCTATTCCTTTGGACTACCTGTATTCAAGGCCATGGACGGAAAGGTCCTTGATGACGCATTCAGCCCCGAGTTTGTTTCATCCAACCCGGTAGCCATGACCAATGCTGACCTTGGCAAGGGTGCTGATGGACGCGACCTCACCGCAGCTGAGAACGAATACATCGCAAATGTCCTCCGAAACCTCGGATATCTTGAGTAGGCATTATGTTCAAGGAGATGAAGAAAAACATAATCGACCTTATGCGGTTTTTGCTCTGGACCGTAATCCGCAACTTCCTCTTGTTTTTTGGGCCGGATCTCATCTCCACGATCGAGTCCTTCTTTGCAAAGGTGGCATATAAGGTTCAGCGTGGCAAACGCCATGTCGTACGTGAGGAGTTGATCAAGTCATATGGCTCAGCATTGGACAAGGAGCAGATTGAGCAGATTGTCAAAAATAGCTTCCGCCTGTACGTGGGATTTCATGTCAGAGACATGTATCTGTCCAAAATTACGCCTAAGACGGTCGAGAGCTATCTTCCGGTCGAGGGCATTCAGTACCTTGACGAGTCGCTGAAAAAGGGGAAGGGCGCTGTTATTGTCAACCCACATTTTGGTCCTTATCTACTTATCATGCCAGCCCTGGGGCACAGGGGATATAAGGTTAACCAGATTGCTCTCCATGCGGATACGCCGGAGGGCAGAACCTGGCTTGACCAGAAGGTCTACGACATCAAGTTCGCAAATATCCAGGGGAGAATGCCAGCGAAGTTTATTAACCTTGCCAAAAGGGCGAATGTGCGTGAAGCTATGCGGGTTCTCCAAAAGAATGAAATCGTATTGTTGCCTTCCACGGGTCGCGAAGGGCTTGGATGGGTAGATGTGAAATTTATGAATCGTACGGCAACGTTAAATACGGGCGCGATAAAAATGGCGCAATCCACTGGCGCAAGCCTATTGCCCGTTTTCCTTGTAGAAGAAAAACCGTTTGCCCGCGTGATTATAGAAAAACCAATTGTAACCGAAGACCGACCAATCGAAGAAATATTGCAGGAATATGCGGATCTGATGAGCAGTTATATCGAACGAAGGCCGGAACATTTTTGTATGTATCTCCATGAAATGTTCATACACAGACACTGGGATGACCATCCGTTTTTCCCGGAGCCGAGGGTGAAGAATGCGATAGACATTGTTATCGCGGGCGGGGGGATTGCGGGCCTCACGATTGGTGGTGTGCTCAGCGAAAAGGGGGACCGTTGTACGATTATCGAAAAAAGCAGTGAGACCGGGGGATTATCACGGAGCCTTAAATGGGGAGGCATAACCTTTGATCTTGGCCCGCATTTTCTGTTCATGGAAAATTATCCCGATGCGGTCGGACATGTGCGCAAGACGCTTGATAATAAGGTCAAAGAACTCGACTTCAAGATCGGGATTTACTTTCGAGGTTATTACTACCCATGGCCACCCAAGATGCTGAAGATGCTCTTTCGCTTTCCCCTCAGCGTGACGCTCCACCACCTGCTTGCTCCGTTCAGGCGCAAACAGCTCATGGATGAAAGCTATCGTTGTGGTTTATCTTCACGTCACGGGCAGTATCTCTATGACGATTTCTTCGAACCGTACATATTTAAGAAGGTGAGCGTTCCGGGCTCCGAACTCCATATCGAATGGTGGCTGAAACCACCAAGGGATTTCAGCCGCCCCGACTGGCGCAGTGACACCATGATCATGAACTCTAAGACGGGGCGATTCGCCGAGATAGGAATGCTTGTACGCAAGGCCTTCATGCCGGGCCAATCACGTGTCCTCTATCCAACGGAGGGAATCCACGCTATCCCCGACAGCATGAGGAAAAAATATAAAGGGGTCATAAAGACAAATACAAAAATCACATCCCTTGAGATTATCGGTGGCCATGTAACAGCCGCTATTACCGACACGGGCGAAAAACTTCCCTGCGCGCGACTGGTATGGACTGCTCCGATTACGGATCTTGCTTCCCTTTTGAATTATCCACAATCAGATCTGAAATATATTCCCCTTATGCTTGCCTTTGTTAACATTAAGGAAAAGGCAAATCGTGGAGATTACCTCTATGTATATTATGGTGATCAAGACGTTTTGTTCAACCGTGCATATTTCCCGGCGAGTATATCGGAGGATTTTGTGCCGGCGGACAAAGATGGCATCTGCCTTGAGATGAACCCGTGCATTGACCCTGTTTTTAAGGATACAGAGAAACTAAAAAGGCGTCTTTTAAAAGACATAGAGAAGGTCGGCATTTGTTCAGCAGGAGATGTAGATGAAATAAAACTTGTCCGAATGGAGAACGCATATCCACTGTATTCTCTTGATTATATTGAACAATTGAATGCACTTCTCGATCATGTACGAAAAATAAAAAACATTTATATCTGTGGCCGGACAGGCGCATTTTACAATGCCCTTACGGATAGCACTGTTAAATCGGCCATCGATACCGCCAGTGCGATACTGGAATCTCAAAATTAATATTACAATCAAAATTAACGGTTTGGAGCTATCGGGATGAGTCACTTGATTCCTGGCTATTTCAGGCGGTCTCCCTATCGAGACAGCTAAGAACCGTAATCCAATCAAGAAAAGTGTAAGACACAATACGGTAGTCTTGTGAAGTATCCTTTTGGGGTGACGGTAAGGATCCGAAAGGTTCAAAGCAGATTGCGAAACACATAACCTTTAAATATCGATGGGATTTTCGAGTGTCTGTTATTAAAGATATTTTTCTCTGGCTATACTGGCATCCACTAAAGACGCTGATACAGAAGATTCCGGTAAGACTTGCTTACGGAATAGGGCGGCTGGGAGGGAGGATGCTGTACATTGTGGCTGTCCGAAGAAGGCATGATATTGAACGAGAATACAGGTTAATCGTTAGCAATGCCACTCTGTCATCCATGGAGAGGAGTGTAAAAAATACATTTATAAACAGGTGTTTGAGCGAAATTGAAATGATGCTCTACTCCGAAATAAATGAAAAAAATATTCACCAATTTGTAACCTGTTCGTCTTTTGATACTCTCGAAAAGGCTCTCAGTGTTGGAAAAGGCGTTATGCTACTTTTTGCCCATTTCGGACCCAATCAAATGGTGATGCCCGCAATCGGATATAGTGGTTATAGAATGTGCCAGATGAGTGCCCCTGCCACAGTGTGGCTTGAAAAACTGCCAAACAGGAGATTCAGCGACATGGAGAAACTGTCCCTGCAATTAAGATGGGCTCAGGAACTATCCTTGCCTGTGACACATATAAACATCTTCGGCTCTCTTAGGCGTGTGCTATCATGCCTGAAACAGAATGAGATACTCGGGGTTGCCATCGACGGAGGCGGGGGTAAGGAACGGATAGAGATAAAACTTATGGATAAACCAGCTCTGTTTGCTATTGGTGCCGCAAATCTTGCCATTCGAACCGGGTGCGTCATTTTACCAACATTTATGGTACGGACAAAAAGCGGTCCCAGCCAGATGATCATTCTGTCTGCCATTCATCCACCTGCCAATGCCTCACAGGGTGATGCAATCCGATCGGTCACCCAGGAATTTGCTGACCGAATGACGCAATTTGTTCGAGAATATCCTGATCATTATCTGGATTTTATGGTACTTCGTCGGCATATGAATCAACTTGGAGAACCGCCATTATTTATTGATAAGGACAAATCCGATGGCATCGATTATATTTATTACCCCTACACCGCCTGATATCAGTGCGTTTGGCGTCCGAAGCCTCTCTGCTTTTCTGAGACGGGCGGGACATCATACCCGGCTCGTTTTTTTACCGGGGAGCGCCGGTCTGTTAAGTGAAGGCGGCGAATTTGTTTATCACTACGAAGAAAAAATCATAGAGCAACTCATTAAGCTTTGTAAAGGATTTGATTTTATAGGAATATCTTTTATGACCTATTATTTGGACCGGGCAATCCAGATAACACAGGCCGTGAAAAAAAATCTTAATGCTCCCGTGATTTGGGGTGGCATCCATGCTACCTGCAAACCTGAAGAGGCTCTTTTGTATGCAGATATGGTCTGCGTTGGAGAAGGCGAAACCGCATTGGCGGCGCTCTTAAATGGTGAAAAGGAGGTTCCCGGAATCTGGCGAAAAGATGAATTATCTGTAGTACAAACGGGGACCGCCCCTCTCATTAAGTCTTTAGACAGTCTCCCATTTTTTGATTTTTCGAACAAGGATCATTTTATTTTTAATCCGGAAAATATGAGCGTTGAGCCTCTTACCGACAGCCTGTTCGAACGTGCACTTCCACTTTTACCATATCACGGGAGTAAACTAATGAGGGCTTTTCGAATTATGACCGACCGTGGATGCCCACATCACTGTCATTATTGTAATGTGCCGTTTATCAAGAGACTGTATGAAAACGGAGAAATTCCCTATTTTCGGCATCGAAGTGTCGCGAATGTTATTGAAGAACTTGAATCGGTTCTTGTGCGGTTTCCTTTTATTAAAGCCATTCAGTTTTTCGATGATACTTTTTTTGCAAGGCCTATGGGTTGGCTTACCGAGTTTGCTTCTTCTTATCGTGATCGTATCAGGCTTCCTTTTTACTGCCAGGCGAGCCCGACAACCATTTCTCGAGGCAAACTCGATATCCTCATAGAGGCTGGCATGGTCTATGTGGAGATGGGAATTCAGACCGGAAGCAAAAAGGTTCGGTTCTTATACAACCGTAAAGAAACTTCCCAGCAGATTATAGATAGTGCAAAAATGATTCATGCAAAATTGCCTAGGCTGCTGCCGCCTGATTATCATGTCATTATTGACAGCCCATGGGAAAACAGAGATGATCTTTTTGAAACGATACTGTTGTTGAGGCAAATTCCCAAACCTTTCGGACTTGCTATTGCCAGCCTCGTTCTTTTCCCAGGAACGGAGTTATACCGTCGTGCGTTAGCTGATAGACTCATCAATGATGAACTAAAAGAAATCGCACGCAGGCCATTTTATATTGCCCCAAAGAAAAGCTATATGCATTTTCTTTTATATCTCCTGACATTTCAGCATGTACCTGACTGGCTGTCCAATATACTTTTGAAAGATCATATCATAAAATTTTGTGAAAGCAGAGAACTTTCCGGTTTTTACAAAACTGCCTATATTGCAGGGGAAGCAATCCGGTTTGCCGACAAAGGACTGAGAGCCATTGTTCGCGGTGATCTAAACAGGATCTTCAGTTTTTTAAAACGGCAACGAATCAAGGATCCTGTGGTTGCAGGAAGAAAAGCATAAATGGAAATAACCCTAATATCACCTTACCCGGATATAACAGCTTTTGGCATACGTACCATATCGGCGTATCTGACACAGCATGGGCATAAGACTCAGCTCATATTTATCCCGGATCCATACGGTGACAACCTTGTCTTTGGCGTTAAGAGGTATGACGACAAAGCGCTAGAAGATATAATACCTCTATGTAAAGACTCCGATCTCATCGGGATAACCTTGATGACAAACTTTTATGAAGGTGCAGTGCAGATAACAGAGAAACTGAAGTCAGGCGTGAAGACTCCTGTTATCTGGGGAGGGATACATGCGACCATCAGACCCGAGGAGTCTTTGGAACATGCCGATATGGTATGCGTGGGAGACGGCGAGGAAGCGGTCCTTGAGCTTGTAAACCGGATGGAGAAAGGAGAATCATACCGTGACATAAGTAATATTTGGGTAAAGGAAAGCGGGAACATTTTCAAAAACCCGCCAAGAAGCCTTTCCAGAGACCTTGATGTCTATCCAATGCCCGACTATTCTTCTGAGGAACAATACATCCTGCATGAAGGAAAGATAAAACCCCTTACATACGATCTGATGAAAGAATACCTCGAAAGGGGAACTGTGTCAGGATATCTGAAAAAAACCGGATACCAGACCATGACCGGGCGAGGATGTCCCCACACGTGCAGCTATTGCATCAATGACACACTAAAGAGGATGTACAACAACGAAAACTACCTTCGCTGGCGTTCCACAGCCCATGTAATAGAAGAGCTCCTTTGGGTAAAAGAAAACCTCCCGTATGTCGGGTTTGTCTGGATATCGGATGACGCGTTCTTTGCCCGTCCAAAGAAGGCCTTGGAAGAGTTTTGCACGGAATACAAGGAAAAGATAAACCTCCCTTTCAGTTGTCTGGCCAGTCCTATGACCGTATCGGAAGAAAAGATGGATATGCTGGTTGATGCCGGACTGGTCTATCTGCAGATGGGTGTGGAAACCGGGAGCGCGAAGATACAGGAGCTCTTTAACAGAAAGCAGATGAATAACGATCGGCTCATGAAGGTCTTCAGCATTATAAACAAATACAAGGATCGGATGTTCCCACCCAGCTACGACTTTATTCTCGATGTCCCTTATGAAACAGACGAAGACAAGATAGAAAGCCTCAAGCTGATTGCCCGGATCCCGAAGCCATTTCATCTTCAACCTTTCTCCCTCGTCCTCTACCCGGGGACCAAATTATACGAAATGGCCAAAAATGAAGGGATGATCCATGATGAAAAGAAGCAGATATACGAAAAAAGCTATACTATGCGGGAACCGAGTTATCTAAATCTGCTGATCACCCTGTCCAGAAGCGGGAGATTCCCCAGCCCTTTGCTCAAGATCTTGTTAAATTCCCCCACCGTGGATATCTTAAACAGCAACCCAATGAAGCCGGTATTCAAGTGGTTCTACACGGGGCTCAGGACTATTTACAGGATGGCCAAGGAACTAGCCGGAAGGTCTCGCTGAACCCCGCTAGAATCTTATATTGTTAGTGAACAGTCTGCTTCTCTCTCAGATTGTCTTTAAGAGATGATGGCAATAACACGTTGAAATTACTATTGATGCAGTCATATCTTGGCGGGAAAGAACCACCGATCTATCCTTTGGGACTGGCATGCATAAGCAGTATGCTGCCGGACCATGAACTGCGCCTTTTTGATCCAAATGTCTCTGAAAGGCCCTTCGAAGTGCTGAAAGAGACCATTGAGAGATTCTCCCCGGATGCAGTCGGAATATCCATCAGAAACATAGACTCCACAAACAAGAGACAGGTGGTTTTCTATTATGAGTATTTCAAGGGGGTAATTGATGTCATTAAGGCCGCCACTGCCGGGGCAAAGATCATCGTGGGGGGCTCAGGATTTTCCATGTTTGCCAGGGTAATCATGGAGGATGAACCCAGGATTGACATAGGGGTCTTGCTGGAGGGGGAGACCGTAATGCCGGCCCTTTTGGATAATATCGAAGAACCCTGGAAGGTGAAGGGGGTCTTGTATCGAAAGGGGAAAGAGGTCATCTTCTCCGGTTCCTCTGACCAGGCAGATTTGGACGGCGTGCCTTTGCCTGACAGAAGCCTCTTGCCGCCAGATAAGTATCGGCCGATTCCGGATGCTATAGGAATTGAGACGAAGAGAGGGTGCGCCTTAAGGTGCGTCTACTGCATATATGGTTTTCTGAATGGCAAAAACTATAGGTTTCGCAACCCCAAAATGATAGTAGATGAGATCGAGTCCATCAAAACAGAGCATCGGGTTGATGCATTTATGTTTGTGGACTCGGTATTCAATATCCCCATAAAACATGCGGAAGCGATATGCCGTGAGATCATCCGCAGGGGGCTCAAGGTAAAGTGGTCGGCTTGGTTCAGCGCGGGCGAGCTTACTGAGGAGTTTTTAGAACTGGTAGTCAAGGCAGGGTGCAACAAGGTGATCCTTTCGCCGGACGGTTTTTCGGATACCGTCTTAAAGCGGCTCGAAAAGAATATCACAAAGGCCGATATCCTCAGGTCTTACAAGATGCTTAAAAAATTTATCTCTGCAGGTAACAAGTTCGGAATGGGGAAATTTGACGTATGTTACAACTTTTTCAAAAATCCTCCTGGTCAGAGTCTTTCTGCGTTCTTGGGCCTTGTTGTTTTCTTTTGCAAGGCCAAGATGCAGATGGGGAGGCGGGTGCATTTTGAGTTTAACTCCCTCCGCGTGGAGCCAAACACAAAACTATATCAGATAGCCTTGAAAGATGGTTTTGTCAGGGGAGAAGAAGACCTCCTGTATCCTGTCTACTATACAAACCCAGGCACCAGGTATATCGAAAGGATATTCAATCTCGTGCTCAGGCTCAAAGGCAAGTAGATATGGTGGTGAATGAAACGATATCCCGTGATTTACTGAGGATCGTGGTTTGGTACCCCCTGAGATGTTTGATACTGATCTTGCCTGTTAGATGGGGGATCGTTGTGCTGCAGACCATGGGGGATATCCATCACGGCCTGTCCAGGGGTAAAAAATGGGTTGTCCGGAGAAATCTCAGCACCCTCAGGAACAATATCTCTGGAGACTGTGGCTGGAGCGCTCGGGCAGTAAGGGAGTATTTCAGAAACCATTATATAGACCGCCTTCTCATATTGATATTCCCGAAACTCGGTGTCAAAGAGGTTAAAAGGTTTGTTGATATTGAAGGATTGGAGTCTCTCAATGAGGCCCTTAAATTGGGGAAAGGCGTCATCCTTGTGCACGGTCACTTTGGGCCTGTCCATCTCCCTTTAGTGGCCCTTGCCAGGCGTGGTTACAGGATGAAGCAGATAGGTCTTCCCTCGGACGAGGGGTTAAGCTGGATCGGGAGAAATATTGCCTTCAGGTTAAGGATGAAATATGAGTCAATGATGCCGGCAGAGATAATCAAGGCTGATTCCTTCCTGAGGGGAGCGTTCAGGTGGTTGCATAATAACGGTATAATCATGATAACAGGGGACGGGAGCGGAAGTCAAAGGCATTTAGGGAGGCACCAGGTTTTCAGCCTGTTTGGACGTCCGGTGATGTTCCCCTTGGGGCCTGCTATCCTGTCCCAAAAAACCGGTGCGGTAATAATCCCCATGTTCATTACACCGGGCGAGAACGGGTACCTATATAAAATAACCATTGAGAAGCAGATTGTTTCGGATAAAATCGGAAGGGAAGCGGTTCTTGACATTACGGGACAATTCGTAAGGCGCCTTGAAACGTATATCTCCACATATCCAGGATACATGCATTTTCTCGACAGATTCTGCCCGGGAGAACTCATTATAGATAACTGAGATGGTTATAACCCAAGAACTTAGGGATTGGCAAAAGCGGGATCAAGCTTGGCTGCTTCCTATGTAGGGAACTGGTGAGGGCAACAATGACGTGGCCTTTGTGTTACATGCCCGGGCAAATTATCACTGATAAAAAACTGGGATGGTCTTTAAATCAAAAAGGCCGAATTCTAGGGTGTCCATCGGAGCTGCAGAGATAAAATTTGTACAGGATAATAAACAAGAAGAAGCTTTACGCCACAATGGCGGCCGATCTTTTAGGGAATGCCATATTTCTGCCAAAGGTACTGCTTAAAAAGAGGGAGGAGATATGCCCAGAAAAGATCAAGGAGATACTGATTATAAGGACAGCCTATATCGGAGATGTAGTGATGGCCCTACCCCTCCTTAAACCCCTTCGTGAAAGGTTCACAAACGCAAAGATTTCTTTTCTCACATCTGCTAAGGCCAAGAAGATTATTGAAAATAACCCGTATGTCGACGAAATAATAGCGTATGACCCCTTTTGGTTTTATGATTCAGACAAGAGAAAATACATAGACTTCATAAGGGATTTAAAAAGGAGATCTTTCGATCTTGTTATTGAAACAAGGGGCGACATTCGTGAAATCATGTTTCTGGTCTTCCCTCTGAAAGCAGGGTACAAGGTAAGTCATGATGTCGGAGGGGGGGGGTGTTTCCTTTCTCATGTTGTTCCGTATAAAGGGACTGTTCACAGAGTGGACTATCACTTGGATATAGCAAGGTCTCTGGGATGTGAAACCTGTGAAGAGGTTGAATGGGGAATATATCTGACAAAAGATGAAAAGAAGAGGGTACAAGAGATTTTAAAGGAAGAGGGGGTTTCTCAGGATAAGCCTCTGATTGCTTTACACCCTGGCTCAAGGAAGGAGCTTAAATGCTGGTTTCCTGAAGGATATGCAGCTGTGGCTGATTTTGTCGCGAGCGAGCTGTGTGGAACCGTTGTGTTGACAGGTTCCCCTGATGAAGTGCCTTTGGTGGAAGAGGTAAAGGGGTTGATGGAAAACAGGCCGATTGTCTTGGCGGGGAAGACAACATTGAGGGAACTTGCTGGCGTGATAAGCCACTGCTCCCTCTTTATCTGCAACGACTCTTCACCCATGCATATAGCTGCGGCCATGAAGACCCCGACAGTCGCAATATTTGGACCATCCAAGAGCATTGAGACGGGGCCATACGGCAAGGGTCATATTGTGATAGAAAAGGATTTCCGGTGCAGATATAGATGCGACGAGGATGTTTGTCTTCATAAAAATTATAATCAGTGTATTAAGGACATATCAGTTGATGATGTGATCTCGGCAGTCAGAGATGTTTGGTCATCAAAGAATTAGGAATGCAACTGTATATTAAATAAGACTGAAGGGTCGAGAGAGAGGAGTTCGGGGTTGTTCCGATTGCATGAGGAATACCCCCGAGATCTAAACTTTTATCTTCATCAAGAAGGCTGGGGGAGTCGTTGGATGGAAATGTATAAAACTGGAGATGCCCCACCCCCTTGATGGTGAGAAGAAGAAATCTCTTATTAAAGGGAGTATGGGAAAATTCAGCAGAAATCAGGAGCGGTGGGCACACGGCACAAAACTGATTATCTTAAGTATCCGTATTTTTTGTACCAATCAACTGTTTGATGAATGCCTTCTTCGAGGCTGTAGGGCGGCCGGTAGCCGAGTTCGTGTTTTGCTTTTGAAATATCGCAGAACAGCCTGCTTTCCGAAGTCCATTCGACCGTTTTTCTGGAAAAGGGAGGACGGCCCGTTTGGGGGATTACAAAAGGATAAAAACGAAGGATTTTGCTTAAGATCTCGCATGTTAAGCCCATGACAAGCGCCAGTGGTACCGGTATGTGAGGTTTAATCACCGACACGCCGAATTCCGATGCTATGGCGTTTACTATTTCTTCGATGGTATATGAACGATTATCGGAGATGAAAAAGACATGCCCAGGTTTACCGTTTTCCGCTGCGAGTCGAATACCGTAGACCTGATTCTTCACGAAACAGAACTCCGTCAGTGCGTGACCGCTGCCGATAAGTGGATAAAATCCATGCTGAATAATCCTGAAAAGGCGTTGACACAGGATTAGCTCGCGGGGACCGTAAGTCATGGGAGGACGAACAACAACGGTGTCCATGCCGCACTGTCTGTGATAATCCAGAACCAGTTGTTCCGCTTCGAGTTTCGTTTTCCCATAAATGTTTCGGGGTGATTGAGGGGTTTCTTCGGTTAATGGTGCGCCGTCCTTTGATGTCCCCACGGCCTCTATCGTAGCGGTGTAGAGAACTCTCCTGACACCCGCCTGCTTGGCAGCTTCAAGGACGTTTCGTGTGCCTTCGACGTTGGTTGCATAGTATTCGGTGGTGGGAACGTTCGCGTCGAAGCGGGAGATTGCTGCGAGGTGATACACGGTATGAACGCCCTCCATTGCAGGCAACAGCGATGAAGGGTCTTTAATGTCACCGAAAATAATTTCTGAAGGTGACTTCGCAAGATTGGATGTGTCACTTCTCGGTTTGACGAGGGATCGCACCGAGATGCCGTCCTCAAGGAGAGAATCGACCAGGTGGCTTCCGATAAAACCTGCCGCACCGGTTACCAATACTTTCAATTTCATGGTGGGCACTGAACCATCAAAACGGGAATTTGTCAAGCGTGAAGCGTTCACTACAACCTCCCGGACCTCATAATAGCCTCTTGAACTTCAACAAGTGGTCTGTTAGGGAACACCTCGGGACGCCTTTTATATATTTACATTCGCTGGCTGAGGAGAGCTTGAAAAATATCAAATATAAAGATGTCAAGAGCGCGCTGAAGGTCCCTTGACTGAAAGTAATATATGAAAATCTGGGTACTCAATCCACCGTTTTTATCGAAGTTTTCGCGAGCGCAGCGTAGTCCTGCTGTTACCAAGAGCGGCACGCTCTATTTTCCCATATGGCTGGCTTTTGCCACTGGTGTACTGGAAGAGGCCGGTCATGAAGTGACCCTGACCGATGCGCCTGCGCGGGGATTGGAAGATGCTGATATTCTGGATATGGGTAAGCGGATACGACCGCAATTGATCGTCATGGACACCAGTACGCCAAGCATCCAAAGCGATATCCTGATGGCAAGTGCTTTGAAAGAAAGGCTTCCCGAGACCATTATCGTGTTTGTAGGAACCCATGTGTCTGCTCTGCCCGAAGAGACTTTAGCTGCATCAGAGGCGGTGGATGCCGTGGCAAGAAGAGAATATGAGTATACCTTAAGAGAGCTTGCCGAGGTCTTGGAAAAAAATCCCGGCATGGGCGATAAGGCATTTTCAGGTATCGATGGTCTGTCCTACCGGAAAGATAATGCCGTGATCCATAATCCGGATCGGCAGTTTATAAAAAACCTGGACGAACTGCCCTGGGTCAGCAGGGTGTATTCGAAACATCTTCAGATTTCCGATTATTTCAACCCTAATGCGCTCTACCCCATGGTTACGCTGATCACAAGCCGGGGGTGTCCTTTCCTGTGCCGTTTTTGTGTCTATCCCCAGACAATGACCGGCCGGAAATATCGATTACGCAGCGTTGAAGATGTGATTGAGGAACTCCGTTTCGTTCAAAGAATGTTTCCGGAAGTCAAATCGATCTTCTTCGAAGACGACACCCTGACGGTCAATAAAAGTCGTTTGATCGCCTTTTCTGAAGCCATGATTAAAAGCGACGTCCGAATCCCGTTTGTTGCCAACTCCCGGATCGATCTCGATCTGGAAACCATGAAGGTCATGAAAGCCGCGGGATGCCGGGAGCTTTGTGTCGGTTTTGAAAGCGGCAATCAGGGGATTCTGAACGAAATCCGGAAAGGAATCAAGATAGAGCGGATGGAGGCGTTCATGGAGAATGCCAGGGAAGCAGGCATTCTTATCCATGGTTGCTTCATGATCGGGTTCCCGGGGGAAACCCACCAAACGGTAGAGCAGACCATCGCGCTGGCGCTACGGCTGAATCCGGACGCCGCTCAATTCTATCCGGTAATGGTCTATCCCGGGACTGAGGCCTATTTGGACTATCTGAGCAAGGGATGGATCACGGCCACGGATTTCAGGGAGTGGCTGACGCCTTCCGGGCTTCACAATTGTGTTATCCGCAATGACATCTTTTCACCGGCCGAGCTGGTTAAATTATGCGATGAAGCCAGACGCCGGTTTTATCTCAGGCCCAGATACATGGCTTATAAACTCGTGCAGATGGTTCTTCATCCCTCGCTGGCGCTACGAACGGTCAAGGCGGCGCGGACATTTTTCAAACATCTCGTTTTCGGCTCCGGAGTGTAAGTTGAAAAGGAAACGATCCACTCTTTTTGATAATCATTTTTGTCCTCTGGGAGAGGAATCTCCATGCTACTTAAAATCTTCAAAAAAACATTATATCTTGTGAATCTCGGCGGGGCAATGCTGGTTGCCTGGGACATTCCAGGAAGATTGAGCATTGTGTTGGAGAAGACCGTTGGCCGTTTCATTCGTGCAGAGCAAAAGCACAAGACGTTGTGGAAATTTTTCCTGATAACAGGTATTTTTCTCGGGTTCTTTCTATTTTTCTTTTTACGGAACCACTATTATGTGCCTGCAAAACTTCATATTGAAGGGTTCACTCAAAAACCAGCCGCTGCGATCTTCCAATGGGACACAGGCAATGGCTTGAATGATTATGAAGCAACGGCCTTTACCGTAGAGAGCAAATTGGTAGAGAAAATTCCGCATCGCGTCGTGATCGAACGCATCGGCGAAAAACAGCCCTCTGCGCAAGCGGCAGAAGTCCGAGTGTTGAGTATCGCTACTGACCAACAGGATTCGCTCAAATTGGCTTCTTTTGCCGTACCAAAGGTTATCGATGTGAAAAAAAACGGGGCAATCGCACTGCTCCAGGATCAGGCGCGCATAGAATTTACGGGAACGTTTCAGAAGATCACGATCAAATTTCTCAAGAATCCCTGGTCAGGCAAGGTCAGGATTTTCATAGATGATGTGCACCAGGGTGAATATGATTTGTATGCCGAACAAGCCACGGATGCGAGTATTACGATCGAGCAACTTCCAAAACCAGAATTATTTATTAGAGAGCTTGAGTTGCCTCAGTTGAGAGTGTACGGCATTGCGCTGAAGACCAAAGATCAGGCAGACATGTTCAGCCTGCACGCGCTAAAAATCATTTCGGCAAACGGAGAGGTTGAGCTTCCCGTGAATTCAGGTGTAGCTTCAAATACATTCACATATCCCCAGATTGATCCGCAGACCGCCACATTTCACTGGATCTTGTTCACCGTACAGGTTTTCCTGGCGGGGCTATGTACCTACTTCGTGATACTGTTCTTCCCACGTGTCCGCTCACGGCAACAGCTACACGTCACCTTCCTAGCGGGAAAACGCTGGCTATTTTGGTGTATGTTTTTTATTGCAAGTGGGATTTTTTCTTCATGGCTCATTGGATATTGGCCTGGTGCTCTCTCGTATGATCCTATCTCTTATTGGCTTTCTGCTAAATTGATCAGTATAGATAGGGCTTATTATCCCATGCCTTTATACATATTATTCTTTACACAGATTTTCGACTCACCTGCTATAGTTGCTCTGTTCCATATTTTGGTAGTTGCTGGCTTGGGTAGCTACATTTTTTATTTTACATATAAAAATGGGGTTAAATTTTATTTAATATTGCCATTTTTTGTCGCTTTTTGCTTTTCTATACCAATTGGCATATATAATATTGGCCTTTATAATGATGTTCCATTTGCTACACTAATTACATTTTGGGCTTTCTTTTTATTTCTATCGAATTTTCATAAGAAGACCAAAAATACACCTATAAAATTAAGTATAGTGAAAATATTCACTCTATCACTATTTTTTCTTTTACTGTGTAATATCCGAGCAAATGGCATCGTATTTATAGTATTTATTCCATTTATTCTTTGGCGTTTTAAACTTCTCGAGTCAAATGCGTATTATAAATTTATTTTCATATCACTATTATTTTTTATAATAAATTTTGGAATTGTATCAGCTACCACACATAAGTCGAATTGGTCCGAATTTTATAATCATTTTTGGAAGATTCAGGACTTGTCTTCATTAATAGATAATAAAACTAGTTATTATACCGACAATTTTGAAAATGATAGAAATATTATAGAAAAATTTGTTAGTGTAAGTGAAATTAAGCAACATAATTTTCCCGCCAATAAAACCCCAATCATAGTATTGGCGTATAATAATTTTATTAACATACCTACTTCAGAAGCAAATGAGTTGATAGGACAGTTAAATAAATTATATGTTAAACGTATCTTTACGAATTTTCATATTTTTTTAGCAAATCGGACTTATATGCTATTTGCATCATTTGGAACGTTCGAAACAATTTTTCATTACGACATTTTTAATCTTTTGGAAAACCGGGATATATTTCTAAATTGGTGGGCTGGAAACCATATAACAAATAGTAATCTTGTATTCTCGCCAAAATCAAAAGCTTTTCATGAAACACTAAAAAAGCTATTAAAAATATCCATACGCCCTAAATACCGTTTAATTATTTGGAATGCGTTGCCTTTCTTGGTTGTCTTTAGTATTATTTCACTCTTATACAAATGGTTCCCTATGTCTTCTTTATATTCCTCGGTAATATTGTTTCAAGTATTCTTTTTATTTCTTTTCCTTCCTGCTAGTGATTTTAGATATGTATATTTTATTTATCTGTCCGGTATATTTATTTTCCCTCTATTTTTTTTAGAAATTATTTGCAAGAAAAGAGAGAGCTGGTCTGTGAAAACTGGACAGGTGCATAAGTGGTAAAGCTGCTCTATAATGAGAGGCAAAGAGGAGCGGCATATGAGTAAAAGACCTAGAAGGAATCATGCACCGGCATTCAAGGCGAAGGTAGCGTTGGATGCCCTGAAAGGTGAACAGACGGTTGTTGAGTTATCCCAGCGGTACCGGGTTCATTCGAGCCAGATTACGGAGTGGAAGAAACAACTTCTGGCACATGCAGCAGACGTTTTCGCAAAAGACAGGAAGTCCGAAATAGGGCCAAGCGTGAAGGACCTTCACGCCAAGATCGGTCAGTTGTCGATGGAGAACGATTTTTTATCAGGCGCGCTCGGTCGCATAGGCGATGCGAGTGTAAAGCGATGATCGACAAGGGGGACAAGCTTTCTGTAACCCGTCAATGAGGTGGTCTCAATAAATATGCTAACAATTATCTTTCGAAATCGCTTTACTATATTTGCTTCAATATTATTTGTTATTGTCTCAGGAAGTTTACTTACGGGCATTCTATATTATTTACCCCTTAACTCCTTAATCATTGAAGTGGAATCACCAAGTATTAGTGATAAATATCAGTTGTTTTATGATATTGGTAACGGCTTCCGTGAATCCGATTCTGTTATAACATTTGTTGAGAAGAGTAAAGGGGTCGTAAAGGTAATATTTAAAATCCCGCATGCGATAGCGGTAAGAATCAGAAATATCCGAATAGACCCAGGTCAACGATCAGGGACAATATGCATAAATAAAATCACATTAAATCATTTTTTTTATAGGGGACTACATAATTGGTCAGCAAAAGAAATAGCTTCATCCTTTTTACCCATTAACCATATTTCTGAGTTTGAGATACGCGATGGCTATCTGAAAGTAAAGTCAGTGGGTGAAGATCCTTCTTTTGTCAGTAATTTTGATTTTGAGAAAATTTATAATGCTACAAAAAAGTATACATTTTTTACTGTTATATTATTTATTACTATGCTGTTTACCATCGGTTAT
The DNA here is from genome assembly GCA_016935935.1 of Deltaproteobacteria bacterium. Next base: position 28,445 of record JAFGPZ010000317.1, read on the forward strand.
TATATTAGCAAATATCGTTTGAAATTAAAAACATTTATCAAAAACCATTTATCATGCTTAACCATTTATTTTCAATGCAAATACATGCCTTTTATCATCTACTCCCTGCTCCTTTCTCTTATAATATTCAATATATATATTCCTCATATTAAAGACTATTTTTTTCTGATGGATGATTATGTATTAGTTCATGACTCTTTAAACAACGCTATTAAAACAATATTTACTACGACACTATCCATAGCATTTTATAGACCATTGATGATTTTATTAATGACGATCGAGAGTTATTTCTGGCATTTTGATAATCCACATGGATATATTCTCGTTTCTATTATTCTCCATGTATTTAATTCAATTCTTCTGATTTATCTAGTGAAGGAGTTGAAATTTAAAATTAATCAAGGTTTACTTGCAGCTTCTATCTTCCTTTTATCTCCGTGGTCATCGGTAACATATTTTTGGCTGGCCTGCAGATTTGATATAATTGCCACATTATTTATAATGTTGGCCCTGATATATTCGCTAAGAGCATTAAATAACGTAAAAATATATAATTACTTTATTGTATTTATATTATCTTTCTTTGCATATATCAGTAAAGAGAGTGCTGTAACCCTGCCATTTATATTTATCATATTAGGAATAAGAGTTAAGGGAATTCAGGGGCTAAAAAATTCATTAATATTAAAGATATTTACATTACAAGTGCTAAGTCTACTTGTGTATTTCTTTTTACGCAGCAAATATGTGGGTATCTTTACGAGTTCTTATGGAAATTTTTTCGATATAGTCGGTATAAGCAATTTTATTTATAATCCTTTTCTCTCACTAAACAATTACCTATTAGGACCTTTAACAAACAATTATTGGCCACATTTATTATTTCTATTTTCATTATTTCTTATCGTCTATTATGCCTTGATTAAGAATTTCACGACAGTTGTTTTTTTTATGGTTATTTATTATGTTGCAATCATGCCGGCTGTGTATTTTCTTCCGAGTGGCCATCGAATATACTTTCCGTCGATATTTATTTGCATAATCCTTGCTGTAGGAATGGTCAATTGGTTCAATGAAATATCAAAAGATATATCGCGGAAAATGGCATATTGTGTCATTACTATTTTCTACATAATAATATTTTCACATATGTATGATACCATAAATTATCAGAGAAAAATATGGTCAGAAAGTTCGTTTTTGGCGAAAGAGTCAATACTTCAATTTTCTGAACACTTAAAATATTCAAAAAATATATATATAACAAAC
>JAFGPZ010000318.1 GCA_016935935.1 Deltaproteobacteria bacterium
CCCAGAATGCCGGCAACAAAAAAAAGTGAACTATAGTTGATGCTACCGTTGAATTGCCGTGCGCTGACAATATTTATGCCCGGCAGAAGCAGGAAGACGGCGCCCCCCATCGCAACCCACGCAGGAGAAATGTGGTGCAGGAAATCAGTCATCCATAGCGAAAGTAATACTACCAGCACAACCGACAGTATCGCTTCATTTTTAGACATGGGTCCCGTTTCCGTCGTATCTTCTTTTACTGCTTTATCAGTGCGGTCGGGGTAAAGCCACACAATGAGCCACACAATCACCAATGCCTTCATCAGACCGAGAACAGGAAAGTGCAATGCAAGGTATTCTCCATACAATGGTGATATGTGAAATTGTGTTTCCGCCATGCCCACAAGTACCATATTGACCACATTTGACGGCAGAATTGCGTATGCCGGAATGACTGTCCCCAGTGTGGCGGCAAGAACCATCCCTGTTCGTCCATTTGATCCTTCAACAAAACCTAAATGATTCGCCATCGCGAGAGTGACAGGTATAAGAAATATGACCCGCCCCATAGATGACGGCATAAGAAAGGAAAAGAGAACGCCAGCGATCACCACACCGCTGATAATTCTCAGATAACTTCCGTCAATATGAACGACTAATTTATCGGCAATTCTCTTCCCCAGACCAGTACCTGTTATACCAACTCCAATCACAAGGCCGCCGAAGATAAGCCACAGCGCTGTAGATTCAAATCCGGAAAAAACCACGTTAGCGGGAGACAGCGAAAATATCATGGCGAAAAAGAAGAGGAGAAGAGCCGTTATATGCTCTGGAATAACCATGGTCGCCCAGAATGTGATGGCCACAAGGGCAAGCGCAGCAACCCTGGATTCTTCTGGTGAAAAAAAAGACGGTGGAAATACTGCCAGAATCAATCCGACTGCGATTGAAAGCAGAGCCACTGCGGCCTCAATATTAATTTTCAATTTTTCATACATGAAAATTCTCCACTTTCACCACCAGTTTTTCGATGATTCACTTGTGGCTTTTCGCACGAACCGTTTAAGTTGTAAAGTGGATTATTCTCCTCTTTCCCCTTCCCTGCTTCTCAAAAGCCGGACTTTGTCTGAATTACTCCAACACCTCATGTTGACGGCCTGAGCCTGCCTGTTCATGGTAATAATTACCTTGACTCACAACTACCTATTTACTATACATTACTGGCCCATTATTATACATGACGAACCAGTGAGCAGCAGGGTCGAACTCTCCCCTTGCTTCCATAACAAACATAGGATGGTGAATCATGAAACATATCATTAGAATTGTTCTTATGTTGACAGCAGTTTCCCTGGCAGGCACTGTGGCCGCGGCATCGGCAAAGGAGATGACCGTTCAGGTTAATCAAACCCAGCTCCGCACCATGCCGGCATATTACGGTTCAGTGGTCGCCACAGTCAACTACGCAGACCGCTTGAAAATCATCGAAACAAAAGACGCCTGGGTTAAGGCCTCAAGCATTAAGAGCAACACCACCGGCTGGGTTCACCTGTCAGCCCTTACCAGCAAGAAACTTGCGCCCAGATCCGGTGTCAGCGATGCTCCCACATCCGTATCGGCCGGCGAACTCAGCGCTGCCGAAAAGGGTTTTACCGAACAGATAGAGCGGGATTACAGGCAAAAAAACGGAAGCGTTGATTTTACCTGGGTGGATAGAATGGAAAAGATCAACGTCACAGCCCGGCAAAGTGAGTCTTTCCTCGCGGAGGGTCAACTCAGTCCTTCGGAAGGAGGAACAAAATGAAAACCCTTTCTGCATCAATACTTCTTTTGTCATTTATACTTGTTTTCCAGGGATGCCAAACACTTCATGTCGTTGCCAGAGTGGGAGCCGATATCGCGGCGGCAACAGGTCAGATATCTACGGAGCAAGCCGATTCCATCAAACGTGGCGCCACGGCTGCAAGCGATGCCTTTGAGGAATTCACTCCGGAAAACGAGTATTATATCGGCAGAACAATTACCGCCAACATTTTGACGAGATACAAGGTTTACCAGAATCAAAAGGCAACCACCTATGTGAACATCATCGGCCAGACGCTGGCAAGGGCCTCGGACAAGCCGGAAACCTTCAACGGCTATCATTTCCTTATCCTCGACACGCATGAAATCAACGCCTTTGCTGCTCCGGGGGGATTGATCCTGGTAACGCGCGGTCTGATAAGCTGTTGCGAAGACGAAGACGCCCTGGCGTCTGTTTTAGCTCACGAAGTCGCCCATGTACAACTTGGTCACGGCATGGGAGCGATTCGGTCAAGCAGATATACCTCCCTTGGGAAAGTTGTCGGTGTTGAACTGGCAAAAAATCTCGGAGGCGAACAACTTGCCCAGGCCGCCGAGATATTCGACGGGACAGTGGGCGACATAATGAAAACACTTGTCGATAAGGGTTATCAAAGCAGTCAGGAATATGATGCTGACAAAGCAGCCGTAGAAATAATGAGATGTGTCGGGTATAATCCTATGGCACTTAAAGAGATGCTTGAAGAAATGAGCAGAAGGCTCGGTCCCGCATCCGGGGGGTTCGGTAAGACCCATCCGACGCCTCAAAAAAGACTGCGACAAGTTGAAACTGTGATAGATGATTCCGGTGTAACCAAAACTCCAACTGTAAGAAAAGCCCGTTTCAACAGGACTATGGCCGGAATTTAAGCCGCATAAAGGCTGATGATGAAAAAGCTGATCCATGGCATCATAATCGGACTTCTCTCCGCCGCCTGCGCTTTGTTTTTTTATTCTTCCGGACATCTCGACTGGCTGGAAAGAGTGACCTGGGACTGGCGGGCGAGACTATTTGCCGCTCCCGGCCGGGCAAGCGATCAGATTCGAATTGTCATGATAGACCAGACCAGCCTCGACTGGGCCAAAGATACGCTTCAAATACCCCTTTCTTGGCCATGGCCGCGACAACTCTATAATCCTATTCTGACCGCTCTGAGAGAGGGCGGCGCCAGGTCAATTGTCATCGACCTGATCTTTACGGAATCATCTTTCGCCGGAGTTGACGACGACGAAGCCTTTGGCCGTGCCATTGCGGATACAGCTAACGTAATCGCGTCCCTCAATCTCAGCAATGAACAGGGCCTGGAAACAAAATGGAATCCCGGGGCCGGCGGCAATAATTTTGACGTTGACGGGCTTAAGGATTACCTCCAAACCGAAAAAGGATCATCGGCGGTTAAAACCAGGGCATCCTTCCCCATAGAGCAGGTGGCGGCGAACGCCATTATCCTGGGAAGTGTCATGATAACAAGGCAGGATGCCGATGCAATAATACGCCGCGCTGTACCTTTCCACGTCTTCGATAACCATTTCGTTCCATCCATGGGATTGGCCGCCTACATGGGTGTCAATCCTGAAGATCCCGTCAGCATATCAAGGGATAATCTTCGACTCGGGTCATACACTGCGCCACTGGACAGGCACGGAAATGTCATTATCCGCTATCGCGGCAAGAGCCAGACTCACAGAGCCATAAACGCTGCCGCCGTAATGCAGTCGGGGCTTAGAATCATGGAAGGAAAGAAGCCCGGCATGGACCTGTCCCTCTTCAAGGATGCCTATGTATTTATCGGCGTTACCGCACCCGGCGCCAAAGACCTTCGTCCCACACCACTCCAACGTGACTATCCGGGCGTTGAGATACACGCAACAATGCTTGACAATCTGATGTCGGGAGACTTCATAAAAGAGGTTTCTCTCTTTCTCGTCATACTGTTAACTGCGGGCTTCTGCATCGCAGCAGGTATTATAATACGCATGCTAAACAAAGGTTATCACGAAGCGGGCGCCGCGATTATACTTTTACCAATCCCCTTTATAATTGGGTGCGTATATTACCAGTTCAACGAATGGATGCCTGTTGCAGTATCATCAGCGGGTGTTTTCTTCGCCATATCCGCGTCAGTCATAGTGAACTACACACTCGAAGGACGACAGAGAAGATATATCAAAAATGCCTTCAAGCAGTATCTCAGCCCCGTAGTCATTGAACGGCTCGTTGAAAATCCGGAGAAACTGGCCCTGGGCGGTGAATTGCGTGAACTGAGCATATTTTTCTCCGACGTTCAGGGATTTACAGGTATATCCGAGAGACTGAGCCCTCCGGAACTTACGGCGCTGCTCAATGAATATCTTACCGCCATGACCGACATCATACTTGCCGAAGGCGGCACCATCGATAAATACGAAGGCGACGCCATCATCGCCTTCTGGAATGCCCCACTCGATGTCCCCGACCACGCAAAACGGGCCGTCGGAGCCGCTCTTCGCTGC
>JAFGPZ010000319.1 GCA_016935935.1 Deltaproteobacteria bacterium
GATAGACCTCGATTCCATTCTTCGCAGACAGGAGTTTTTTAAGAAAAATATACGCCACAGAAATCTTAACCTCAGATGGCACGACGGAAGAATGAGCATCCTGGAGGGTCTAATATCGAGGGGAGATGAACGTATAAGCACACTAATAGAGAGGGCCTTTTCCATGGGAAGCCGCTTTGACGGCTGGGGCGATCAGTTCAAGTTTGACCTCTGGGACAAGGCTATGCAGAATCTTCAAATAGACAGGGAAGAATACCTCTGTGAACGAAGCATAGGCGAAGACCTCCCTTGGGGACGTATAGACTGCGGAATGAGCAACAATTTTCTTGTAAGAGAATACGAAAAGAGTCTTACAGGAGAACATACGGAAGACTGTCGTTTCGGAAAGTGTCATGATTGCGGCGTATGCGGCAAAGGTGTGGAGGTTATTCTCGCCACCGATACAGATGCTGGGAAGGAGCAAAATCACCAGGGAAATACGGAGGATCAAAAATCAGGCTCGACAAGAAAATTGCGTGTACGCTTTGCCAAGATGGGGAATACGCGCTTTTTGTCACATCTTGAAACCGCATCCGCTTTAGTCAAGGGAATAACCATAGGCGGCCTTTATTTTGTCTTTTCAAAAGGATTCCATCCATCTCCCAAAATATCATTTTCAAATGCCACACCTGTAGGCATAGAGAGCAATCTTGAATATGTCGATATTCAGATCATGGATCCATCGCTTCCTCTGGACAATTTTATCGGTGCAATCAATAACTCGTTACCTTCAGGGATGGAGATACTCCATATAGACGATGTCCCCTCGGATGGTGGTACCCTTTCTGAATATATCCAAGAATATAAATATATTATACGTCTTCCACTTAAGGTCACGGAAAAAGAGGAACGGGATTTTACAGGAAAGATCGATCATTTTCTGGCACTTTCTGCCTTTGATGTTCCCAGAATAAGGAAGGGGCAAGAGACAAAAAGGGATATACGTCCTTTCGTGGAGTCACTCTCCCTGGATATCCACAATTCCGTTGTTTCAATGAATCTTAGCTGTGGGGCCCAGGGAGCAACCAATCCACTGGAGATAATGAAGCACGTTATGGGAATGAGTGACAGGGCGGCAAAGATGGCCAGAGTACGGAAGACTGGAGTTCTGTTCTCTGACGGAAGTTTCCTGCCAGAAAGAAAATGATCTCTGTCAGTTTATCCTGTTCCTGACACGGGAATACAGTATTTGCAGAGCGCTATTTGACATTACGGCGATGGATGTGCTTCTGACAATTCGTTTTACATCATACCTGTTTATCTTGATAATCTGCCCTGTAAAGAGACGTTCTTCGCCGCAGAGTTTGGCCAGTGTCTCCAGGGCCATGAAGAGAGGCCAAGCGCAGAAGAGGCGGTATCTAACCAGTGATCTGGGAATATCGAGGGTGTATTGTAATGCCTCGTCAAGATAATGGAGGCCCCACTGTATTAATTGTTTGTGAACCCTGGTGTAAGCCTCCCTGTTGTCATGAAAATTACCTTCCATTGGGTCGATACCTTCCGCCACGAAGAGGGAACGGGGGACATAACACCACCCCCTTTCACAATCTCCGAAAAAGTCTTTCGCAATGTTGGTTATCTGCAGTCCGAGACCGAAGGCTACACTTCTTTTCAGGAGTTTTGCCTTAGTTGCATCATTGATTCTTCCTGACGCTTCGGCAAATATCTCAGTAATCATAAGACCGATTGTCCCCGCGACGAAGTAGCAGTAGCTGTCAAGTTCTTCTCTCGTTTCGAGGAAGATGATTTTCCCTTCTCTCTTCTCGGCCAAAAGGTCTGCCATGCCAAGTGCCATTTCTTTTACATGCGCAGACACAGAAGAAATCAGAGGAGAGGGAAGTTTTATAAACTCATTGAAAACCCTCTCCGCGTCGGCAACGAGGTCAGAATCGTTGTTACGTTGCGAGAAATGAAGATCCTCCAATAAAATTAAAATTTTTTGTGCATAATCTTGTCCAGGAGGGAAGAGATCTGAATATTGGCGCAACTTATCACACTTCAAATCGACCGGGAGACGGGCATCGTCTTCTATCGTGTCTGCGATTCGACAGAGAAGGTAGGCCAGGAGAAGGCTTTTGTAGGCGCTTCCTTTCAGCACCTGGATATTCAATGCAAAGGTTCTGGATACCTTGTTCAGATATTCTTTGCAGATTTCAAAATCACCGGCTTCGTTTTGCATCGTTTTATCTGTTTTGTATTTGCTGACTCGCCGAAGGCGTGTCACAACCGTTTGCGGGAAAGTCTAAATGATAATATTGATTGAGTCAAAACAATAATGAAACAAACTGGGACAGGCGGGATGCAAGTGGCAGATAAAAAGAATGGGGAGACTGTGCGATCTCCCCATTCGGGTTGGACTTTTAAATCAAACTAACCAACATACTCAAAAAGTCGTAAAAGGTTTAAGTCAGAGCAGGAGGATGTTCTTGACTTAATTATGATTGTTTTTAATGCATATTATATGCCATAGCACATATTCTTCTGGAAGCCTCTAATGATAAGGGTTAAAGGATCCTTTGAGAAATTTGACACCGGAAAAAATTGTCGAAAATAACGGTCGATTTCAACGTAAGCAATACAACCGGGCCTTTGACGGCAATAGGTGCATTGCTGCTATTTCCGACAAAATTGTCGAAAATCTGTCGACCTGCGGACATTGGAGTCGATTTTGAGCCTATTTTAATCAAAAAAATTGTGATATGTACTGACAGAAGCAAAAAATACGCCAGTGGAATACATGTCTTGTTATGGACTCCCTATGTAATGACGGGTAGATGAAAAAATGTCCGGTGAAAATAAGAAGATGCAACAATATATAATGCCCCTGACAGCATTTCTTGTAGTTGTGGTTTTTATCTGTCTTGTTTTTATTATGGGAATTATGGATCTGGGAAGACTTGACAATGCACTTGTCGGTTTTATGGAAAACAGGGGCCTCGATATAGTGGCAACCATAGAAAATGTGGCCCAGGAAGATCTGAATTTTCTGCGGAGGACTCTTAGGGAAAAACGTTCGGTAAATCAACAGGAGCTAACCCCACTGACAGAAGAGGAACATTCCATACAGGAATCTCTTGTAAAATCTCTTGTCGCCGTGGCTGGTGAAGTTGATAAAAGATGGCGTGAAGACAATCTCAGTGAAGAGGACCTGAAAGCAATAGAAGAGAGGGAAAATCTTTCTTTTGTTATCATTATCGATGAGAATAATGAAATCGTATTTCAAAGCAAAAAATACTACCACGACCCCGAAACGGGGGAAGATATAGACATAACAAGTCGAGAAAACATTTTAGGTCTAGTCATGCGGTTCGGAAAGCTCGGTGAAGTAGCATACGTCTCCCTCAGCCGGAAAGATGGCAGCGGCTCGATCATTATCGCCCTCGATGCCAGACGACTGAGATACTGGAGCACCAAGATCGCAGTTAACAAGGTCATTAATGAAGTGGGTTGGAAAGAGGAGCTGGCCTATCTGGAGCTTGTTGACCCCTATGGAAAAAAATTGGGGCAGGCAGGGGAGATGCCGCAAAGAAACAGAGATGCCAGTATCATTACGCATGACATCCTGGCCGGAAAAATTGGCATATACAGCCAAAAGATACTTTTCGGCGACAAGCCCTTTCTCGATATACTCGCGCCTGTGCGCCTTGATAACGAAATGGCTGGGTATGCCCGCCTGGGCCTCAAATGGGAAAGAGCAGAGGGCATCATCAGCGAAACAAGAAATCGCATGATTATTTCCACTGTACTCATCGTATTGATAGGCATAGTTTCGATATTGACACTCTATCTCAATCAACGCAGGCATGTGGCCAAGATGGACGAGATGGGGCATCGCCTGCGAAGGGCTGAAAGGCTCTCGTCCATGGGTCAACTCGCTGCGGGCGTTGCTCACGAAATCCGTAATCCTCTCAATGCAATCAGTATGGCCAGTCAGAGGCTGAGGAGAGAATACGCCCCTAATGATAAGGAAAAAGGAGAAGAATTTTCTAGGATTACGGAGATTATACGCGATGAGATCCGGCGACTGAACGGCATAATCGAAGAGTTTGTAACCTTCTTCAGAATCAGAAAACTGGAGCTCAAGAACCGTTCCCTGGACGAAATGTTGGGAAAGATTGTGGCCCTCATGGAAGAGGAGGCAACGGCCAGGGGAGTCACTATCAAGACACTGTGGTCCAGCAATAAGATTATGGTCTCCA
>JAFGPZ010000055.1 GCA_016935935.1 Deltaproteobacteria bacterium
AAAACCCTTCTGAGTCAGTCTCTGCGGTTTGTGTGCGTGCGATGCACAGGAAGGTGTGCGGCGGGGATCGAGCGAATAAAAAATAAAAATACACCCTTACAAAAAACCTTATAAAAAACTGTTGACAGTAACGTAATAATATGATGGTTATGGGCTGGTTTCTTGTTGGAGAACAGGTCAACCTCATATAATTCTATCTCTTTTTTTCATGGATTCCATTTAAATGAAAGGAAATCTATTGAAAACTCACCATATATCAGGCATCAGGCAAAACCCGTTGACAATATGTTCTAATATATACGCTAGTAAGCCTGATAGTTCAGGCTGGATTTTAGATTCATAGTTTAAATAAAAATTTTTTACTTACAGAAAGGAGATGTGAGATGAGAAAGATTCTATGTTTGGTTATGGCGATAGCTTTCGTATTTTGCCTGTCTCCAGTTGCATTCGGAGGTACGCTGGATGATATTGCCAGTCGAGGAGAGTTTATGGTTGGAGTGAGGGATGGCGCCATTCCCTTCGGTTTTTATGGTAAAGACAACCAGCGTGCTGGATTCAGTCTTGACATGGCGGAAGAATTCAGAAAGGCCTTGGAAGAGAAGCTGGGGAAACCAATAAAGATAACATTCAAGACGATTAATCCCAAGACAAGAATTCCATTGGTTGCGAATAAAACACTTGATATTGTATGCGGGTCTTCGACGCACACCGTTGCCAGGGAGGATACAGTCGATTTCACACTGACCATATTCCTGACAGGGACACAACTGCTGGTCAAGAAAGGCAGCGGGATTACAGGGTACAAAGGGCTTGCAGGTAAAAGGGTTGGAGCAGCCCAGGGTTCAACAAACGAAAAGGCGATCCGTGATCTGAACGCAGAGGGTAAGATCAAGCCAGAGGCCCAGATTGTCGTCTATCAGGAGCATTCCCAGGGTATGTTGGCTCTTCAAAAGGGTGTTGTCGATGCCTACTGTACAGATGGAATCCTGCTTGCGGGGCTAAGGGCCAAGGCGCCAAATCCTGAGGATTACGAACTGGCCGGTGGTTTGATCACCTATGATCCCTATGCCTATATTGTAAGGGAAAACGATTCCGATTTCCGTGATTTTATTAATATCCAGATTATTGCGATGATAAAGGATGGCAGGTACAGAGAACTCTATTACAAATGGTTTGGTGCCAAGGGAGTTGTTCCCTATCCCATGACTGATGAGGCAAGGATCCTGATGAAACTGCAGGCCTGGCCATAATAGTTGGAAGATTGAGGAGGAGTTTGGCATTGCAGGCACAACGCCGGGCTCCTCTGTTTTTTGTTTGTAAAGGGAAAGTTAGATATGTTGTCCTATGATTTCAGGTGGTCAATCTTATGGGCCGACCCTTACGGTTCCTGGATGCTCGAAGGTATATGGGTGACCATAAAATTAGGTATTATATGCTGGTTTATAGCGCTCTTTCTGGGCACGATCATCGGCACATTGAGAGTAACCCCCTGGAAGCCTTTTCGCCTTTTTGCCACTGGCTATACGGAATTATTCAGGGACATTCCTCTCCTTGTTCAACTTTTTTTCTGGTATTTTGCAGCTCCCAGGATATTACCTCATTCGTGGGAGATGTATCTATACCGAGGAATACCAAATTCAGAATTCTGGATAGTTGTTGTCGGCCTCTCCCTCTATACGTCCTCGCGTGTCGCTGAGCATATAAGGGCTGGGATGCAATCGATATCCGATGATCAGTATAATGCCGCTCTGAGTTCAGGTTTCAGCCAATTTCAGACCTATAGATATGTCATCATTCCCTATGCGATAAGGTTAGTAATTCCTCCGCTCACAACCGAGTGTCTGACGGTGTTCAAAAATACTTCCCTGGCAATGACAGTGGCCGTTCTGGAAACGACCTTTATGAGTCAGCAGATAGAGGCGTATACATTTCACGGTATAGAGGCCACAACCGGCGCCTGTGTCGTCTACATGGTTATCACGATGGCTGTTGTTATGATTATGGGCCTGGTTGAAAAAAGACTGGCCGTGCCGGGATTGATAACGCGGAGATAAGGTAGGTATTAATATATGGGGACATTTGACTGGAGGGTAATTTACGATAATTTTCCCTTCCTTATGCAGGGATTGCTCACAACTCTTGAGCTTGCCGTTATCGGTATAACCGGGGGGATGCTTCTTGGTGTACTTGTTGGAATGGCCAGGTTAAGTTCGCGTAAGATTATCTATTATCCCGCCACGCTGTTTGTGAATTTTTTCAGAAGTCTTCCACTCCTGCTGGTCATATTCTGGTTTTATTTTCTTGTTCCCTTGCTGGCAGGAAGACCCATGGGAGATTTCTTTTCTGCCAGTGTTGCATTCATCATATTTGAGGCGTCATACTTTGCAGAGATTATACGGGCAGGCATTCAATCCATATCAAAGGAACAGATGCAGGCAGCCTATTCGACGGGATTTACCTACGGGCAGACTATGCGTTATATTATTGTGCCGCAGGCCCTTCGAAATATGGTCCCATCTCTGCTGACTCAATCTGTCGTGGTCTTCCAGGATACATCTCTGGCGTACGTTATAGGGGTAAAGGAATTTTTGAGGACGGCCAGTATTGTGGATGCACGGGAAATGAGGAGCCTGGAACTGTATGCCTTCATAGGGCTGATATATTTTGTTTTTTGCTACACGATGAGTAAATTGAGCAAGAGACTGGAAGCAAAGAGAGGGATCGCTAAATGATCGAAATAAAGAATGTCAGTAAATGGTTTGGAAGCTTCAGGGTACTGGAAAATGTGAGTGAGAAAATTGAAAGGGGTAAGGTGGTGGTAATATGCGGTCCCTCGGGAGCAGGTAAAAGCATGCTCTGCAAATGCCTTAACGGGCTTGAGCCATTCCAGGAGGGAGACATCATTGTTGATGGAATCTCTCTCAATGATCCCTCTACCAATCTTATGCAGCTGAGACAAAAAATGGGTATGGTCTTTCAGAGATTTGAACTCTATCCACATATGAAGATACTGCAAAATATTACCATAGCTCCTATAAAAGTAAGAAAGATATCTCAGGCTGACGCAGAGAAGAAGGCTTTCGAACTTCTGGAAAGAGTGGGGATCCCCGAGCAGGCGCAGAAGTATCCAGGAAACCTTTCAGGCGGACAGCAGCAGAGGGTAGCCATAGCGCGGGCGCTTGCTATGGAGCCTGAAATCATGCTCTTTGATGAACCTACATCGGCGTTGGATCCCGAAATGATAAAAGAGGTTCTCGACGTTATGATTGATCTGGCAAAGTCGGGCATGACAATGGTGGTGGTAACACACGAGATGGGTTTTGCAAGGGAAGTAGCCGATGAGATTATTTTTATGGAAATGGGGAAGATAATCGAACGCGGAACCGATGTCAGCTTTTTCAAGAACCCCAAAAGTGAACGAACGAAGGAATTTCTGGATAAGATTCTTCTTGTATAGCGAGGGAGGGATGCTGTTTGTATGCCGGGGTTTTATGGATCGAGCTTCGTTATGTATTCCAATTTTCCTTCTTTTATGCGGTGAAAGACGATACTTTTTGTCGAGTTTCCTTCAACATCAATGCTTATCTTCCCCGACACTGCATCAAAATTTTTAGTTTCCGTAAGGGCATTTCTGATTTTATCTCCCTTCGAGGATTTTGCCCTTTCAATGGCGTTTATCAACAAAAAATATGAATCCGCTGACAAAACCTGAGTCGTAGTTATTTCTTCCTCCGTTTCCTGCTCGTATGCTGCTATAAATTCTTTAGCTATATCAGAGGTCATTGCTTCCCGAGCAAAATATCCCGGAACTATTAAGTCATTAACAGCGGGTTTGCCTGTCTCTACCAGTCCTGGATTGTAGGCTTTAATCGATGAAATCATCGGGATGCGCAGGTCCAATTCCATGGCGCACTCAAAGACCAGAGCAACCCCGTCGGTGTAATTCGGGAGGTAAAGAATATCCGGTTTAGCAGCAATGATTGGTGTGATTTGTTCTGTAACTTTCAGGTCCTTTGATTGATAGTAAGTTGCCGAAACGACTTTCCCGCCTGTTTCAATGAAACTTTTCATGAATATGCTGGATAGATAGATAGAGTAATCCCGCGAAACGTCGATCATTACAGATGCCTTATTTGCTTTCTGTATTTCAACAGCGAATAGTGCTGCCGCCCTCGCCTCTGAAGAATCAGTCGCACCAAGAGTAAAGGCGTATCGTTTGGATTTGCCGGGTAATGGATGTGTGACAAAGGGATATATAATTGGAATTTTTTCCTCTTCAGCTGTGGAACTACCCAGAAGTGTTCTATTCTTTGATGTCCCGTCGATTAAAGCCGCTACACCCTTTGTTTTAATTAGTACCTCCGCCCCCTGAGAAGTCAGTTTTTCTTCACTTTTTGTATCAAGAAAATGGAGTTCGATTCCCTTTTCCAATACTATTGGTCTCAATTTATGAGCAATTTTAATTGCCCTTAATACCGACTGACCAAAGGGAGCGTCAGTGCCGGACATGTTGGTGTAGATACCTATTCTTATCGGCTCTTCTCCTTCTGCGACAGATGGATGCGGAGATATGAACAGAAAAATAATGAAGAAAAGCAACATTCTTAAATATGGATTTCGCATTTCCTTTCCTTTAAATGCTGACCAGGTCAGACTGGTATGAGCGCGTTTACGGATGCTATTAGGGAGTTATAGTTTTTCCTTCTATCGGTCAGCCGATTTTTTTCTGAAAAAAAGTCTTATCGGGACGTGTTGGAAGCCCATCTCTTCCCGAATTCTATTGGCAAGATATCTCTCATAGGAAAAATGAATCGCCTTTGGTTCCCTTACAAAGAAAACAAAAGTTGGTGGCCTGACAGAGGTCTGTGTTGCGTAACTTATTTTGTTGGGTCTGTTTCTGTAGCGTGGCGGAGGCATTTTGCCTGTTATTTCGGAAATAAGCCTGTTCATGGAAGCTGTTGAAATCCTTTTAATATATTGATCGTGAACGCTGTCGATGATGTCGAAGATCTTGATTACACGTTGCCCGGATAGAGCAGAAACCGATATAATGGGAGCAAAGTCCAGGTATTTGAATTTATCCTTTACACGCCGTATATGTTCTCCTATAGTGCTGTTGTCTTTTTCAATGAGGTCCCATTTGTTCAATACGATAATGCATGCCACCCCTTTTTCAAAGGCCAGGCCCGCAATTTTTGTGTCCTGATCGGTTACGCCTTCCTCTGCGTCTATAAGGATCAAGGCGATATCGCACCGGTTGAGTGTCTTTATTGCCTCGATTACGCTGTAGGCCTCGAGTTTGAGGCTTATCCTGCTCTTTCGCCTGATTCCTGCCGTATCGATTAACAGGTAGTCTCTTCCATTCAGTTCAAAGGGTGTGTCTATGGAATCCCTCGTGGTTCCCGGTACAGGGTTGACTATTATCCTTTCATAACCGAGTATCTTATTGATCAGGGATGATTTCCCCACATTGGGTTTTCCAATGACGGCGATTCTTACTCGTCGGCTCTCTTCTTCTTCCTCCGTTGAATCGGGGAGGTGTTTCACAACCTCGTCCATGAGATCACCAATGCCGAGGCCATGCTCTGCAGAAATGCTATAGATATTATCTATGCCCAGGCGATAGAAGTC
>JAFGPZ010000320.1 GCA_016935935.1 Deltaproteobacteria bacterium
AGTCTGCCCGAACCTTCAGTCCGACAAGCCAGTTCTCCTTTTTCAGCATCCATGAAATGGTATCCCAGCGAAGACAACTTGCCAATATTCGACTGGACTATAGTGTTTTCATACATATTCGTATTCATTGCCGGACATATAAGTATCGGGGCTTTCGTGGCCATCACAGTCGTTGACAAAAGATCGTCAGCCATTCCTGAGGCAATTTTCCCAATAATATTCGCCGTTGCCGGCGCTATGATCATGAGATCTGCATACTCCGCCAGCGATATATGTCCTATCTTCCATTCACCAGTAAGGGAAAATGTGTCGCAATAGATCGGATTTCCTGAAAGAGTCGAAAGAGTCAGCGGGGTTATGAATTCCTTCGCATGCGCCGTCATAATTATTCGTACGTCGGAACCCTCCTTTACTAATAGCCTCGTCAATTCAGCTGATTTATAGGCGGCAATTCCACCCGTAACTCCAAGAACAATTTTCTTCCCCTTTAACATGACCAACATACTCCAACAAAGATTAAAGTCCCTAACGAGATAAATGATAAAAAAACCTTTACCATACCCTTGTAAAAACATAACAGTAATTGTATAGAAGGTCAACGGATTATGATTCTATTTTCCGAAATCGTTTCAGTATTGAGAATATTTAAGCATGCGAAAAAAATTAAAAATTGTACTCCTGATCTGCTCTCTTTTGTTTACAATCATGGCCATCTGGTTTCTGTCGGTTTTATATGAGGGCGAAAAACCATCAATCGAATTCAGCCAAGACGCAAATATCATAGGACAAAGCAGTACCTTCGATATAGCCTTTAGCGACATGAAGAGTGGTATCAGGGATGTATCAGTCACGATCACTCAGAATGGCAAAGAACGGGTCATACACTCTGCCGATTTTACTTCGAAAGGGCACAGTAAAGAAATCGTCACGGTTCTAATTGATTATAAAGCACTCAAGTTAAGCGATGGGGGAGCCACTCTAAGGGCTTCGGCTACGGATCATTCACTCAGAAAAAACCAGGCCGTTGTTTCCAAGGAGGTGCTTGTAGATATTACACCTCCCAGAATATCACTCTTAAATCCGTCTAATTATATCAATCCCGGAGGTTCCTGTGTCACAACCTTTAAACTATCCGAAGAAGTCAATCGAACAGGGGTATCTGTCAATGCCGATTTTTTTGCAGCCTATCCCGTAAACCAGGCAGGCAATTTTTATTATGTAAGTTACTTTGCGGTCCCTCTTGATGCAGATCAGATCGATATGAAAATCAGCATCATTGCCGAGGATAAAGCAGGTAACGCTTCGCTGAGAGCGGTCCCTTTTCTAATAAGGAACAAAAAGTTCCGTCATGACAGGATGCAAATTGGAGACAATTTCTTAAACAACAAGATGCCCGAATTCAGCTACGTGCTGGACAAGCTGCAAAATGCTTCTACTGTCGAATCCTTTGTCTACGTAAATGAAAAGTTGAGATCTGACAATATAAACAAAGTTGCCCAACTCTGTAAAAAGACAGCGGACAAACAACTTTGGGATGGGGTTTTCCTGCGATTGAATAATGCTGCCACAATGGCGACCTTTGGAGACAAGAGAACATATTACTATGGTGATAAAATTATCAGTAAGAGCAGACATATGGGAATAGATCTTGCGTCGACTAAAAATGCCGCCGTTGAAGCCGCAAATGGAGGAATTATTGCCTTTACGGGGTACCTGGGGATATTCGGGAATACGGTAATCATCGATCATGGTCTTGGGCTGTTCAGCTTTTACGCGCACCTGAGCAACATCACAGTGGCCGATGATCAGCATGTCAGGAAAGGAGACTCTATAGGCCTTACCGGGATGTCGGGTCTCGCAGGTGGAGATCATCTTCATTACGGAGTGATTGTGGGGAGTAAATTTGTTAATCCCCAGGAGTGGTGGGATTCTCACTGGATCAAAGATAATGTGGACATAAAACTTGGCCAGTTTTAAAGACAGGCTCTACTTCCTATCAATGTCCCTGTGATTTATGTTAACCTGAAATTCCTTCTCTGAAAGGTGCTCTTTTAACTTATTAAGGACGACTACCGAGCGATGCCTCCCCCCAGTACACCCCAGGGCAATATTGAGATATGCTTTGCCCTCTTTTTCATATAGAGGAGTCAGAAAGGAAATAAGCCTGTATAGTTCTGCAAGAAATTCATTCGTTTCATCCCACTGCAGTATATATTCTTCAACTTTCTGATCGTTGCCGTCGAAATCCTTCAAATGCTTGATGAAATAGGGATTGGGAAGAAATCGTACGTCCATTACTATATCGGCGTCGTGAGGTATGCCGTATTTGTATCCAAAGGAAGTAAGATTTATGATAATCTTACTGCTTTTAAGTCGTGCGTGATAACGTTGTTGTGTTATTTCCTTCAGCTGGTGAATATTATAGAGTGATGTATCGATAACATCGCTTGCCATTTCTTTCAGTGAACCAAGTATTTCTCTTTCAAGTTGTATGCTTTTAATGATGGTTCTCTCTTCTGAAAGTGGATGAGACCTCCTGGTAACGCTGAATCTCTGTAGAAGAATTTCATCGCTCGCTTCAAGAAACAAAAACTCTATGCGATACCCCTTTCTGTTAAGCTTGGAAATAACTTGCACATGTTTTTCGATGAAGGATGGCTGCCGCATGTCCATTACGAGAGCTATCTTGGCGATCTCGCTCCATGTGGCTGAACAAATCTCAAGGAATTTGGGAAGAAGAACGATAGGCAGATTGTCAACACAGAAAAATCCGATATCTTCCATTGCCTTCAATACCGTACTCTTCCCTGAACCGGAGAGGCCGGTTATTATAACCACGCGGAGATTTCTCATATTTTGCCGCTAATGATTACCCTAAATAGGTCGCATATAATGCGGGAGTCCTTGAATAAATCATACCAGTGTTCCGTCTTTTTCTTTCACGATATTATATATATCTTCCTTCGAATCGGCTTCCAAGAGATCTCTTTTGAAATTATCATCTTTGAGCATTCGTGATATCTTTGCAAGAGCCTTGAGATGCTGACCAGCCGAGTTTTCCGGCGCCATAAGCAAGAAGAAAATATGAACCGGTTTCCCATCCAGCGATTCGAAATCGATTCCACCCTTGCTTCTCCCTATTGAGGCTATAAGGTTATTCAGGCCCTGCAATTTTCCATGTGGTATTGCGATGCCTTCACCTATACCGGTACTGCCCAACTTTTCCCTTTCCAGCAGGACCTCCACCATTGCTTCGCTTTTAACCATTACATCTGAATTTGAAAACACTCCTGAAAGCTCAGTCAAAACCGCTTTTTTAGTTTTAGCCTTTAAATCTGAGATTATATAATCTTTTCCTGTAATTTCAGCTATATTCATCTCTACATCACTCCATGCATCAAATACCAGCCTCGACAAGTATGTAGTTTCCGTCTTCACGCCTGTATAGAAGTCTTACTTCCTCTGTTGACAAATCTCTATAAATTGCAAATGTGTTCTTTGACTCTTCCATTTCCATCATTGCATCATCAACAGACATGGGCCTAAGAACGACTCTTCTGGTTTCTGCAATGCCGGAAGGTATCTCATCCTCATGCTCGTCTTCATAGAACGTCTCAGCTAACTCTAATTCTTCTGCTTTAGAGGCATTTTCTTTGTGGTTTCTTGTTTTTTCCTTATGCTTTTTTATCTGTCGTTCAATCTTCTCTACAACCTTATCAATGGCAAGAGCCATCTCCTTGGCCTCTTCTTTCCCGTTAAGGGTTATGCCTTTGGTCGATACCTTGATCTCTGCAACACTCCTGAATTTTTCCACGGAAAGTGTTACCTGGGCATCTATCGGTTTATCTATGTACTTCTGTATTCTGGCAAGTTTCTTCCCTGCGTAATCTTTCAGCCACTCTTCCGCATCCGTGTTGCGAAATGTAAAAGAAATATTCATATTACATCTCCTCTATTTTTATTCTTCGTTCATCTTTCATAAAGTATAGTTTATATAGTCAAAGGTCAAACAGTCTTTTGATTTAATAAAAGTACATTCTTCTCTTTGATGAGGGAAGAATTTTAAGCGCATCCCTATATTTGGCCACTGTTCTTCTTGCAATTGATATGCCCGATTTTCTCAGAATATCAACTATTTGGCTGTCGTTATAGGGGTTATGTTTGTCCTCTTCCCTAATGATCTTATCTATCTTTTCCTTAACACTTTCAGATGCAATCAAATCACCATTGGTCTTACTTATACCACTACTGAAAAAATATTTCAGTTCAAATATCCCTCTCGGTGTATGCATATATTTATTTGTTGTAACCCGGCTTATTGTAGATTCATGCATACCTACATCTTCAGCTATATCCCTTAATATCATTGGTTTCAGATAGTTAATGCCTCTATTGAAATACTCTTTCTGATGGTTTAGTATGCTTTCAGATACCTTGTAGATTGTCCTTTGCCGCTGTTGAATACTCTTGATTAACCATGTAGCCGATTGGAGTTTATCTTTAATGTACTCCTTACATGAATCTCCCTTGGAATTGTTTCCCATTCCACCGAGAACTTCTCTATATAAATTACTGACCCTGAGTTTCGGAAGACCATCGTCATTCAGCACAATCCGGTAGCCCTCACTTGCCTTGAAAACGTATACATCTGGGATAACATATTGAGGGTTTTCATCATTGTAGATAAGTCCGGGTTTCGGATCCAGCGTACCTATAAACTCGACGGCCTTTCTTACCTCCTTTATAGACACCTTTTGCCGTTTCATTATATTTGCGTAATTCTTTGTTTCCAGATCCTTGAGATGATCACATACAATCCTCTCTGCCAGGCTGTTGGAAGCCCCAAGAAATCTAATCTGTATGAGAAGACACTCTTTGAGATCCTTGGCCGCAATCCCAGGAGGATCAAATTCCTGAATCTTTTTAACTACTTCCCCAACATATTCAGCTTCAACGTCTTCCAAAGATGCTATCTCATAGATGTCCGATATAAGATATCCATTACTGTCGAGATTACCGATGATCTGCTCTCCAATTCTCCTCTCGACCTTTGTAAAACGTGAAAGGTTCAACTGCCACATTAGATGGTCAGCAAGAGAAGCAGTCTTTGTCAGCATGTTTTCAAGAGACGGCTTCTCTCCGTCTTCGCGTGAATATGTTGTCCCAACCGGTCCAAAATCTTCAATGAAACTGTCCCATTCAAAGTCGTCTCTTCCGTCCCCTTCCCCCGTAACTTCCCTTATATTTGCTATTGTCTTTTTTTCTTCACCATTATTCGTGGAAGATTCGTCTGGCGCTTCATTATCGAAGGTTTCTTCTTCAAGCAAGGGGTTTTTTTCCAACTCCTGATTAATAGCATTAGCAAGTTCAATTCTTGAGAGTTGAAGTAGCTTTATAGATTGCTGCAGTTGAGGTGTCATAATCAACTGCTGCGTTAATTTAAGATCTTGTCTAAGTTCAAACTTCATTTCTTTAGCCGAGGTTAAAATCTTCCCCGAGGTAAAATTTCCTTGCGACCCCGTTTTTTGCAATATCGTCAGGAGATCCCTCCACTAAAACAATCCCCTCGTTCACGATATACGCTCTGTCACACACCTTCAATGTCTCTCTCACATTGTGGTCCGATATCAAAACCCCTATGCCCTTCGCCTTAAGGGTCATAATGATCCCCTGTATATCGGAAACGGCAATTGGATCAATACCGGCGAAGGGTTCGTCAAGCAGTATGTATTGGGGAGAGGTAACAAGCGCTCTGGTAATCTCTACCCTTCTCCTCTCTCCACCTGAGAGTGAGTATGCTTTATTTTTTGCAAGATGAGTAAGCGCAAGCTCTTCCAGAAGATCTTCAAGCCTGCTGCATCGCTCTTCCCTTGATATATCCAGAGTCTCCAAAATTGAAAAAATATTCTCTTCAACAGTCAGTTTTTTGAATACCGAAGGCTCTTGCGGAAGGTAACTGATTCCCTTTCTTGCTCTCATGTACATGGGGTTTGATCCGATATCTTCCCCATTCAAAAGGATGCTACCCCCATCCGGACTAACAAGACCAACTACCATGTAAAAGGTAGTCGTTTTGCCTGCACCGTTGGGCCCCAAAAGTCCCACGACTTCGCCACGATTGACAAACAGACTAACCTTGTTTACGACAGTCCTTCCACTATACTTCTTTACCAGTTCCTTAGCTGAGAGTCCATCCATCGTATCTGCTAATTTTTTTCCCCTTCAGAGTATATGGTAGCCGTCACCCTCTCCCGTTCAGCCCTTTCGACGGTGCTTCTTTTTTCTCTCATTAAAAAGGTTATTTTACCTCCTTTTATGACATTTTTCCCCTCCTGCATCACAGTATGTCCCGTTACAATGACCTTCTCTTCTTTGTTAAAAAACACTGCATCGTCTCCTGTAATAATTCGATCTCCCTGTACTATTGTCACATTTCCCTTCGCTTCGATTCGATCGATATTACCTGCGTTCATAGCTTCTGCGTCTCCGAACTCCTTTTTATTATCACTCTCTCCCTTATAGAACACATGGAGTTCATCGGAGGTGATTACAGTGTCCTGCTGTTTAACTTGAACATTTCCAGAAAAGATTGCCAATTTTTTACTGTCATAAACATCGAGACGATTAGAGGTAATCTGTACAGGTTTATTGTTGGGAGCATCGGCTTCTCCCCATGCAAAAGAAAGGGGGAAATACGAAACAGATAATAACAATATTATAAAATATTTCACTTTCATACCGACAACATTATCCCTTCCAGTTTACTATAGTAGCCTTCACATGTGAGAAAACTGAAAGGCTTTTATCCCTTATCGAAATTGATAACCCTCTTCCCTTAACACTGATTGTCTGTTTATCCATCGTAACAACGCTGTCTGTATAAATCCGTTTGTCTTTATGTGCATATTTTATATCATCACTCTCAAGACGATCTTTGTTGCCTGAAATGACCACCACATTTCCATGCACTTCAATATCCTTCGAATCAGTGTTGAGTTTTCCTTCATCCCCCGTCATAACATAAATACCGCCATCCGAAGCAATCAGCTTGACTCTGACATTTACAAAAGAGGCACTTGATTTGTTCTTGAAATACTGTGCCCTGTCTGCTTTGATTTCCCACACCCCTTCTGAATCACCCACCTCGGTGTAGTGAAAATCCTTTACCTGAAGATCAGCATTCCCGGATATTATTTTCAGCATTCCTTTATCGTCATTCTTCCCCAGGCCAACAAAGAAGACAACACATAATGCTCCGGTTATCAGAAGCGCAATACTAAAAATCGATTTTTTCATCCTGTCCACTTTTCTTTTAATCTGCGGGAACCATAACACCCCCCTTGTTATATGTAAAGATCATTGGTTACAAAGAAGGGTCAAAACCGTATCTCGAAGCCACATCATCCCATTTTCCCTGATTTTTCAGTATAACCTCACATACCTCTCTTACGGCGCCTCGCCCTCCTCTATTGACTGTTATGTACTGGGCGGCATTTCTGACCTCATCGCATGCATCGGCCACTGCAACCGAAAAACCAACTCTCATTAATACTGGTATATCTATTAAATCATCGCCTACATAGGCGACGCAATTCTCATCTACTCTTTTTTTCTTAAGAATCTCCTTTAACGTTTTAAGCTTATTCAGGGATCCCTGATAGCAATCCTTTACCCCGAGGTCCCTGGCACGATGTTCAACCACTTTTGATGTTCTGCCCGTAAGGAAGACAATATCAATCCCATATCTCATAAGGAGTTTAATTCCATGGCCATCTCTCACATTAAAATGTTTTGTTTCATTTCCCAGGTCGTCTATAATAATCCTTCCGTCGGTCATGACGCCATCGACATCAAGTATCAATACCTTTATTTTTCGTATCATCTGTATCTGTCTTTCATTAATAGCTACCGACATTCCTTGAGTCTCCTTAATTTTTCAGTTTTTTTACTATCCTGTCAATTTCTTGCAGACTGCTCAGGAAATCGTAAAGAGAGTCGAGGTAGAGAGAGTTGGGACCATCACACAGCGCACACTCGGGATCGGGATGTACTTCGACAAATAAGCCATCGATTCCGGTGGCAACAGCCGCCCTCGCAAGATAAATTGCCATATCCCTTTCACCACCCGACTTATCCCCTGAACCTCCGGGAAGTTGTACACTGTGTGTTGCGTCAAATATAACTGGATATCCCATATTTCTTATTATGGGAAGGGAACGCATATCAGCAACAAGATTATTGTATCCGAAAGTCGCTCCCCTCTCTGTAATAATAACATTTTCATTGCCCGTAGAAATCACTTTATTCAATATATTTGACACATCCCAAGGCGCAATAAACTGACCCTTTTTTACGTTTATAATATTCGCTCGTCTTGCGACCTCCATCACAAAGTCCGTCTGCCTGCATAAAAATGCTGGTATCTGAACTATGTCGAGTATCCGGGACGCATCCTCTATTTCTTCAAAACGGTGTACATCGGAAATTACAGGAACATTCAGTTCCTCTCTTATCCGACCAAGCATACCTAACCCCTCTTTCAGTCCAGGGCCTCTAAAAGAATCCTTTGACGATCTGTTCGCCTTATCATAGGAGGCCTTGAATATAAATGGAATCCCAAGTTTTGACGTCAGTTCTTTCAAATAGAGGGCAATATCGGCAGCCTCTTTTTCATTCTCAATGACGCATGGCCCGGCAATCAATACAAGGGGAGCATCCCCTCCCATCACAAAATCTCTTATTTTAATAACTTTCATCTCAGATACTCACCCCTTCATCCTTAAGGCGTTATTTCTCTTTTATCATTTATGCTTTTCTTCAAGTATTTTAATCCTCATTTCCGGTATCTTTCTTGCTGCCCTCGTAAGGTCTGGATTCAACTGATAGGCACTCCTGTAATTATTCAATGCCTTTTCGTAGTCCCCCTTCTTTTCAAATGCTTCTGCGAGAAATAGATATACATAATAGTCTTCCTTGTCCAGTTTCAGAGAAGCTTCATAATTTGCTATCGCCCTTTCAAAATCGCCAGCCAGATCGTATACATGTCCCAATCCTACATAAAATTCCGGTCGTTTAGAATCTAATTTGATCATTTTCTGATAGGCGCCTGCTGCTTCCTTGTACCTTTTTTCCTTCACATAGTGATTTACAAGGATTGTCAGGACCTTGATGGTGGGTTTGAATGAGGTAAACTTTTCGTATTCTTCGATTGCCTTTTTTGTATTTCCTATTTTGCTGTAGGCCTCGGCCAGATTATAATGTACATGTTGGTCCTTGATTCCATATTCCAATGCCTTAGTATAACTGTCGACAGATTCCTTATATTTTTTCAGTTCTCCGTAGGCAAACCCGAGGTTTGCGTAGGCCGAGGAATTCTTGGGTGAATTTTTTATGCTCTTCTCATAGAAGACAATAGATTTTTTATATTCCTTTGCCCTTAGATAATATTCTGCCAGCCTCATGGTTGCATCGGCATCATCAGGCTTTATCTTCAGCACCTCTTCGTATTCCTCGGCAGCTTTATCATATTGTTTTTCTCTTTCATAGGCAACACCGAGATTAAAGTGAACAACAGGGTCTTTGGGGTTAATGTCGATTGCCTTTTTATAGCTTTCAATCTCTTTCTTTAGAAGCCCCTTAGCGCCATATGCAAGGCCAAGATTTGCATATGCAGAAGCGTTTCTGGGATTCTTTTTGATTATCTTTTCATAGAGGCCTACGGCATTGTCGTACTGTTCGGTCCTCAGATATGCATGGGCAAGCATATCCATAACTGAAGCGTCGCCAGGCATCTTCGTCAAGACCTGCTTATACTGCTCTATGGCGCTGTTTATGTCGCCTGCCTTTTCGTAGGCCGCTGCCAATTGATACAAAACTTCGACGTTACCTGAATTCTTTGTCAGAGCAACTTCATAGTTGGCAATTGCTCTTTTCCAGTTCCCAATCTTACCGTAGGCATAAGCAATATTTGCATAGGCGACATCATCGGAGGGATTAATCCTTATGATACTTCTGTACAGTGGGATTGCCTTGGAATATTCCTCGTTGCGCATATAAATCTTAGCTACTTCTATGAGAGAAACCAGATCATTAGGCTCTCTTGCAAGCACCATTTCATATTCCTTAAGGCCTTCATCTATCTTCTTTGATTCAATGTAGGACTTTGCCAGCATCTTCCTTACTTCAATATCATCCTTTTGCATTTCTACGGCTCTTTTCAGATATTCTGTCTGTGACTGTTTGCCTTCAGATTCTTTTGCATATCTCAGCCAATCCTGGGGCAAAACCTTCACATCTATAGGTATAGAACCAATGACATCATCTTTGTGTTTAATCACTATGCTGTAGTGTTTCTTTTCAGCACCACCCTCTCCGCTTACTGCCTTGTCAACAAATGTTATTCCTTTAAACAAAACCCGAATGTCATTTGTTGTTCCAACACCTTCAATGTCAACGTTTATACCCTTACCCAACAGCATATCTGTAGATATTTTTTTTATGACAAATTCATCGCGGTACGATACCTCAAACCTATCTCCTTCTTTCAGCCTGAAATCTTGTCCGTTCTTCTCCAAATCAATGTAATGGAAGTCAGGTGTGCGATTCATTATCGTGGAAAGAAAAGCATTTTTAAGCCTGTAAACGCGCAGAGTCAATTCTCCTTTGTGGTTTTCATTAAGGATTTGACTCAAAACAATTCCTCCAATAAAAGACACTGATAAGAGGATAATTATAATCCATATGTACCACGACCTGCCACCATCTTCTCCTTTAACGTGTTTGCGCGACCTATAATAATCCATTTTCAACCTCTTGGATGATATTTCCTGTGAATATCTTTCAGCCTTTTCCTGGTAACGTGCGTATATATCTGTGTCGTCGATATGTCAGAATGCCCCAGCATAACCTGAACTGAACGAAGATCCCCGCCTCTTTCCAAAATATGCGTTGCAAAAGAATGCCGAAAAGTATGAGGATAGACCCTCTTAATTATACCTGCCCTCTTAGCATATTTCTTTACAATCTTCCAGAATCCCTGACGTGTAAGCCCGCAACCACATCTGTTCAAAAATAACACTGTTGTCGAATTACCCTTGATTAACGCTGGCCTAACCTTGTCTATATATTGCCTCAACTGATCGTAAGCCATCCGTCCGATTGGGACGATTCGCTCCTTACTCCCCTTACCAATTACTGAAAGATATCCTGCCTGCCAGTTTATGTCGTTTATCGTTAGTGAAATCAACTCCGATACACGTATCCCCGTAGCGTATAAGAGTTCCATCATAGCCTTGTCTCTTATTCCTGTAATGTTTTTCATCGAAGGTTGATCCAGTAAATGCTCCATCTCCTTCTCATTCAATGTATCGGGGAGATTCATCCATGTCTTGGCAAGCGCGATGTGTGCGATCGGGTTTTCTTTAACCACGCCACGCAGGATCAGATATTTGTAAAAACCTCTGAGTGCGGCAAGAGCTCTGTTAACAGAAGTTGGCATAAGCCCGTTCTTCCTCAAACTTCCCAGGTATGCAATGACATGATCAGAGGATATGTTTTTAAAATCAGAAATTCTCATTTCCTCCATGTTCATCAAGTATCTGTTAAGATCCCTGCTGTATGCCTCAAGGGTATTGAGCGACATTCCACGTTCAACGGCCAGGAAATTTATATATTCATCTACAAATCGATACATGCAACCGCCCACATCCAAGATTCAGTTCAGTCTATGTAATGTGACAATATATTTCAAGATTGTTGTGTAATCATTATCTAAATACTAAAGAATCGTGGTGTATGGTGAGAACAATTTACACAGTAAATTGAATGGATTGAGTTACATATAAACATGTCATCCCTGTTATCAGGATAGAGGACAGGCTTTTTTAAATGGAATCTCTCTGCAAAAAGGTATAGAGGAGA
>JAFGPZ010000321.1 GCA_016935935.1 Deltaproteobacteria bacterium
AACATTAGTTCATGGTAGAGATAGGGTAACTAAAGGGAAAAAATAGTTGTCGCTGAGGGAAATTATAGTTGACGCTGGACATTTGCCACTAACGATTTTCCCGTCCCACTGTAGCCACACAGGAGAACGGGACCAAATGAACCGGGTTTGCCTGTCTGACGACTCTGAAAGTAGGCATCAAGGTTGACTTTTAATAAATCCGTTACCTTGCTCTGTCCTCGAATCTTCGATAAGCTCGATATCTCGATCTGATTTACATCTGTTCCTATGTTATCCATCTTCATATTCCAACAATTATTATTTTTCTGTTTATCAATTACACACCATATAAATTCAACTTTTTCTAGTTCCGGCAAAACCGGACTCAATAGGTCGCCATAAAAACAGAAAAATGTCAACGCAAATCCGTAAATTGATGTCAGAAATAGGGATAAGGAAAAAAAGCATGTCAAAAAAGAGATGGATATAAAGTTTTGCCTTTATAAAAACCGTTAGAATCGGGTTCGATGAGTATTTTGCCCCTGTTTTCAGGGTTAATAACACACATATTGGAATCATTTCCGTTTTCAGCGGGGAAAATAATAATGAAAATATTTATCGACTCGAATGGTCGTATATAAATGTCTATATCGAGACAGTAGGTATCGATGAATGCCTGCACTGGTATTGGATAGAGGGTGAAAAATAATAAGAATTATTTTAATGGCGTGGCGCACGAGAAAGGTTGTCTGATTTCAGACAAGGTTTCGACAGGGAAGAAGGGAAAATAATTAAAGAGGATGCCCCCCCGCCCCATACGCATCTGAGTTCTGGGTCCCATTTTTGCTTTTTAGGGACCACCTTATGGAGATTCCTTAACTCGATATCCAGCTTTTCTATATGCCCGCCGAATAAATTCTCCTTTTGCCTCAGTGTAGGCAATTCGGTCATTACGGTGAAGTGCTGAGAGGTTGAGCTTCAGTTGGCTATATTGTTTTGCGATTACAGGATTCTTCCTGAGGATGTCCCTGAACCAAAGCTCATTATCCTTAAATCCGACCTTGATAAAATGCAGATGATGAGTTCGATGACCGTTGTGATTTCTTTTAATGCACCATGTAAAAAATGGTGGAACATTTTCATTTCCTATCGGTCGCCAAAAACAGTCATAACCCTGCGGTTCCAGTATCTGAGGAATAATAACTTTACCGAGATCTTCATCGGTGATTTCAATCAGCATGTCCACGATGGGCTTAGCCATTAATCCCGGAACGGCTGTTGAACCAAAATGCTCAATTCGAATGATAAGATCGGCAGGAAGGCATTCGTACAAGTGTGTTTTTTCTATTTCATACCATTGAACCCAGTCCGGGTTATACTCAACGACATCGACTGTCTCTGCGGTTACTCGTTTTATTTTCTCTTCCAGCGTTTCTTTTTCCATTAAAGACCACCCAATGCTTCCTCAATCGCACTCGTCAACTGAGGGTCTAACGGCTCGACCTTGGACCCAAAATACCCTACGGTAATCCCATCCCTGCCGATCAGAAACTTATTGAAATTCCATGTAATCGATTGACCGAATTCTCCATTCTCCTCAGGACTGGTCAGATATTGATACAGGGGGTGAATATCCTTTCCTTTAACAGATATCTTTGAAAACATGGGAAACGTAACATTGAATTCGGTCGTACAGAAGCTCTTGATTTCGGCATCCGTTCCCGGCTCCTGACCCAAAAAATTATTGGCAGGGAATCCCAAAACGACAAAGCCCTGTTCCTGATACTTCTCATAGAGTGCCTGCAAACCTGCATATTGTTTGGTAAAACCACACTTGCTGGCGACATTGACAATCAATATTACCTTACCCTGATACTGAGATAATGAAACAGGTTTGCCGTCAATATCATTCATCGTAAATGTATAGAGCTTGCTTGGCATTTCATCTCCTTCAATTGTTCCATTGAGTATTTGACCATTTTGAACTGTATATTCGTCTGCATAATCATTTGAATAGATCGTTTGGGCTTGCCCTAATGCCATTAAATTCTTTGCACAGATATGGCGTTGATACTCAAGCTTCAGGCGATTAATTCCCCATGCCAATAATGGGGTTAAAAAGAGAAGAACCAGAACAATAATTCCTATGGTTTTCGTTTTCATAATATCCCTTTCTGTCATGACAATCGAGTTTATGACCCTTCCTTTTCATAAGCAATATCAAAATCATTCCACAGGGATTAATACTTCATTACGTCTTAAAAACCAGATCTGAAACGGTGGGTCATATCGGGCAAAGACAGGCTCTCCTGTAGGAACCAGCCCATTCGTTTGTAAGAATTCCTGTAAAGAAGCTTTCTGTGCCTCATACCGTTCTTGGCTCCATGTTCCCGAATAACGAATAGCTGCTATTTTCTGGGGAGGGATTTCTTTAATGACAACAGAGTCATCCAGCGGTTCAGGCAGGGTCTCAAGGGTATATCGGGAGGGCATCAGGAAACTGACGGCATATTTGCCTTCTGTTTGCTGCATATTGACGGGGGCTGTCATGGCAATCTTTTCGGAGGTATTTGTTTGGCTTACCGGAGCCGTCATTGAAATCGATTCCTGTTTTCGGTTGTGTCCTGAAATGTATTTAAACAATCGACCGAATGCGATATTGCCGGCTTCTTTGAAATCCGAATCAACGACCGTTTCGGCAATCAGGTAGGAGGGATAGTGTCGAAGTTCAAATTTCCCCTGTTTATCGAGTACTGTATATTTTGGTTTTTCTATTCCCATAGCACATGAACATAATAAAAGGGGCAAAACAATCAATATAACGAACAGAATCAATCGATTTATTTTCATAAAATCCCTTTCAAGCACATTAACAGATACTATTGTAGTCTTTTTCTCGCCCAGTCCAAATATTATCTCGTGACATTCTGCTGAATTCCTGCGTACATGATGCACAGTTCCAAGGGTGGTATCTTCACAAGGTGTTCTTTTCTCAGAGCCTCTCTATTCTGAA
>JAFGPZ010000322.1 GCA_016935935.1 Deltaproteobacteria bacterium
AGAACCTGATACAGATGGAGGCAAAGGTGAACCGGTCACAAATGCCGGCGCCGTGCCCCCGGAACCCGAACCCGTGAACCCGGAACCTGAGTCCGAGGAACCTTGAGTTAAGATAGCGGCAGCGACTGTTTTTTCGACATGCCTCATGAAGGGGGATGTTAAAACTAAGTAGCTAATTTATGTTAAAACTACTTCCGGGATTGTTTACGATCTCTTTACGATTCTGAAAATTTTGGGCTGAATCAAATGAAATTTGATTACTGATGTTCTGAACTGAGTGAATTATTAATATGCCAATCAATAAACTTTTGAGCGACAGCAGCAATTTCATCATCTCTAAAACGATTACCTTCGTCATCTATAATTTCACGTCCGTCAGGGTGGCGAAGGTAAATAGGTTTTCCTCTTTTATCTATCCCAGCGGTATTAGGTGTTGCCATAAATACCATATGGCTTTCGTCAATGATACCTGCGCTGGCGTGTTGAATCTGTTCTTTAGTGAACTTTTGTACAATTAAAACACTGGGATTATTTACCCCTCCACTATTACTAAATGTTTCTTTAGGGAGGTCGATAGAGGCTAAAATCCGACCACGCTTTAAAAGCCATGACCGCAGGAAGCGTAAACCTGGATTATTGAGTATTCCATCCGGCAATACGATACCTAATATTCCCCCTCCTTTTAGGTACATCATGGCTGTTTCAACGAAGAGCTGCTCTGCTGGCAAGGCGGCACGAGGATTTTGAGATTCCCACCGTGAAAGCTCGTATCTGTCCAATATATGCGCATCATCAATTTTTACTTCTACGCCGAATGGCGGATTTGTAAGCACTACATCCGCTTTGCCAAACGGCACTTTCTTTCGAGCATCATCAGACCATTCTCCCGGTGAACGGGTTGAATCAACCCGGAATACGTTGGTTGAGCCATCACCGTGCATAACAAGATTCATTTGAGCCGTTCTAACGAGAAAAGGGTTTATGTCCAATCCAAAGAGATGGCGGGTACAGGCTTCCCGTATACGATCTCGCACCTTACTTTCAATGTTTTTGCTCTCACGCCTTTCCTCTTGCTTTCTAATAACATGGCGTAAATTATCTATCCACGAAACTATAAATCCACCTGTCCCACAACAGCAATCCATAACCGTCAAGTTAGTTAGTGCCTCTTCCGAAAACAGGGATTGAATTATGCGAACAGCCATATCACAGACATTGCGTGGAGTAAAATACTCGCCCCGATCCCCTCGAAGATTCTGTCCTACAATCTCCTCGTACGCAGCGCCTTTTACATCGATCTCTGTATCAATCAGAGAAATAAACTGCATCTCTGAAACAATATACGCCAAAACGCTGGGTTCAAGCTTGATTTGCTCGTCCTCTTCAAAAATGTAAGGATAACGCTCTTTGACTTTAATAAATAACGGCCTTATCCTATCTTCTAACAAACGTCGCCTACCACTCTCAGAACGTTGCTCTTTTGGATCAACTGCAAAGGTGAGTTCCACACCGGGTCCTTCTTCTTCATCGTACATTTTGCAAAAAATCAGTTTTAGCATTTCATGAAATGCTTCAGCTTTTTGTAACCCTCCATTTGCGTGGATATAGTTATGGCAACGGCGAAATACCGAGGTTAGATCGTGAACAACTTGTAAGTCTTTACGCTCTGGGCGACGGGGCTTTTCTTCTCCAGCTCGGGGGATATCACTGACGGGGGCAACCCCTCCGTCGGGTAGTTTTTCAAAGGCAAAACGCTCCTTCCCAACCCAAAGCCCATATTTGCATGACGAACTTGCCGCCATGTAGCTTTTCAACTGTTCCTCACCCTTGTTTTTGTCCGAGGCCTTTACATCTTCTCTCTTTGTTTCAATGATAATTACAATATCTTCCTGTTCTTTGCCCCCAGCTTTGAACACTACGATATCGGCGCGTTTTTTCGCAGTTCCCATGCGAACAGGATATTCAAGCATGATATCGTTTTTTGAATATCCATATTCATCAACCAGGCTACGTGCCCACCGCTGACGGACATTTTCTTCCGGTGTGTCCTTGCGTAACTTGCCTGTTATATAACAACGAATGTTGCCAGGCGGGATAAGATAAGTGACGTTATCATTCATTCTTTATTACCAACTGCGTTTCATCAGCTATTTCCGCAAGCGACCCGATAGCCTGTTCCCTTTTTTCCAATGCTGACATAGTACGGTTGTGTAATGCTGCCATCTGGTCTTCAGGAAGAATGGGAACAAGCACTTCGCCGATCTGACGATGAGTTACGTGGTCTATTTGGCCACCGTGCATGTGTCCGGTAATCTGTTTCTGCGCTACCGAGGAAGATAAATAGGCATGGAGGAATCCGACGGGTGTTTCTTTATTAGGAATAATACGAATAAGGTCATGGGTTGCAACCCATCCATCCAGCCGCTTCGGTACATAAAAGACGCGACCGATAGTTCCTGAACACGTCATCAACAACCATCCTTCATGTATGAAGAGTTGTTCAATATCGACTGCCGTTTCCTTAGACAGGTAACGAGGGTTTCCGTTGAAATTTCCGATTCCTGTAAGGCTCATCAGGTCGGTAGCATTCACATAGGGAAATCCATAAGCTTTATCTTCTGCCCATATACGAACAAACTGGCCGGGCAGCCGTAAATCCGCCAGTTCTGATAATGGCTTCAACAAACATTTGCTGTCTTTAAGCTCCCGCACAACAATAGCCGTCTGCCTGTTGTAATGGCTTGCATCAAGTCGCAGTCCCGCATTGTCGTAAATCTCTTGCAACGTTACTGCCCACGTTTCAACTTCAGGGATTTGTTTTAAAGGCTCGTCTTTTTCACTGAACCGCCCTTGCAACTGGTTCGGGGTTAACGTTGCTTCGGTAGTCTGGCTTTGTTTCATGCAGTGATGTCCTTGTATCGTCGATAGCGCCATTGATGGGCAAAAATACACTTATTATTCAGGTATTTCAATAATAAAAGCTCCTGTTCAGCTTTGTGTAATATTTGTTGGGGCAAAACGAATGTTTTTTGAATTAGGCCCTTCTCCTTAAAATCCAGGTAGTAGCACCACCTCAAGAATTGCATGGCGGGAATGTATTTCCCTTAGCTAATGGGATTTCATACGTTGTATGTTTGTGACAATAATACACACCACTTTGCTGACACTTTTCTCCTGTTTTTCCGCTCATTTGTTCCCCCTTAAAAGATACAGCATGGTTTTTCGTTTTGCCCCGATATATATTGGACGTCATAAACATTTCTGGCAGTTGTTATACTCACTACCCCACCTTCCATGTATCGATGGGTAAGCTGAAATGCTGGATTGTTGAATTAAGGCGGAGCCAGTATTTATAATCAGCGGGGGTCTCCAGGATGAGGACGATTCCCGCTTTTTTGTTTGTTTGAAGGGAGTAATAGAGACTTTGCCCTATAGCTTCGGCCCATTTTTCGGCGAAATCAAACTCGATCGCATGCGTATCTGTTAAGCAGTCGCATCGCGTTTTATCAGCCAGGACAACCTCGGATCGTCCCCCATGCTCCGCACACCATTTCTGCTGATACCACTTCTCTGGATGCTTGTGACCGGCGGCAAAACAGACGCCACAAACAAAGATTAAAGCGATAGAGATGGCGCAGAGTAACTATCTGATCTATGGAAGGACATTCGAACGGTCTGATCAGGGTACGTTCACGACGCTAAAGCTGAGTTTTCCGGGGGTGGTTCAATGAGCGTCGCGGGGATCGATTGCTTTGAAGCTGGTATTGAAAGAGCTCTTCCTCACGGGCTCCAGGGTAACGGACGCCTGAACGGAGCAGCGCCCTCGATCGACGTCTCTCAGGAAGCGCTGAGCGGCAAAGGATTCTGCCTGGATCGTGATGATTTCGCGTCCGAGATCATACGTTATCCGGTCTCCATCGATGGCCTTTACCCTGCTGGCTTCCAGGGTGACCGTGGACTGGCGATCGTGCGGCACGGACGTAAAGGATGCCGCCCGGTAGCAGGACTCGGCCCATGCCGGACCGGTGGCCAGGATCGTAAAGGCGATGATGATCTTGATAATCAAATGCGCTCGGCTCATGAGGGGATAATAGAATGATTCGGGGAAAGATTCAAGAGGTAATTGAAGGCGTGATCAAACGCTTCACCGCCTCGGGAAGGCCCGGAGAGACGATCACAAACCGGGAATGCTTTCAGCATTACGGCTTTACGTCCCGTCCGCTTGAAGGAGCCGAAGCGATCATAATCAAAGAGGGCAACCATATTATCATGATCGCCTCAGATGATCGCCGTTACCGGATCGCCCTGGAGGAGGGAGAGGTCGCGCTCTATACGGACGAAGGCGATAAGATTCACCTGAAGCGGGACAGGACAATCGAGATTGTAAGCGGAAACAAGCTGGTCGCGACGGTCGATAACGAAGTGGATATCACGACAAAAATGGCCGTTGTCACTGCTTCGACGAGCTGCCAGGTGAACAGTCCCTTGATCAACCTGGGAGGCGATCGCGGCGGACTGCGACGGTTCATCGACGATCGGTTTGTGGCCCTGTTTAATGAGCATGTTCATCCGGGTGTGGAGGCAGGCGAAGGGAGTACC
>JAFGPZ010000056.1 GCA_016935935.1 Deltaproteobacteria bacterium
AAGGTGCCCGAGGGACAGTTTGAAACTCTTGGTGGATTCATCTTTCATATAATCCAAAAGATACCCGTGTCGGGAGAGAAAATCAGACACAACAACCTGGAGATGATTATTGAATCCGCAGACGAGAGAAGGATCAAACGCGTAAGAATAAAAAGAAAAGATTACGAGGCATTAAGGAACATTTAATAATATGGACAGGAAAGCATTTATTTTATCAGCAGCCTCTGGAGTCTTGCTATTTATCTCCTTTCCAGCATATGAATTCCATTATGTTATATGGGTCGCAATAGTTCCTCTCCTCTATGCCTTAAAGGGCAGATCCCTTTCTCAATCATTCTTCATAGGTTTGATATCTGGTCTCGTATATAATGTTGGGATAATATATTGGGTTTCCTTCGTGGTGGTTCACTATGGGTATTTACCTCTCTACCTAGGTATTTCCGTTATGCTTCTGCTGGCACTATATCTGAGTCTGTATGTTTCTCTCTTCTCAGTAGCGCTTGTCTATCTGAGAAGAAAGGGAATAAGGGACATCTATTCGGCCCCACTGCTGTGGACGGTCTTTGAATTTGCAAAAGCACATTTTCTAACGGGTTTCCCATGGGAAAACCTTGCGCATTCTCAATATGATTTTACGCTATTGATACAGATCGCAGATGTGACAGGGATCTTTGGAATAACTTTTTTGATTGTCTTAATAAACTGCGCCTTCTACGATTTGTTGACTATGCAGTTGAGGAAAACTTTCTTTAAAGAAGTTATTTCGGTGACAATCGTTTTCGGTCTCATCATTTTTTACGGGTTCTATCGGATTGAAAATGTTCAAAACTCACTAAAGGATACCGACCATATGAATGTTTCACTTATACAGGGCAACATTGATCAATCTGTCAAGTGGGATCCCAAGTTCCAAATGGATACTCTAAGGATATACCGCGAGTTGTCCTTTATGGCCTCTGCTTCAGAACCAAGTCTGATTGTATGGCCTGAGACGGCAGCTCCCTTTTATTTTCAGAATATCGATGAAATGCATGAAAATATTTTAGACATTGCCAGAAGAACTGGCGCGTACCTTCTCCTTGGCAGTCCCAGTTATGTAAATGACAAGGACCGGTATCTTTTTAAAAACAGCGTCTATATGGTAT
Source organism: Deltaproteobacteria bacterium (assembly GCA_016935935.1). The sequence goes on from JAFGPZ010000056.1 coordinate 1,146, forward strand.
CTCCAGAGGGTAAAATCGTCGGTAGATATGACAAGACTCACCTTGTGCCATTCGGGGAGTATGTCCCGTTTAAAAAGTTCCTTTTTTTTGTTCAAAAATTGGTTGTCGGAGCTGGTGATTTTATACCAGGCGACGGTATAACAACGCTCACGATGGATGGTAAGGGGCTCGGCGTTTTGATTTGTTACGAGGGGATATTCCCAGAAATCAGTTCCGAATACGGGGCGAAAGGAAGTACGCTTCTCGTAAATGTAACTAATGATGCCTGGTACGGATGGACATCGGCGCCGTACCAACATCTGACAATGGCGGTATTTCGTGCCGTGGAAAACCGGACCCACTTTGTAAGGGCCGCTAATACGGGAATAAGCGCAATAATAGATCCAACGGGAAAGATAATTTCCAGGACGGGACTCTTTGAAAGAGCGGTGCTCAATGGTAGAGTACAGTTGTCAAGTCAAATTACCTTTTATGAATTATATGGTGATTTGTTCGTATATGTCTGTGGAGTTCTCATCTTAGTTGTATTTTTATTTTCACTGACAAGGAGGAGAGTTAGAGATGATAGAAACTATCTATGAAACCTTAAAGGAATTGAAAAAAAGAATAGAAACACTGCGAGGTTATCTTTGAAATAGATAAAAAGGAAGAGCGGGCAAAGATACTGGAAAAGCAGGCGATGCAGGCTGACTTTTGGAGTGAACCAGAAAAAGCCAGGGATGTCCTGAAAGAAAAAAATGACCTGGAAGAGGTAATCAAAAGTCTTAATGGGAAGAAAGAGACCATTAAAGAATTGACAATGCTTTTTGAGATGGCGCAGGAGGAGGACGATGAAAGTACTCTACGGGATATCGGTGAAGACCTGAATGAACTTGAATCATCTGTCAGGAGTGATGAATTCAAACTGATGCTTGGCAGTGAAGAAGACGCGGGAAACGCAATACTGGTTATTCACGCGGGAGCCGGCGGTACAGAGGCCCAGGACTGGGGGGAAATGCTTCTTAGAATGTATCTCAGGTGGGCGGAAAGAAGAAACTATTCTACTGAAATAATTGATTTTCAGGCAGGAGATGAAGCAGGCATAAAGAGTGTAACAATGACGATCAACGGCCGATACTCATACGGTTACGCAAAGGCGGAGGTGGGGATTCACAGACTTGTGCGTATATCACCGTTTGATACCGGCGGGAGACGTCACACATCATTCGCCTCCGTATTTGTCTACCCTGAGATCAGTGACGACGTTCTCGTTGAACTTGATGAAAATGACATCCGCATAGACACCTACCGGGCAAGCGGGGCAGGTGGCCAGCACGTCAATAAGACAGACTCGGCCATCAGGATTACCCATTTCCCAACAGGGATTGTTGTTCAATGTCAGAATGAACGATCACAGCATAAAAACAAGGCAATGGCTTTAAAGGTTTTAAAGTCACGATTGTACGAGATGAAGCTTAGAGAAAAAAATGAAATGAAGGAAGAAATGAACAAGGGGAAAAAGCAAATAGCCTGGGGAAGTCAGATACGTTCCTATGTGCTGCATCCTTACAAAATGATAAAGGATCATCGTACGGGCATGGAAGTGGGTAATGTGGACAGGGTATTAGACGGAGACATTGACGATTTGATTGAGGCATATCTTATGAGTTGACCGGTTCGAACCTTTTATACCGCCCCTCTCAGTCTTCTCCAGGGGAGGGGAAAATGGACTTATTGCGAGGCCATCGGTTTTTATTAATTGCAATTATTGACAAAAAAGTTTAGTCATCCCCTATATTAAATTGAACAGTGCCCGTAATACGGGATAATTTTACTAATGAATATGCTTTTCCCCAAATAACACATTATGTATTACTAAAAATGGGAGTTTCTTTTTATGGTTAATTTGAGAGGTTCATTCATTTCCATCTGTCTGGGTTCCTTATTATTTATTTCATGCGCATACCCGGTTCAAATAGATACGCAACAGGTATTTCCGCCTGCTCCTGTTAAGCCAAAAGAATCCACTGTACTTGAGCAGGATAAACAAAGGTCTGATGATGTCACTGAGAAAGACAAAAAAGAATCAGTAACCTTAATTGACAAAAATCAGGGGGCTCCTCTTGTTTCAATTTCAAAGGAAGAAGACATCCTTTTTCACAGTGCTCTCAAGGGTGATAGTATCGCTGAGGGTAAGAAGGAAATGGAGAAACCTTACGCAGAAGCACTTTCATCCGCTGAAAGGGTCGAGAGCGATGCCGCAGTAAAGGAAATTTCCATTGGTGAAGGGAGTAACGGTGAGGGCAAAAATCAGGATCAGGAAAAGACGGATGCGGCGCTGGAACTTCTCAGTCAGTCACAGAATCTGTGGGAAAAGGGTGATCTGGACGCATCGCTTGCATTGCTGGATGATGCCTATTACCTTATAATCGAACTAGATGGTGATCCCAACATATCATGGCAGAAGGACGACCTCCGATTCCTCATAGCTAAAAGAATCCTGGAGATATACACAGCAAGGAGCAATGTAGCCACGGGTCACCAGAGTGAGGTTCCTCTCGTCATGAACAATGACGTTCAGAAGGAGATTAAACTCTTTCAAACATCGGAGAAAAACTTCTTCATACGCTCCTACAAAAGATCTGGCCTATATCGACCAATGATTTTAGAGAAGCTGAAAGAGGCTGGACTTCCCGAAGAACTTTCCTGGCTGCCCCTCGTAGAGAGCGGTTTCAAGATTATAGCACTCTCGAGGGCTAGGGCTCTTGGATTATGGCAGTTTATTCCTTCAACTGGATATAAATTTGGTCTCAAAAGAGACGATTGGATAGATGAAAGAATGGATGCCGAGAAATCGACGGACGCGGCGATTGCCTACCTGAAAGAACTGCACGAAATATTCGGCGACTGGTATACTGTACTTGCCTCCTATAACTGCGGGGAGGGGAGGGTACTCAGGGTTATATCGAGGCAGCATATGAATTATCTCGATAATTTCTGGGACCTCTATCGCCAGCTTCCATCTGAAACTGCTCGATATGTGCCGCGATTTATTGCAACGCTGCACATCATAAAAGATCCCGAGAAATATGGCATCGATCTGGGTGATTCACTGGATGAACCGATCCCCTATGAGACAGTGACGGTAAAGAAATCGATGCAATTGAAAGACATAGCGCAAAATCTTGGTGTGCCTGAAAACACGATCAATGCAATCAATTCGGAATTACGACACAAGATTACACCTGATGGAGAATATGTTTTGAAAATTCCACTGGGAATGGCAGAGAAATTCGCCCTTGTAGCGGACAAAATTCCTCGAGCAAGGAAGCCGGGTCCCACCTATGTCAGGCACAAGGTGCGTTCTGGTGAGTCACTATCCGTTATTGCGAATAGATACAAAACATCGATAAATGCCATAGTCGCCGCTAACAATCTTAGAAGCCAGCACTCGATCCGTATCGGCACATGGCTGAAAATACCGTCGCGAGGGTACGTAGCTTCCGGAAGCACAGACACGTCCGGTAAACCGTCGACAGATCAGAAAGAAGCCGCAAAGGGGGAGATTATCAAGTACCGTGTGAAAAGAGGAGATTCTCTATGGCTTCTTGCGAAACGCTATGACACTACCGTATCGGAAATAAAAAGGCTGAGCGGGTTGAGCCGCAGCAGTTTATATGTAGGGCAGATCATTACAATAAGAAACGGGAGTGATGCCACTGCAACGACTTCGACAAAGACCTATACGGTAAAAAAGGGTGATTCACTCTCGGTGATTGCCGAGAGACACAGGATAAGTCTGGCAGAGCTTCTCAGGTTGAATAACTTCAATATTAAGACGATACTTTACCCGGGACAGACAATCTCAGTAAGAAACGGGAGTGATGCCACTGCAACGACTTCGACAAATACCTATACGGTAAAAAGGGGTGACTCACTTTCGGTGATTGCCGAGAGACACAGGATAAGTCTGGCAGAGCTCCTCAGGTTGAATAATTTCAATACCAAGACGACGCTTTATCCGGGACAGACAATTGTAGTGACGGAATAACCGTTCCATGTCAGTCTATGAGATATCCCTTTAATTCAAGGAATAATTCACGCTCCTTTTCCTTCATGATTGCCGCTTCCGATTCGGATCTTTCATGGTCGAAGCCGATGAGGTGAAGGACTCCATGAATAAGCAGGTAGGCCACTTCGTCGTCAAAATCAAACCCTTCGCTTTGGGCATCCCGGAGCGCTGTATCAACGGATACGACGATATCACCAAGAACATGCGGGTTTATGTCGCCGAATTCGCCTTCCATCATGGGAAAGGCGATTACATTGGTTGGATAATCTCTGTTGAGGTATTGTCTGTTCATCTCAGTGATTTCTTCATCATTTACAAAGAGAAGGCTCAGTTCCTTATCCTTACAGTTGATTTTCTCTAAAATCCTGGATAGATATTTCCGTATCTTTTGGACGTCTATTTTTATTTTTTTTTGCTGATTTTTTACTAATACCGCCATTTCTCCCCTTACCCTTCCCGTCGACTTCAATAGGATGATCAGAATAGTCAATCCTATGATGAAATATTCCTGTCAGAATTCTATTGAAGCTCTCACCTATTTTGTTAAGATCCCGGAGAGTTAATTCGGATTCATCAAGCTGACCCTCAGCCAATATCTGCCTGATGCGGCTTACAACGTGATTCTTTATCCTCGAAGGGGTTGGGTTCTTCAGTGTTCGTGACGATGCCTCTATTACATCGCCCAGGAGTACCAGTCCCGCTTCTTTTGATAGAGGTTTAGGGCCGGGATACCTGAAATCACTTTCCAGGGTAAATTGACCTGATATCTCCTCATTCTTTTTTGCTTTTTCGTAAAAATAACTCACAATACTTGTGCCATGGTGCTGCCTGATGATGTCTATTATTGGCCTTCCCAGTTTGTACTCCTTCGCAAGGGCACATCCATCCTTGACATGCGATATTATAACGAGACTGCTCATCTGAGGAGTCAGTGAATCGTGTTTATTTTCCCAATTTTCCTGATTTTCTATGTAATAGATCGGTTTTTTTATCTTACCTATGTCATGGTAGTAGGCGCTGACTTTTGCCAGAAGTGAGTTGGCATTAATAGCCTCGGCAGCGGACTCGACCATGGATGCCACGACTATGCTGTGATGGTAAGTTCCCGGCGCCACCATTATCATCTGTTGGAAAATAGGTTGATTTAGGTTTGCCAGTTCCAGCAATTTAATGTCAGTGGTATAGCCAAGAAATGCCTCAAAAAGTGGAATTGTCCCCGATACTATAATTCCGGACGAAATGCCTCCAACCATACCCATGATAAGTTTGATAATAGTGTTCGTTGTTAAAAGATTTCCCGACAACAGAGATAAACTTATTATAATTGCCATATTTGCCAGACCTATTAAGAGGCCGGCTTTGAAAAAGTCGGAACGCTGCTTGCAGCGAATAATACGGTGTGTAGCTATGGCGCTTCCAATAAAAGAAAAGAGGAACATGGACATTTTGTCGTCGAATAGAAAAGCTACAAGAAAAGAAACGCCGACAGCAAAAATGAGGCCCATTTGCCTGTTGAGAAGCAGAGTAATAAGCATGGCGCCAACAGTTAACGGTATGGCGAAAAAGATTGCGTTTGAAGGGATTATGTCAAAGGCAATTTCGACTGATGTACAGATGAATATGCCAGCCTTAGCCAGTAACAACTGAAGGATCGTTGTAAGACTAAGAAGCAATAGGTCTATGTTAGTTTTTTTTAAGGATTTAAGGGTGTTTTCAAACATCTTATACAGAATATATGATAGCAGTAAAGCTGTAAGAAACATGCCGAGGAAAGCAGATATGTTCAACATGCTCTTTCCCTCCTGGTTATGAAAGAGTGCATTGAGTTTGTCCAATCCGGGAGGGGTGATTTTTTCTCCTTCTCTGACAATCATCTCATTTTTTTGAACCTTGTAAAACACCGGCTTAATGCTATCCCAAGCTATCTGCCTTCTGTTTTCCGTCGTATTTTTTGCGAATGTGAGATTGGGACGAATCATCTTGGATGCCAGAGAAACTGTTACAGGTATAAGCTGTTTTGACCTGTCTTTTAAAACGGCATTAGAGTCCTCTTGTATAAGTTTATTGATATCGGTCATAACAGTTATGAATGAAAGGTCATCTATTTCTCTCTCTTCCTGCGTCTTTACATCGAGTATTATAATACCCTTACCTTGGTTAACATTCTTTATTGTTTCATCACTTACAGGTCCACGGTTATAAATATTATAGATAAGTTTTACTGCGTCATTGCATATGTCGAAGGAGAATTTGTACTTGTAAAGGGTATTGTACTCATTGTTGGTAAGTTTAATCGTTGAAAGCTCCTCGAAGGTGCTTCGTAATTGTTTATTGAAGTTGGGATCATTCGGTTTTTGCGCGTTTCTGAGATCTTCGCCAGCCGCAAGAAATGCCTTCGCAAGAATGATTCCCATCTGCGCCGGCATGTTACTATCATAGTCATAGACGGGTCTAACTTCTTCCATTTCGAGGAGTCTTTTCTGTTTTGTTGATGCCGCATCTTCTACGAGGAAGTCCCTGTCTGCCTTTATATTACTTGTTGCAATGGAGCCGACGCTGTAGTCGGGCAGATTGTCGTAAATTATCTGAGGATAGATTGTTAATGAAAGGACAAGACTGACTGATATTGCTAGGAGCCATCTCTGAAAAATAAGATCCCTGGCTATTGGAAATAATGAGAAAAACTTTTCCGATATAGCTTTTTTGCCGTTTATTGATTTCTTGGGTTTAATCATATAAGGAATGAATCCGGCAGATTATCGATTGTCCCGTTTTATTTTGTCAAGGTTATTATAGGCGCGTATAATGTCTTGAACAAGCGGGTGTCTGACAACGTCTATCTCAGAGAAATAAACAAACTGAATCCCGTCCGTTTTCTTCAGGATTCCTTCAGCCTCAACTAAACCAGATATTTTATCATGGGGCAGATCAATCTGGGTCACATCTCCTGTTATAACTGCTTTTGATCCAAAACCAAGTCGTGTGAGAAACATCTTCATCTGCTCTGTGGTGGTGTTCTGTGCCTCGTCGAGAATTACAAAGGAGTCATTCAGTGTTCTGCCCCGCATAAATGCGAGAGGGGCAACCTCTATAATTCCCTTACTTATCAGAGCAGACGCCTTTTCGAAAACTACCATATCATACAGGGCATCATAAAGCGGTTTAAGATATGGGTTTACTTTTTCGGAAAGATCGCCAGGGAGAAATCCCAACCTTTCCCCGGCCTCAAGGGCCGGTCTTGTCAAGACGATGCGGTTTACCTTTTTCCCAAGCAAAGCAGCAATGCCCGTGGCCATGGCAAGATAGGTTTTACCAGTGCCAGCTGGACCTATGCCGAATACGATATCACTATTTCTTATAGAGTCGATATAAAGTTTCTGTGCAACACTCTTTGGAGCTATTACCCTTTTATTGGACGAAATAAAGACGGTGTCCAGGAAAATCTGTTCAAGGTTAACGGAACTGTTTCTGGAAAGAATCCGGTGCGCGTAATCGATATCCTGGGCGTATATTGGGTAGTCCTTTCTGATTATTCCATAAAGCTGGACGAGCATATTTTCGACAAGGTCTACACAGAATGGATCTCCCTCAATTGATACAGTACCTCCCTTTACATTAAGCTTTACGTCTTCCATCTCTTCAATGAGCTTAATGTTACTGTCATACTCTCCGAAAAGCATTTTAATCGCGTTGTTCTCCGGAAAGTTGATCTGTTTTGAGTAAACGCTCCGTGGAGCCTGTAACTTCAAGTAATTATACGACCTGTTTGTATTTCCATTTTTTTATCAACACTAAAAACCCAAAAATGAAGAGCCATGCTATCATTATGAGTTTTTCATTGCAACATTGAATTTACTATTACTGCAGGAACAAATGGGCGTACACCTTGGCGTTGCCCACCATATTATCGATAACAGAGTATTCATTCGGCTGATGCAT
>JAFGPZ010000057.1 GCA_016935935.1 Deltaproteobacteria bacterium
GCCGCCGGATGCGGTCGCCTCATGGGATGTCCCCCTGACATTATGTATCGCTCACTCATGCGGCTTGCCTCGCTTCCAGATCAGACGATGATGTACTGCGGTCACGAGTATACGCTTGAAAACCTCAGGTTTGCTTCTACCGTGGAACCCGGTAACGAAGCTGTGCGGATCCGTCTGAGAGAGGTCGAATCGCTTTATCAGAAGGGAGGGACAACGATGCCTTCCACAATAGAAATTGAAAGGAAGACCAATCCTTTTTTGAGGGTCCACTCTCCAGATATCATAAGAACGGTTAATGCTAACGGTAGATTCCCTGAAGAAGTTTTTGCAGAGCTGCGAAGACGCAAGGATGTCTTTCAGACATAAGTTCCGGTGGAGTTATTTATTCGAAAGTTTGCTGGCTCGTAGCGGAGGAGTTTCGTCTGTGAGAAGAAGTATTGAGGCGTTTGCATAATACCCTTTTCTGTCATTCCGGGCAAGCAAAGCGCGACCCGGAATCCATAAAGTATCTGAAAATACTGGATGCCGGATCGAGTCCGGCATGACGATATTGAAGCAGATGGGATTTTTCAAAGCTCTCGTATCAGCCGTCACTGCCTGCTCTTATCAGCATGCTTGATGCATCAAGCACAACCGTGGTTTTTTCAAAGTGTTCCTCCATGCCCTTCAGGGTTTCAATATGAGCGGCAGTGCCCTCAGGTTTCAGCTTCAGCACGGTATTAAAGAGATCTTCTACATGCGAAAATGACAGGGGCATACCCTTTCCGTCCTTTTCTTCATCCCTGTGTGTATTGACGCTGAACCAGACATGAAAGGACCCTTTCTTTGCCAGTTCTTTAAGAGCGATCAGTTTTTCCCTTATAGTTTCATCGAAATCAAGGCCGTCTACTATGATAAAGTCAGGCATGAAAATATCCTGTTCCGTCAGATCGGTGAGCCTCTCCTTGAATTTGGGGACACTGAAAGATGTTTTCCTGAAGGTCATGATGAACCGATACGGCAGCATCGACTGCCACAATTCGCTGATGTTCTCTTCGGGGCTTTGCTCGATTAGATTATCGAATAGTTCACTGTACCTGAGTGTTACCTTTTTCACCGGATCACTGAGACTGACGTGCAGGACATTCCTTTCACGGACCATGGCATTCAGCGCCAGTTGAACAAGGAATGCCGTCTTGCCTACACCGGCTCGCGCCAGTACTGCGAAAAAGCTTCCTTTATAATCCTCTTCAAATGATCTATCTAATATGTTTCCCAGCGGGCTTTTAAGAATAATATCTTGTTTTGTCATTGTTATATTCCTGTCTTTACGGTAAATTGGTTCCTCATGTTTGTGCCACCGATTCGCATTGTACCAGTTTTCAGGTGGAATGTCTTCTCTTCTTTGCCTCCTTAGACTTCTCCTCCAGTTCTTCCGCGATGGACTGAGGGACACGCTTGTAGAGAACAAATTCCATAGTAAACTGAGCCTGACCCTGCGTTGCCGACCTCAGAACGGTGGAAAAACCAAACATTTCGGCAAGTGGCACCTGGGCCTCTATAACACTGATAGTTCCCTCATCCTGAGACCCGACGATCATTCCCCTGCGCTGATTAAGAAGCCCCATGACCGATCCCTGAAAATCTGCAGGTGTCTCAACGGCCACCTTCATAATAGGTTCATGAATGACGGGATTCGCCTTTTTATATCCTTCCAGAAAGGCGCCCCGTGCCGCTGCCTGGAATGCCATATCGGAAGAATCGACGCTGTGAAAGGCTCCGTCATTGATGACAACCCTTATTCCCGTCACCGGGTATTCCAGTTTTGGTCCCTTCGTCATGCATGCTCGAAAACCCTTTTCGCAGGCCGGTATGTACTGCGTGGGAATGACACCGCCCGAGATCTCATTGACAAATTCGAAATCTGTTTCCGTAATCGGTTCCATATAGCCGGCGACCCGACCATACTGCCCGGATCCACCAGTCTGTTTCTTGTGAATGTAGTCGAATTCGGACTTTTTCGTAATTGTCTCGCGGTAAGCCACAAGAGGAGTCCCAGTTTCAACTTCGGCTCCATATTCCCGGCGCATACGTTCCACATAGATATCAAGGTGTAGCTCACCCATTCCCTCAATTATCGTTTCATCAGTTTCGTCGTCAACGTGAGTCTTGAAGGTTGGGTCTTCTTTGGTGAAACGGTTCAGGGCCTTCGACATATTGATCTGCGATTTGTTGTCCTTGGGAATGATGGCAAGAGAAATCACCGGATCTGGGACAAACATCGATGTCATGGTCAAATTCATGCCGGGGGATGCGAAGGTGTCTCCCGATGCGCAGTCGATGCCGAAAAGAGCTCCGATATATCCAGCCGGGATTGCGTCGATATCCTCCATCTGGTCCGCGTGCATTCGTACCACCCGTCCCACTTTTATCTTTTTCCCGCTCCTTATGTTTACTATTGTTGATCCCTTTGCAACCGTTCCCTGGTAAACCCTCAGATAGGTGAGTTGGCCGTAAGGACCATCCTCCAGTTTGAACGCAAGTGCTACTGTGGGATCCCCGCTGTCGTTGGAAAGGAGTACAGGTGATTCATCCTTACTCATATCGAGCGCCGTGTTTTCGATGTCTGAGGGGCCGGGAAGAAGCTCTGTAACAGCGTCGAGCAGTGGTTGTACTCCCTTGTTTTTGTACGCCGTTCCCATAAACACAGGTGTCAGTTCACGTGATATCGTTCCCTTTCTGATGGCATTTATAATGAGTACTTCGGGGATATCGCCGCCTTCCAGTGCGATTTCCATCAGATCATCGGAAAACATGGATGCCGCTTCGATTAATTCTTCACGTTTTTCTGATGCCTGTGGCAGCAGACTTTCAGGGATGTCCTCGACGCGCACATCTTCTCCATTCTCACCTTCGAAGTAGATGGCCTTCATTGAGACGAGATCAACGACTCCCTTCATATCCATCTCGAGCCCGATGGGGATCTGCATGGCCACGGCGTTATGTCCCAGTTTTGATTTGATCTGACTAAGAACCCTGTCTGGGTTTGCGCCGCTTCTGTCACACTTGTTTATAAAGGTGATAAAAGGAACATTATACCGTTTCATCTGGCTGTAAACGGTAATGGTCTGGGACTGCACTCCTCCTACGGCGCAGAGGACGAGAACGGCTCCGTCGAGGACCCTGAGGGATCGTTCTACTTCTACCGTAAAATCAACATGTCCCGGGGTGTCGATGATGTTGATCTCGTGATTCCGCCATTTGCAGAATGTGGCAGCCGAGGCGATGGTAATGCCTCGTTCCCTTTCCAGTTCCATGGAATCCATAGTTGCGCCCACGCCATCTTTCCCTTTAACATCGTGAATGGCGTGGATACGCTTTGTATAGAAAAGTATCCGTTCGGTAAGGGTGGTCTTTCCCGAATCGATATGTGCGCTAATGCCTATGTTTCTGACTCTTTGATCCTTCATTTTTCTTTTTTCCTATAATTATATGATGTACAGGGAAAGCTCTATGTAGCAAAAAACCCCCATTCGGCAACTTCCAGCCAGTGGGGGTCAATTCTCCGATCCTGTGCGGCGTAGTTTATCTGTCTTGTGCGTGTTTGTCAAGAACAATCAGTAGCGCGTAATATGTAAGTATTCTCACAGCGAAAAGGATTGTGGCATTGCAAAAAATTGATGGATTTAGAACACGATCACTGGTATAAATATCAACACTGCGTCTTGAAGTTAACAGTGAGGGCAATGACATGTGCTTGCTGCGGGGTTAGCGAGCGAATACAAAATAAACATATTCCCTTGAATGGGAAGGTTTATGCTACGATATTACTAAGGAGGTTATTCATGAAATCGCCGACAATGTTAAAGGAAACTCAGATTTTCCAGTATCTGGATGAAAATCAGATGAAAAAAATTGAGACACTCGCAGTTGAGAAGACATACAAGGCAGGTACGGTTCTGTACAGAGAGGGGGATCCAGCCAAGACTTTTTATATAATAACTGACGGGAAGGTTGTGCTGGACATGAAAATAGACATGGGGCCGTCAGCTCCACCCATGAATGTAACAATCGACGTTATAACGCGCGGGGAAGAAATGGGATGGTCTATATTTGTTGAACCCCACATCTTTACGGTAAGCGCCCTTTGCATTAACGCATCTAAGGCCTTGATCTTTGATGCGAAAAAATTGAGGGCCTTGATGAATCAGGACGTGGCTCTTGGATTTAACGTCATGAAGGGGGCAACAAAACTGATCGCCACTCGTTTCCACCACACGAGGAATATACTGATAGGTGAGAGAGGAATGCACTTTCTGCCTTCCTATTGAAAGCTGTCATAAAAAATTGTGGGTGATGCCCGTGAGATCTCACCCACATTTTTGAACCGTATGGAGAAATTCCCCGCAACGCGTTAAGTGCGGGGAACTTCAAGCGTGTTTATTCTTCGGATTCCACTCCGTATTTTTTCTTCAGGTACTTTTCACCCGTTGCCGGGTACAATGCATAGACGAGGAGATCTTCCTCCGTTTTTGCAAGATCGCCTATTTTCTCACGGCATTGTTCTAGTTCCGGTTCAAGGTAATCTGCCGGCCTTCCCGTAATCGGCGTCTGACCACGAGCATATTTCCTGAGAACGATTTTCTGAACTTCAGGATCAATCTTCGCAGGTGTTTCTCCGTAAAGACCATAGGCCAGATCCTTGATCTGGGTAGTGACCATCTTGTATTTTCCGAAGAGAACGTTGAGCACGGCCTGAGATCCGATGATCTGAGACGTGGGTGTCACCAGTGGAGGCATTCCAAGTTCTCTCCGTGTTACAGGAATCTCTTCATACACTTCCTGAAGTCTGTCAAGGGCATTCATTTCTTTTAGCTGACTGACAAGATTGGAGATCATGCCTCCCGGTACCTGATGGGCAAGGACACCACTGTCGATTATCGATAATCTGTTTGAAGCGAGGAATTGCTTGTATTTGGGCGCTATTCCTTCAAGGTGTTCCCCCAGTTTCAGTAGCTTAAACAGATCGAGGCCCGTGTCCCATTCTGTCCCCTGAAGAGATACGACCAGCGGTTCAACGGCCGGCATTGATGTGCGCAGGGAGAAGGGTGCCAGACATGTGTCTACAATGCTTACGCCTGCTTCGATGGCCTTCATGTAAGTCATGGAGGCCATTCCACTTGTATAGTGGGTGTGTAAATGGAGGGGAACAGAAACATTTTTCTTCAGTTCCCTAATCAGTTTATAGGCATCATAGGGAGCGACGATTCCCGCCATGTCTTTGACACAGATTGTATCAGCCCCCATTGCTTCGAGCGCCATGGCCTTCTTTGCGTAGTAATCGAGGTTGAATATTTCGCCACCCAGGTGCCGCTCCGTCAGAGTATAACAAACAACTCCTTCGAAGTGTTTTCCGTTTGCCTTGATCCTTTCCACAGCAGTCTCGAAATTTCGCAAATCATTAAGAGCGTCAAAAACCCTGAATACATCGATGCCGACTTCACATGCCTTGTCAACGAAGGCACGGACCACATCGTCGGGATATTGGCGATATCCCACCAGGTTCTGTCCCCTTAACAGCATAGTAAATGGAGTCTTTTTTATATATTTCTTGAGAATCTTCGGTCGTTCCCATGGGTCTTCATCAAGAAAACGATGCATGGTGTCGAAGGTTGCGCCTCCCCATACCTCCATTGCCCAGAATCCCATGTCATCCATCCCTTCGGCAATGGGTATCATATCCTCTGTCTTCATCCTTGTTGCATAAATAGATTGATGGCCGTCCCGGAATGTATTGTCCTGAATCCTTAAGGACTTGCCTGTTATTTTCCTGTCTTCTTTCAAACTGACCCTCCTCCTGATGCAAAAATCAATTACCCTTCCTCTTACGAAAAAGAGTACCGCTTCTTATACAACAGTGAAAGAAGGTGTCAAGGTGAAAGGTGACGGCTACGGTATTTTTCATGGAATAAGTTCTTGTCATTTAAGGAGATAGGAATTATGCTGCCTCATTGTTAAAAGTAAATTCGTTTTTTCGAGGTCAGGGACAGGGGGGAAGAACCTATGTTGAAAGTAGGGTTGACAGGCGGTATAGGCAGCGGAAAATCTGCGGTTGCCCGCTGTTTCAGGGAGAAGGGGGCATATGTGGTGGATTTCGATCATCTGGCCCATATGGTTCAGGAACCGGGAAGCGCAGCCTGGGACGCCATTGTTGAATCATTTGGCAGGCAGATTCTTAATGAAGACGGTACCATAAACAGAAGAAGGCTTGGAGAAATCGTTTTTCGCGACAGGGGA
>JAFGPZ010000323.1 GCA_016935935.1 Deltaproteobacteria bacterium
GGCGTTGAGCGCAGCCATTTGCGCCGCGCCCCCCATGCCGACGACAAGTATGTCGGTTCTGATCTTCTTCATTTTTCAGCTTTCCTTCAATGGTACCGGGGTCCTTGCTTTCCAGCCGGGATTTTCAGAGCATGGCGTCGATATTCTCCAGGGCCGTCGTCTTGACACTGATCACATGCCTCCTCATCATCAGCTCCGCCTTTTCAGCTTTTCCCTGCTCGATCATCTCCAGAATCGCGGTATGTTCATCCAGGGTTTTCTGCGGCCGTCCGGTCAGAACCACCGTTCTGAGCCGGATGATCTGGAGGCGTGCGTTGACCACCTCCATCATCTGTTGGAGCATCTGATTCGGGCATTTTCTGCGGAGCAGGTCATGAAATTCCAACTCCGAATCCATATAGTCGATAATATTCCGCTTCTTTTCCGGAATAGCGCGAAGCTTTTCCAGACAGGACCTGAGTTTCCGAATGTCGGATTTCTCTAAGAGCGGTGTGACCAGACGGACGATCAGCGCCTCCAGCACCTCCCGGACCTGCAGGATCTCGATGATATTTTCCTTGGATGGTTTGACGACGAAGGCGCCGCGGCGGGGGATGATCTTGACGATGCCCTCATTTTCGAGACGGAAAAGCACCTCCCGGATGGGGGTGCGGCTGACGCCGATCTCTCTGGCCAGCGTCTCTTCGTTGATCTTTTTGCCCGGCACGATCTTCCGTGTGATAATCATGTTCTTCAGAATCTTGTAAGCCTGAATACGAAGATTGGGATTATCGATCAGTTTCTGCGATCTTGTTTGCATGTCTTACCGGAAATATATTGTATTTTGTATACATGATATACGTATGCAACCAGTCTGTCAAGGAAAATTTTCAAAAGTGCGGCACCACAAAATCGGTTGATATTATATGAAATATTGATGTTCAAAAACATTCCATCCCTCTTTTCCCGGATCCTTTGGAACGGAACCTTTGAACGTGAACCCCCATTTTCAAACTTCGAACTCTCAAACGTTGTTGTCAATCCTCAATTCCGTGCCGCGCGAAAACTCCTCGCGTATAATAATGCTTGATCTCCTTCATCTCGGTTACCAAGTCAGCGGCTTCAATCAATCGCAGGCTGGCTTTGCGGCCAGTGATGACTAATTCTACGTGCGAGGGTTTCTTTTTGATCAAATCGATAAGATCATCGACCGAGAGAAGGGCAAACCAGACAGCAACATTTGCCTCATCCAGAACGACAAGGTCATAGATTCCGGACATGATTGCCTGCCGGGATTCAGAGAGCCCCTGTTGGGCTAAAGCCTTATCTTCTTCGGTTGGTTTTTTTTTGATCAAACAGTCTCTCCCATACTGAGCGAACGTGATTGAATCGCTTAGGGTTGCTAAAGGAATAAATTCGGTCGAAGCCTTCCCTTTAAGAAATTGGGCGATAAATACTCTCATCCCTGCACCGGCTGCCCGTAAAGCAAGACCGATAGAAGCCGTGGTCTTTCCCTTTCCATCACCGGTATAGATATGTACATATCCTTTGTTAAGTTTCATCAAACCTCCGGTTTCAAGAAGTATGCGGTGATTCCGATAAAATCGGCCTGTCGTTCCCGTTCAAATCGGCCACCTGAATCAGAGCGAAGCGACATTATCAGGTCAAGTCGGAATAGATTTTTACTCGCACCGGCGGGACCGACAATTTGGCACCAGGCATGAACGTTTCCAAAGAAGAGTTTGAATTATTTAACAGGTTCTAAATTGAGCCTTTTTCGGTCGCGGAAGTAGTACGCAGCATAAATAGCTGCCAGGGGGTTGCGGCCGGTGATCCGGTCTTTTACAGCCGGCATGGTCACCGGAGCAACGGATTTGGCAAAGAACAGGCTGTCGCGACCTTCGCACAGGCCCAGCAGCACATTAAATTCAGTGCCGGCCTGGTTTAGCAGCAGGATCAGGCCACTGGATTGCAGAGCACCTCAAACCGACCCGGGTAGATTTTGTCTGCATCCTTAAGGCCGACATCTTCCTTGGGTATGGACCCGGTTTTACACATCACCGAGTCCACCGAAAACCCATTTTCCTCAAAAATCTTGGTTGCCTCCAGCGCCTCCCGGCGCAGACCATTGCAAAAGGCCAAGCCCAGACTGGTAAAACCCATCATCCTGGAAAACTCCATTATTTCCTTGCCCCGAGGCCAGACACCGAAACCAGCGGCCTCTACCTTGGCTGCACAGCGGGCCAGATCCCCGATGGATTTCTCTTTGTATAGCTTCCTTACTTTACTATATACATCTGAACAAATTTAACTGGCTGCACAAACTGGGTTCCGGTTCTTGCTTGTAAGCATCTTTAACTATCTGAATAATGGGCCTTTTCTCAAAAATGTTGACCTCTAAAATTTGCAGAATTGTGTGGAGGTTGCCGGGCAGATGAAGTCGCTTCCTCAGGATAGCAACCAACAGATAAATGCTGACAGCGATCCAGATCTGGGTTTTGACGGCGTTGCGCGATGTTCCGTAAAATGTTTTGATTCTCAGATGTTGCTTGATCCAGCGGAAGAAGAGCTCCACCTGCCAGCGCTGCTTGTAAATATCGGCGACGGTTATTGCAGAAACGGTAAATATATTGGTCAGGTAGACAAAACGCTTCTTGGTGTCCAGGTCCACGTAGGACACCCGGCGCAGGGCCTCCGGGTAGGCCGCTCTGGATTTCTTGGTTGTGAGAACAATGCGTTGATCGGAACGAAGCCCCAGCGTTTTGTCCACTTTCTGAGAATTGAGGCGGCGGCACCGAAAATTGCTTTTGGCGCGAATCACGAAGAAAGCGGGAAAGAGATTCACGGTATAAAGCCTCGTAAAATCTACGTATCCACGATCGATGGCTATGACGGCATCTTTTTCCAAGGGAAGAATATCCAAAACGTTGACATCGTGTACTTTGCCGGCAGTCAGGCTGATAAATGTCGGAATGGATCCCCGCAGATCGAGTAATGTGTGCATTTTGATGGTGGCTTTGGTCTTGCGAAAATGCGCCCAAGGAAAAAGGGAAAGGCACAGATCGATGGTCGTTGAGTCGAAAGCGAAGAGAGAGTAAGCCAGATCTATCGCCAGTTCTATCGCCAGTTCTTCGTTCTGATAGAGTTTTCTGGCAATGGAGATAAGCTGATAGGCAAAGTCCTGATAAATTCGGTAATCTCGTATCTCGCCGGCATCGTCCATTGTGGATCTCGAAATCTGACCGCGGAATCCGATGTGATAAAGTTTCTCGTGATGAGAGTTCAGGCATGTTTCAATATCCCTCAGACTTTCCCGGTACGTAAGCTGGGCATAGGCAAGACAAAGAAACTGGTCATAGCAGGGGAACCTTCTGACCCTGCGATTTCCCTCGTACTCTTTAACGAATTTGTCAATTTCATATCGTGGCAGATGCTCCAATATCTGTGCGAAAACTGTTTTCCCTGCATTCATCGGCAACCCTCCCTCCCATTGTTGGGAAGAAGGTAAATGCCAGAATGCGCAATGTAAATTCAAATCGGAAAAAATTAAAATGGCTCATTTGTCATCCGATATCAATATATTGCATGGTGGTCAGCTAACTTAAACGGGACAGCCGTGAGTTTGCTTATAATGACAACTGAAGGCTACCTGTTGCTTGAGAAGCTCCTCTTCCATACCATCATAATCAGGGGATACAAGAGGAAGCAAAGGGCAACAACAATCATGCCACCGCTTATGGGGCGCTTGAAGAATATGAGAAAATCATTATGATAGCTGATCAAGGCAGACAGAAACTTATCTTCTGCAAGAGGACCCAGAACCATTCCAAGCACAAGGGGAGCCACGGGGTAGTCATATTTTTTCATGAAATAGCCGATAACCCCGAATATCAACATGACCCATACGTCGTACATAACATTTCTCGTGGAAAAGGCGCCAAGGAAACAGAAGAGGGTTATCCCCGACGCAAGAATGGCGTAGGGAACCTTCAAAAACTGCGTAAATGCCTTTACCGCGAGAAAACCGAAGATAATGATCAGCAGATTAGCGATAATCATACCAACAAAGATACTGCCGATAAGCCCAGGTTCACTCATGAATACAAGAGGCCCCGGTTGTAATCCCTTTATCATAAAGGCGCTGATCATAACGGCAGTGGCTCCACCTCCGGGGATTCCCAGAGTCAGGAGGGGAATCATGGCGCCACCCGTTGCGGCGTTATTGGCTGTTTCGGGCGCAGCGACACCCTCTATGACACCGGTACCGAATTTGCCTGGATCATCCGACAGGTTTCGCGCCATACCATAGCTGACAAAAGATGCGATAGTTGCTCCGGCTCCAGGCAGAAATCCTATAAAGGTACCCGTTACAAAGGAACGTAGAATCGTCCACTTCAGTTGCAGGAATTCTTTTATGGTAAGCATGCTGGTGCCGACCTTACCCTCAACCTTTTTGGCTTCTTCCCTGGAAATTGTTTCAAAGCGGCTGAATATCTCACCAAGGGCAAAGACACCGATCATGACTATGATAAAATCGATTCCGGCGCGAAGTTGCGCAAATCCAAGGTCGTAGCGGGGGACACCCTGAATCGGACTGACACCAACGGAAGCAATAAAGAGCCCTATAAAGAGAGCGATAATTCCATTGACCAGCGATTTACCGGAAATCGATGTCACGACGCAGAGTCCCATGAACACAAGGGCAAAATATTCGGGCGAATCAAAAGAAAGGGCAACCGACGCCAGGGGTGCGCAGGCCACAGTCATAACCAGGGCGCTGAGAAAACCTCCGATGGCCGAGCATTCAATGGCCGTACCCAACGCCTTCGCAGCAAGTCCCTTCTGTGTCATTGGATAGCCGTCGAAGGAAGTGCATACCGACTCGGGAGCGCCCGGAGTATTAATAAGAATGGAGCTGATTGACCCTCCGAAGACACCGCCGCAATAGGTCGATGTAAGCAACAGCATGGCCTGTATTAAATCGAGGGTATAGGTAAAGGGGACAAGAAGTATAATAGCCATGAGACCCGAAATCCCAGGTATGGCACCAAAGATAACGCCTATAAAGAGACCCACAAGGATAAAAACGAAATAACTGGGAGCCGTAATTATCTCAATGCCCATTCCCAAAACTATCAAAATCCAGTCCATGTAATTCTCCTTATAATTTAATCAGCGAAAAAAAGTAGCTATTTATATCATAGAAGAGCCAAACTCCTCTCGGCAGAGAGATATACATAACACC
>JAFGPZ010000324.1 GCA_016935935.1 Deltaproteobacteria bacterium
ATAGTGAGAATACGATGAATCAAAATACGTTTAATTATAGATCTTTGAAGGAATGTGCACTGGAGTTTATTCGTCAAATGATCATTACGGGTGAATTGAAACCCGGAGATGTGATTAATGAAACACATCTCGCTGACAATTTGAATGTTAGTCGACCGCCAATACGTGAGGCCGTTGCTGTTCTTGAAAGTGAAAATTTGGTTTTTAAGGTACCGAGAAAGGGAATTTATGTAACTGATCTTACGGTTGAAGATTTAAAAGAAGTTTATGAGATGAGAGAAATGATTGAATGCTATTCCGTAAAGCTTATGCAACAGGGTAACATGGGGTGCATTCCTGAAGTTTCCATATCAATTGAAGAGTTATTAAGCTTAGAAGAACCCACTTATAACGATTCACGACAGAAAATGATTTATCACAATGCATCTTTTAGGTTCCATGTCGAGTTAGTGAAATCATGTCGTAATAGATTAATGCTCGACTGTTATAATAGGATTTATTATCAATTAAATCGATACCAGTACCTTTATTATTATTTGCCTGGCGCAAAAGAGAGGGCTATTAACGAACATAAAAAAATTCTGCAGCTGATAGAAAATCAGTTTTATGACAAAGCTATAGAATTGCTCTCTTCTCACATTGAATACACACGAGAAGTGATGGAAGAAAAAGTTAGAGAGACGAGGCAAAAGAAAATAAACACTAAATAAAAAGGAAGTTAGCCAGTGCAAGTAGATGTTGAAAACAACTACACTGTATGGCCTTTGACCGGCAAACGGAGTTGGTGGATATGGAGGGCAAGAAACACAAGATTACACCTGTGCCTGCGACATATAAGGGATTGATTACCGCATCTCTTATATACAATTTCTATGATTATTACGACAGGTCCTTCAAGCTGAAGGCGCTGATCAAGAATGACAGCCCGGAGTACCTGTAAGCGGGTCATAAACCGTCTCTCGTTTATACGGGAGTATAGAGAATTTTAGTTTAATGGGGTAACCTACGACCAGGGTGACCCTTAGCAAGGCACAATGAGACGCCCATGCATGATGAATGTGAGCGGCGTGTTATTGTGCCTTTTCTATTCGGCACACGACGGCGGATCACAGTAGTGTAAAAGAATGTTCGCAAGTGCGCCACGAGGCTGCACAAGAGATGAGGGTAGGTCCCTCGGAGCCGGCATGCAGGGGCGGGCTTCAAACCACCTTAAGCTGCAATGGTAAAGAGCCGTTGTGGTGAGCGTTAAGGAAAAGGCAGGGAAACGATCCTGTCAGGTGAGATTCAGGGAGGCGAGCGTGAGCGAACCACTGATGAGGTGTCGAAACATTCTGGGTGATGTCAGAACTGGGGTACTTGCGAGATTCCAGGATAAGTCCAAGGGTCACCTGTTTACTGCTTGGGCGGCATCCGGCATAAAGGTGGCGCGAACCTGATTCAGGCTTTTGTGTGGAACGTGGGAACCTGTCGTTCCGATGAGAAGGGAGAAATTCAAGTGGGAGACCCACAAGAGTGAGAATACCGATGCGGGACACAGGGGCGGAGCAGCTTGTAGTAGGAAGGAAGGTTCTGTAATGGGACTGGACCGAAGGGGCTGCGTTGTCCGGTCTTATTTTCGGGTCAACCAGAGATGGGAGGAACCCGGTGAATAAGACGAGGCCGTTTTGTATTTCACTATGGGAGGTATGGGAGGCATAAAAACGGGTAAAGGCGAACCGGGGTTCAGCCGGAACAGATGGACAATCCATTTCGGAGTTTGAAGAGAGATTGAAAGACAACCTCTACACGATTTGGAATCGGATGTCATCAGGCAGCTATTTTCCGGCACCTGTCCGTCGGGTCGATATACCAAAGGCCGATGGGGGAAGGCGACCGCTTGGGATTCCAACGGTGGCAGACCGCATTGCCCAGACAGTGGTTAACCGGTACTTGGAGCCGATTCTGGAGAGGTATTTCCATCCGGACTCATATGGGTATCGGCCACGGAAATCGGCAATAGAGGCCGTAGGAGTTGCCCGTCAGCGATGCTGGCGATACAACTGGGTTCTGGACCTTGATATCAAGGGCTTCTTTGATAATATCGATCACGGACTGCTGATGAGGGCAGTAAGGAAGCATACCGATTGCAAATGGGTACTTCTTTACATCGAGAGATGGCTGAAAGCACCGGTTCAAATGGAAGACGGGAGCGTGATTCATCTCCATAAGGGAACGCCGCAGGGAGGGGTGATCAGTCCTTTACTGGCGAATCTCTTTTTGCATTATGCGTTCGATATGTGGATGCAAAGACATCATCCTCAGATACCATTTGAGAGATACGCCGATGATGTGATTTGTCACTGTCGGGACAAATTCGTAGCGGAAAGGCTTCAGGGATCGATTGAACGGCGGTTTGCAGAGTGCGGATTGGAGCTGAACATGCAGAAAACGAAAGTGGTTTACTGCAAGGATTCTAATCGGCGAGGCGATGATGCGGAGCAGAAGTTTGATTTCCTGGGGTATACGTTTCGCCCCCGGTTAGTAAAGGCGCGTTCCGGGAACGTCTTTGTCAGTTTCGCTCCTGCGATCAGCAACAGGGCCGCTAAATCGATACGTGATGCCATGAGGCAATGGCATCTGCACCGACGAACGGACAAATCTATTGACGAACTGGCCCAGGATATAACCCAGTCGTAAGAGGACGGGTAAACTATTACAGCAGTTTCCACAGGTCAGCTCTTGCCCGGACCTTTCAACACCTAAACAGCATCCTTGTCAAGTGGGCAACCCGGAAATACAAAAGACTGAAGGGACACAAGCAACGAGCGTGGCATTGGTTACGACGGATCATGCGTCGGCAACCGAGGCTCTTTGCTCATTGGAAACCACTTCAGGTAGAGGCTGGACAATAGGAGCTGGATGACGGGAGACTGTCACGTCCAGTTCTGGGAGAGCGTAAGGGTGAGAATCCCTCGCGCCACTCAACTTTGTGATATTGCGTAAGGCCATCGATATCTCCTAAAAGAGTGTTAGCGATAACACG
>JAFGPZ010000058.1 GCA_016935935.1 Deltaproteobacteria bacterium
CTACAGCGCAGAAAGATGTTCTGGAAATACAAAAGCAATATATGGACGGTCTTATAACGGATGGTGAACGTTATAATAAGGTTATCGATATCTGGGCTCACGCAACTGAGAAAGTTGCCAATGACATGCTGAGAGGCATCGGCACCGAAGAACTTGTTTCACCCGATGGTACACAAAAGCAGGTTGAAGCCTTTAACTCGATCTATATGATGGCAGATTCCGGTGCCCGTGGAAGTGCCGCCCAGACGAGGCAGCTTGCCGGTATGAGGGGATTGATGGCAAAACCGTCGGGGGAGATTATAGAAACGCCGATCACCGCAAACTTCAGAGAGGGTCTTTCTGTTCTGCAGTATTTTATTTCCACTCACGGCGCAAGGAAGGGTCTTGCAGATACGGCTCTTAAAACGGCTAACTCCGGGTATCTTACGAGGAGGCTTGTCGATGTGGCGCAGGATTGTATTATTATGGAAAAGGACTGCGGAACACTTGACGGAATCTATGTTTCGGCCCTGGTCGAAGGTGGGGAGATGATCGAAACGGTGGGTGAACGTATTCTCGGAAGAGTTGCCCTTGAAGATATAGAAGATCCCTTTACCGGAGAAATTCTGGTGAAGGCGAATCAGGAGATTACTGAAACGCTTGCGGAGAATATCGACAAAGCAGGGCTGGAAAGAGTACTGATAAGATCCGCTCTTACCTGTAAATCCAAGCACGGTATCTGTGTACGCTGCTATGGAAGAGACCTGGCGCACGGGCATCTTGTAAACATCGGAGAAGCCGTCGGCACCATAGCTGCACAGTCCATAGGTGAACCGGGGACACAGTTGACGATGAGAACATTCCATATCGGTGGTACGGCTAAATTTGAAGAACACTCTACCCTGGAAGCCAGACACCACGGAGTGCTTAAATTTGTTGATATTAATGTGGCAAAGAGCAAGAGTAACGAAACTGTTGTCATGAGCAGGAATGGAGAGATTCACGTCTTGGATGAAGAAG
Organism: Deltaproteobacteria bacterium; assembly: GCA_016935935.1. The sequence goes on from JAFGPZ010000058.1 coordinate 1,000, forward strand.
GACGGAATCGCGGCAAATATCCTGTTCCCTATGGAGCTCATTTAAAGGTTGTTGAAGGAGATGCCATACAGGCGGGAACACTGATTGCCCAGTGGGATCCTTATGCGATTCCAATACTTTCCGAAGTCGATGGTACCGTAAAGTTCGGAGATATTGTTGAGGGTAAAACCATGCAGGAACAGGTTGACGAGGTTACCGGCCTTTCGAGAAAGGTAATTGTGGAATACAGGTCAGCCGACCTCCGCCCCAGGGTTTCGATAAAAGACAAAGAAGGAAAAACCGCCAAGGTTCCTGGAACGCATACGATCGCGCGACATCTGTTGCCTGTGGGAGCAAATATTGGTGTTTCAGAAGGCGATGAGGTAAAAGCTGGTGATATTATAGCAAAAATACCCAGAGAAACCACGAAGACGAAGGATATTACCGGAGGGCTTCCGCGTGTTGCTGAGCTTTTCGAAGCCAGGAAACCCAAAGAATATGCGGTAATAGCCGAGATAGACGGGGAAGTTTCTTATGGTGAGGATGTTAAGGGGAAGAGAAGAATAATCATAACGCCCGACGTGGGAGATCCTAAAGAATATTTGATTGCCAGAGGAAAACATGTCAGCGTCCAGGAGGGAGACAGGGTTGTAGCAGGTCAGGCACTGATGGATGGATCGAGTAATCCCCATGATATTCTCAACATCAAGGGTGAGAAGGAACTGGCCACTTATCTGGTAGACGAAGTGCAGGAAGTTTACCGGTTACAGGGAGTCAAAATCAACGATAAACACATAGAGATTATTGTCCGGCAGATGCTGAAGAAGGTAAGGGTGACGGATTCGGGTGATACCTCTTTCCTCGTGGATGAACAGGTGGACAAGAATATCTTTGAAGAGGAAAACGAAAAAGCGATTCAACAGGGAGGACGCCCCTCTATTGCCGAGCCCGTGCTTCTTGGTATTACAAAAGCGTCTCTCCATACCGACAGTTTTATATCCGCGGCATCTTTTCAAGAAACTACTCGAGTGCTGACGGAAGCCGCGCTTTCCGGGAAAGTGGATTATTTAAGGGGACTTAAAGAGAATGTAATCATGGGAAGATTGATTCCTGCCGGTACAGGACTCTCCATGTATAAGAAGCTGGGAATAGAAATTGAAGATGAAAATATGTTTCCCGAAAATCAGCAAATAAATGGAGAAAATATCGAGAAAAACCTTGACAGTGAAGTTGTGAATTGATACAAATCGCTACTTTGCTGCACGTGAGTTTTGGAAGATAGAGCGGGAAGGATTTGTGGAGGAATAATGCCAACGATAAACCAGTTGATACGCAAGGGTAGATTAAAAATTAAGAAGAAAACTGCAGCTCCGGCTCTTGCGAGTTGCCCCCAGAGAAGAGGGGTTTGTGTCCGGGTTTATACGACCACGCCCAAGAAGCCGAATTCGGCTCTGAGAAAGGTAGCCAGGGTTCGTCTTACCAGCGGTTATGAGGTTACCTCATACATACCGGGTATAGGACATAATCTTCAGGAGCATTCCGTTGTCCTCGTAAGGGGAGGGAGAGTTAAAGACCTTCCCGGAGTCAGATATCACGTAGTAAGAGGTTCTCTTGATGCAGTAGGAGTTCAGGACAGGAAACAGGGCAGGTCTAAATACGGTTCTAAAAAACCTAAGTAGATGAGTAGATAGGAAGAGTTATATGCCGAGGAGAAGAGAAGTAGCGAAAAGGAAGATACTGGCCGACCCCAAATACAACAGTCTGCTGGTGGCAAGATTTATTAACAATCTGCTGAAGAAAGGGAAAAAGAGCGTTGCCGAATCCATATTCTATGGAGCTTTTGATATTATAGAGGATAAGACAAAAGAATCACCTCTTGAGGTCTTTGAGAAGGCGATGGATAACGTAAAACCTGTTCTTGAAGTGAAATCGAAGCGGATAGGTGGTGCTACATATCAGGTGCCTACAGAAGTGTTGCCAGACAGGAGGATAGCACTCGCGATTAGATGGTTGATAGGGAATGCCCATTCCCGTACCGGCAAGAGCATGATGGAGAAATTGGCAATAGAGTTTATGGACGCGGCTGCAGGTAGAGGCGCGTCTGTTAAAAAGAGAGAAGATACCCACAAAATGGCTGAAGCAAACAAGGCGTTTGCTCATTACAGATTTTAAGGTTTTGTTTTTGGATAGTAAATCAGTGCAACTCTCATCTTGTGGGTGATTTGAAAGAGAATATCTCTGGGAGTAAACAGAAACATTATTGGGTAGGGGAATCAATTAACCATTTATAATTAAAGGAGGTAATGGTTATGGCAAAGAAGAAATTTGAAAGGACTAAACCGCATCTTAATATTGGAACCATTGGACATGTGGATCACGGCAAAACAACACTGACCGCGGCCATTACAAAACACCTGGCCACTAAGGGGTTTGCCCAGTATATGCCCTTTGATTCAATTGACAATGCTCCCGAAGAGAAGGAACGGGGTGTTACGATAAATATTGCGCATGTAGAGTATGAAACTGCGAAAAGGCATTATGCCCATGTCGATTGTCCGGGTCATGCCGACTATATAAAGAATATGATATC
>JAFGPZ010000006.1 GCA_016935935.1 Deltaproteobacteria bacterium
GGGATTCGGTCAGGGCTTCGGTCAGGGCTTCGGTCAGGGATTCGGTCAGGGATTCGGTCTGGGCTTCGGTCTGGGCTTATATAGGTTCTTTCTTCCGGCTTCCGAGAAAATCATGGGAGTACACGGAAAAAATCAAGACGGATGGCTATCCGTTCGAACCAGCCGTGAAACTATGGAAAATGGGATTGGTCGCCAGTTTCGATGGCAACATCTACCGGCTCCACGGCGGACGTAAAGCTGAAGTCTTATTCCAGATAACGAAAGCGGAACTGATGGAAAAAAACAAGGACAAAATAAGGGAACAGCGAAGGAGATACTCGAAAAAATACCCCGAAAAGATTAAGGAAATGATGGCTCTGGCGATGGCTCTGGCTTTGATGTGAACATATTATGAAAAAGGAGACAGGGAAAGGATGATTAAAATATACAGGACAACTAAATGTTTTGGAGTTAATGGACAATCCAAAACTAAAGGTTCATTTCCAAAGGGATTTTTGAAATGGATAAAGGAAATGGGTTGGTGGGGAGAAAAAAGAGCTTATTTATGTTCAGGAACACCAGACGATAACGATTCCATAAGGGTAGATGTAAGACCAGAAGTAAATCCAACACATATCGAGGATGCTGCAAATACAACAATACCTTCTGATACTGTTGATTGGGTTATAATAGACCCACCATATACTAAATTGTTATCTAAGAATTATTACAACACTGAAAAAAGTTATCATGGAATAAACGCATTTACTAAAGAAGCAGAAAGAATATGCAAACCAGGGGGATTGATATTAACACTCAGCTATGAAATACCCAAAAGGATTAAGAACTGTGATTTCATTGCGGTTGTTGGTGTATATACTGTGCCTTTTTGTGGTTATATGCGATGTTTTACTGTTTCAAGAAAGGAGGCAGGGGAAGGATGAAATTCGATAAAAAGTCAAGAAGACTGATAGCGAAAGGCATGAAGAGCATTACATGCAGAAGGACGAAACATGGTAATGACCCGGATGTTTTGTTTTGTTTTGGTTATCCGTTTACATTAAGGGAAATAAGCAAAAAATTTTATGTGGAGGAAGGATGCAAAACACCAAAAGAATTAAGAAAATGGATAAAAAAAATATATGATGATTATGAAGGCCCTTTTTTCGTCCACGTAATACACCCAAAATGTATAGAGCGGATCAAAAAAGAGAATAAAGTTTCATCAATACAAGGAACAAATAAGAAGTCTGAGTGGGACAAGAGTTTTGAAGAGGACAATATAGCTAAGAAGTTGGGTTGGAAATGCCCTATGGAGTGTTTTGATAGTTGCGGAAGCCACTGCAAATATTGGAGATTGAGCGGCCCAAGAAATAGGTGTATTCATAAAGAAGAATTTATCAAATGGTCAGAAATCGAGCGGGAAATTTGCCATGGTACAGTATCAAGTTGCGACGATATAGGGTGAAGGAGGTGAAAGAATGAAGATTGACCCTTTAGTGGTGGAAGCCTACGAAAAGGCGACACGACAGCCATGGAAAGCCCTCAAAAAACGGCTCAAGGAGATAGACGAGATGGGGGCGGGGAAAGGATGAACAAAAACGACATAGACAAAATATACGAGACCATACGCAGGGAGATGGGATGGCGGTCAATGACAAAGGATTGTTCAAGAAGAAGGTTTATAAAAAGGGTGATTGAACTGGCTGAAGATGCAAAAGAGGCATTAGACAGGATTTTCGGTAAAAAAGAGGAGGAGAAAGGATGAACATGGCGATAGAGTTTGGGATTGACTGGTTCACATTTTTGCCAGATGGCCGTATGTGGAGCAGAGTAATTGAAAAAGAGGAGGCGAAGAAACCATGAGACAGATAAAATTCAGCGAGGACTTTGAGAAGCTGCCTGAAAACTGGAACGGGACTCAGGCAATACTGATAGCGGTATATCCCGAAAAGGTGGAAACAATAAAAAACGCAATCCCCGCCTTCATCGAATACGACACCAAAATCAGGGGAGAGGACAGGTATTACCCTATTGACTTCGAGGATGCCCTGATACTTGTATTTTTACATCTAAACACAGGAAGATTGTTCCCGACTATCAGACGAAATTATAGAGAGAAGTTCGAGTATTACACCGCAAGCACCAGAGAGACCTTCGTTTTGACCTCAACTTAGGGAATCCAAAAATGACTTTCAGACTCTGGACTAATATACTTATAAGGGAAATGACAAAAATAAAGCATGGTGTTGATTTTCGATGATGGGTTCGAGGATTATGGCACAACGCAGGTAAACTGGTCGGTGTTCAATCCTTCGCTAAGCTGGTATGACCTCGTTCAGGATGCTACGATATCATATGAGGGGGCATATTCTCTCCATGTGCTTGAGGGTGGTCATTTCTGGAGGGATTTTGACCCGGTTCTCCATGATTGTTATGTCGAATACGCATTCTACGACAACATGAGTGGCAGCATCACGCCTGCGGAAGCCAATGTGGCCGTGAATAATCATGGGTCATCCGGGGTTTTCAGATTCGGCATAGCCACGCAGGCGTCCGTATCCAATTATGTTTATCTTCTCGGAGGATCATGGCATCTTACGAATGTAAAGAGATCACAGGGATGGCATGTAGTGAAAATATGGATCCGCGATACCGGGATGTCGGTTGCCATCGATGATGCGACTGTCATTTTTGGCGAGCCTTCCATAACATATCTTAACAATCTCAGCTTCATGCGGTCTCCGGGAAGCGTTGACATATGGTGGGATGATGTCAACATATACTCACCTGCCCCGGAAGATCCCAACCCCCCGTCCGAGCCACCACCCGAAACGCCTACGCCACCTATTGATGCGAACACTATGGTGACTTTAGGGTTGGGTGGAGCTTTTGCTCTGTATCTTCTCTGGAAGGCAGGGATGTTTTGACTTTTCCCCTGACATAGAATTAATGACTAAAAAGGTATGCCACCCAACCTTTTAGTATGGGATCTCCTCGCCTTGTCCATTGTCATAGGCGAGAAGCTCTCTATTTTCGTCTTGTTGCCGGTGGTCGTCACCTTGGACACAGTGTATCCCTTCTTGAGCAGTGATTCAACTGATATCTTTCTGCATTTGCCTATCGGGATTTTAGTTATCTTCCCCCTCTTCACCTTGA
>JAFGPZ010000325.1 GCA_016935935.1 Deltaproteobacteria bacterium
CGGTCTCAATATCGTTGAAGGGAAGGTTACCTGTAAAGGGGTAGCCGACGCCTTCAGTCTGGAATACACACCCGCAGAGGAGATGATAAATTTTACAGTTTAAAATGAAAGGAGAAGTATGATGTGTGCAAAACGGATAAACGAAATGACGTTGGAAGAAGAAAAACGCGCGGCTGAATTGTATAAAAAAGCAATAGTAATAGAAGGGCTTAGTTATGCACCAACCTTAAGTAATCCTGGAGATTATATGGCCAAGATAAAAAAGGGGGGAGTGACCGCAACCCATATGACTGTTGTCACAAATGATGCCAAATCACGAGAGGCATTAAGGACAATTGTCGGATGGCATAAAATGGCTGAGCAATGTGGATTCAAACTTGTTGAAACTGCTGATGATATTATAAATGCAAAGGCAAATGATGAGACTTGCATTATTATGGGTTCACAGGAATCGAAAATTATTGAAGACGATTTATGCCTGGTGTCTGTTTATCAGAAGCTGGGGTTAAGGGTCATTCAACTGGCATATGATGGGCAGACTTATATCGGATCCGGTGGAGAGGATACAGATGGCGGTGTGACCGCATTCGGTAAAGAAGTGATTGATGAGATGAATCATGTCGGCATACTGGTAGACGTCTCACATTGTGGTGATAAAACCGTGATGGATGCGATCGAATACTCTAAAAAACCCATAGCAATCACTCACGCGAACCCCAGGGCACTGGTTAATCGTCAGCGCAATAAAACAGATGAGATGATAATCGCATGTGCGGAAAAAGGTGGTGTTATAGGTTTGACTGCATGGACGCCGACGGCAATGACTAAAAAAGGGGTTCGCCCAACTGTAGAAGATTTTATTGATTTTATTGAATATGTGGTTAAACTGGCGGGGATTGACCATGTGTCTTTTGGACTTGACCTGAACCCCGGATGGGAATACGACCGCAGCGGTTATGATGCGTGGGCCAAACTTTATCCAACTCTTGCACCTGCTAAATTTGAAGAACGCCTGATAGAAGGGTTGGAAGATGTTACTGATGTTATAAATGTGGCCCGTGGACTGGTGGCAAGAGGCTATTCCGATGAGGATATCTATAAAATTCTAGGGCAAAATCTTATCGAACTTTACAAAAAAGTGTGGGTTTAATTGGTCAATGCCCTGATGTTTTAAGTATTTGTATATACAAAATGCCGGGATGGTAACGAGGAAAGCATGGACTCTTTACCATGAACGGTAAAAGTTATGGGTCAAAAAAATCATAATGTTGTTATGGAGATGGGAGGTGGTATGTGATCATTCAATAACAATGCGAGATGTAAGGTGTAAGATGGTATAGTTTAAACAGTACAAATATTCTAAGTAATTTAGACAGAAGATAATGCTAACGGAGTATAGGAGGATAAAATGAGTGTAGGAAATAAAGTGATGATATTCGGTCTTGGTGACCTTGGAGGATGGGTTCTGGAATTCCTCGCACGTCGACAGGGAGTTACGACCATAATTGGATGTGATAAAAGGGCCGATTGGGGAAGTAAAAAAGTAAACGTTACCGCATCAGGGGCCGGAGCAGAAGGATATGACAAGGTTCTAAAGTTTGAAGAGTGCGATGTTTTTGATGTAGACAGAACAGCGGAGTTAATAAGCAAATATCAGCCAGATTTTATATATAGCGGCATGACATTAATGTCATGGGTGATATACACATATTTGCCCAAAGAAATGCATCAAAAGGCGAATCGGATAGCTGGAGGACCTGTTGTTCCGGTACACTTGACCCTGATCTATAAGCTGATGCAGGCGGTACAGAAATCAGGCACGAATCCTGTAGTATTGAATAACTCCTGGCCAGATGTAGTTAATCCAATGTTATGGGGTGCCGGGTATAAGGTTCTCGTCGGAGGAGGAAATGTTGACAATATAGTCAATGAAATAAAGAGGAAGATAAGTGTAAAGGAAAACGTGCCGATAAGTGCAGTCACAGTTTACTTTATATGTGAACACGTGATTAACGTCATGGGAACAAGGACCGGAATACCCTACTTCATGAAAATTATGATAGGGGATAAGGATATTACAGACAAGTACGACTGTGATTCGTTGATATCGGACAGGCTGATGGCACCATGTCCTCCCGAGTGGATTAGCTGGATTGTGCATCCGGAAGTAGCCGCCTCAACTGTAAAGAATATAATGGCTGTCCTTAATGACACAAATGAATTTACCCACTCACCCGGCCCGAACGGGATGCTCGGCGGTTATCCCATGCGAATTGGCGCCAATGGTATTACGATCGAATTGCCTGAAGGTATGACCATGGAGCAAGCGGTTAAGTACAATATGGATCAGGCAAAATATGAAGGGGTAGAGGAAATAAAAGAAGACGGGACGCTAATCGTAACAGATGAAGCATATCAGATAACCAAGGAAATGCTCGGCATTGAGTGTCGTGAGATCAAGGTTGCAGATACGGCAGATTGGTCCAGTGAGCTTGTTGCGGCGTTCAAGAAACTTGGTGAGAAGTATAACGCCAAGGTTCCAGTTTATTAATCTGAAATGAGGGTCTAGTATTTTTCAGGCCAACTTCCTCGCAGCCCCCCTCCTGCTCTTTTGGGCTGCGAGGAAGGTACCGGATAGAAGCTTTTGATGCCTCGTAGCTCTTACTGAGGGGTAGTTTGATGGAGTTTAGAAACTGGTCCTTAGGGGCACAGCAGGTCAGAATTACTAGGCTTTGCATGAAAGAATTTTGGAGATACAGGTGGTGAAGGCATGAATCGGGCGAAAGGCCGGGGCCTATGGCCCCGGATAGTCCGATTCATGCAAATTCATTGCTGGCAAAGATGATGTACTAGTAAAAAGTCAGTTTTTCCAGCTTGAAGACCATCTTGGGGACGATTTCGGTGCTTGGCTAAAAATCTAAAACTCGTGCTAACGCACTCAAACAATCAGTTTTCTTAATGCCAATCACCATAATCATCTTTTTCCCAAAGTGCTCGAATCTAATCGAAAAAGAGTTTTTACGCGATTGTTAAAGATGCTTAATCTTTCTGTCTCTGCGGTAATGGAAGGATATATGCTATTAAGGTATTTCAGCATAAGTGGCTATTATGAATAGTATTTGTATTCTGGAGGTGTTGTTTGAATGATAAATCAAAAAGAAAAAAGTAAATCAATGAGAGCATTTTACGGTAGAATATTGAACATTGATCTGAGCAGTAAAAAGTACACCGTTGAAGAGATCAAGGATGAAATATTTGAAAAGTATCTTGGTGGAAAGGGTCTTGCTTCTTATCTTTTGTTCGAATTCAATCCGCCCGGAGTTGATCCTATGGATCCTGCAAATTGTCTCATTTTTGCCACCGGTCCCATTACGGGAAGCAATATCTGGGGTTCATCCCGGTACGGTGTCTTTACCAAGTCTCCGCAAACGGGATTTTACTCTGAATCTTATGCCGGAGGGAAGGTCCCGGAAGCCATAGATGCAACCGGTTACGATGCCATAGTGATCAGGGGAAGGAGTGCCGAGCCGACAATCCTGGCGATATATCCGGACAGTTTGGAATTTCATGATGCCGATGATATATGGGGCATGGAAACCTACGATACGGAAGATGAAGTTGCTAAAAGATTTGGCCGTTCCGATGAGCGATTTAAGAAATCCGGTGCGGTTGTAATAGGTCCTGCCGGTGAAAATGGTGTCTGTTTTTCCGTTATAGAGAATGACTACTGGCGTTCTGCCGGGAGGACGGGCGTAGGTGCGGTGATGGGTTCCAAGAAACTCAAGGCGATACTCTTTGAGGGTGACAGAAGACGCGAGCTCTACGATGAGACTGCTGTCAGAGAGATATACAGGCAAATGGCTCAAGAGAGTAAGGATAACGCCGGTGTGAAGGCCTATAAGGCAATGGGGACCACACAGATGGTAAAAGTTGTGAATAATGCCAATGCCTTTCCCACACGCTACTGGAGCCTGGGGAAATATGATCAGTGGGAAAAGATCAGTTCCGATGCCCTTCACGAGAGATGTGATGTGAAGCCTAATTCATGCCTAAAGTGTTTCATGGGCTGCGGTCGCATGACGACCGTCAAAGAGGGTAGACATGCAGGGTTGCGAATCGAGGGTCCCGAGTATGAAACGATTTGTTCCTTCGGAGGACTGTGCCTCATCGACAGCATAGAGGAGATAGTCTATCTCAATGACATCTGTGATCGTCTGGGTATGGATACCATGTCGGCGGGAAATCTCTGTGCCTTTACCATTGAGGCGGCCAGAAGGAAAAAAATAGACTATAAGATTGATTATGGAGACGTTGATGCCATTGCCGGACTGCTTGAGATGATAGCCAGACGGGAGGGTGTCGGCGATATCCTGGCCAGGGGTATTAAATTTGCCGCTTCCCGGTGGGATTTGGAAGATATTGCAGTTCATGTCAAGGGTCTGGAACCAGCCGCTTTCGATCCCAGGGTACTGAAGGGTATGGCACTGGGCTATGCCACGTCGGACCGCGGGGCCTGTCACCTGAGGGGCACCTTTTATAAGGCTGAACTGAGCGGTATGATCGACCGGAATGTTATCGAGGGTAAGGCGGAACTCTTCCTGGATTTCGAGCATCGACTGCTTATCTTCGATACACTCATCTTCTGCCGTTTCTACAGGGACCTCTATACTTGGGAAAAAATGGGCGAGGTGATTCATGCCGTGACTGGAATGAATGCGGAGAAGAAGGTTCTTGAAGAAAAGGCCCGGTCCATTGCTGACCTGATTCGAAAATTCAATGTGAGGGAGGGTCTTAAACCCGAGGACGATCGCTTGTCTAAAGGGCTTCACCTGAAACTGCAGGATATCGGAAGCACCATAAGAGAGGAAGATCTTGAAACCATGGTGAAAGATTACTATCGTCTGCACGGCTGGGATGAGGATGGATTGCCCTTGCAATGACTGTGAGACAGTATCCCCGGCTTTGACTTTTTCGTTTTCTCAAGGTTCAATGTTTTGATTGTTGCCATAAAGGAATTTATCTGATACAAGACACCGCTCACACATGCTTGAAAGGAGAAGTCCCAAGATGGAAGAATTTATTAAGAAGTGTAATGCTCAGAATCCTGGAGAACCTGAGTTTTTGCAGGCGGTGACGGAGGTGGTTGAGTCCATCGAGCCAGTACTTGATAGACATCCGGAGTATGTTCAAGCAAAGGTTCTGGATAGGATGGTTGAGCCGGAGAGGATTGTAATGTTTCGTGTTCCCTGGGTGGACGACAGCGGAGAAGTCCAGATAAACAGGGGATACCGGATACAGGTGAACAGTGCCATTGGGCCTTATAAGGGTGGTTTCAGATTTCATCCATCGGTTAATCTAAGTATTCTGAAATTTCTTGGATTTGAGCAGACTTTCAAGAATGCTCTGACAACGCTTCCCATGGGTGGGGCAAAGGGCGGATCCAATTTCGATCCCAAAGGGAAATCCGACATGGAGGTAATGCGGTTTTGTCAGAGTTTCATGGCGGAAATATTCAGGCATATAGGACCTGATACGGATGTCCCTGCGGGGGATATAGGTGTGGGTGCCAGAGAAATAGGCTATCTCTTCGGGATGCATAAGAAACTGCGTAACGAATTTACGGGAGTTTTGACCGGCAAGGGGATCACCTGGGGCGGCAGCCTGATACGTCCCGAAGCGACAGGATATGGGTGCATATATTTTGCGTCGGAGATGCTCGCTGTGAAGGGTGACACATTTAAAGGAAAGGTGTGCCTCATATCAGGGTCGGGGAACGTTGCCCAGTATGCTTTGGAGAAAATACTTGATCTGGGCGGCAAGGTAGTAACCCTCTCTGATTCATCGGGATACATCTATGATGAGAGCGGGATAGACAGAGAAAAACTTAACTATGTCTTACATCTAAAGAATGTTATCAGGGGCCGTCTGAAGGAATATGCCGCGAAATATCCGGAGGCGGTGTACACCCCTGTGGATGCAGCGTTGGATTATAATCCTCTGTGGAATCATAAGGTGGATTGCGCATTCCCCTGCGCCACTCAGAATGAGATAAACGCCACCGATGCCCGTAATCTGGTGAAAAACGGTGTCAGACTGGTGGCCGAAGGGGCCAATATGCCTACGACGCCCGAGGGGATAGAGATATTTTTGGACAGCGATATATTGTATGCACCGGGAAAGGCAGCCAACGCCGGTGGAGTCAGTGTGTCCGGTCTGGAAATGACCCAGAACAGTATGCGATTGAGCTGGTCTCGTGACGAGGTGGATGACTATCTCAAGAAGATTATGAAGAACATTCATACTGCCTGTATTAATGCCGCGGAAGAGTATGGAACTCCCGGTAATTACATGAACGGTGCCAACATTGCCGGTTTCGTCAAGGTTGCCGAGGCAATGATGGCTCAAGGAATAGTATAGCCTGGAAGGGATAAAGGGGTCAGACGTTTTCGACCGCTGCCGCGCTTTTCCCGACTATCTGCTCGTATCCTGCGGGATCGGTATCTGATTCTGTGTTGATAAGAAGTATCCTTCCATCAGGCTTTAACAGGGTGCTTCGTTTCTCACGGTGAATCGCCAGGACTGCGGCAAGACCGGCCGCTCCCGATTCGCCGGAGACAACTCCCTCTCGTGCCAGGAGTCGCATTGCCTCCATGGCGAAGGCGTCATCTATCGAGACAAATGCCGTGAAGCGATTCCGAATCTGGAGCCACGCGGTAAGGGAGGGTGTCTCACAATTCAGCCCCGCCATAATTGTCTTTCCTCCCGACTCAATTGAATGAGGGATGTCGTCGCCCATTGCAGCGGAGTGAAGCAGGCAGGCCGACTCGGTAGGTTCTACCGAAACCAGGGCAGGGCCCTTTTCTACATCGGGAAAGAAGAGGGCGACAGCCGACGCGAAGGCGCCTACGCCTGCCTGAATGAATATGATATCCGGCGGTTTTTCATTCATTTCATTTAACTGAATTGATACCTCTTTAAATATGGTTAGATATCCGTCCTGGATATAGCGAGGTATTGTCATGTACCCGGGATATGCCACATCTGCTACTACTATAACATTCCGCTCCTTTCCCTTTTCGGCGGCTCTTTTTACCGCTTCATCATATCCTCCCTTTACGATAATGACCGTGGCCCCTTCCGATTCAATTGCCTCGATCCTTGCAGTAACAGTACCCTGGGGCACAAGAACCACAGCCGGCCTTTCGAGGAGCCGCGCGATCCACGCGACGGCTCGTCCGTGGTTACCATCGGTAGCGCAGCAGAAGGTAATGTCGCCTGCCAGTAACTGCCCACTTTTCGTCAGAAATTCTTCCGGTTTAAGGGAACCGTTACTGCGATCTTTCAGTATGCGATAAACGGCATATGATGCCCCAAGGGCCTTGAAAGCCTTGATGCCGAAGCGTTTTCCCTCATCCTTTATGTACAGTCGCTCTATGCCTAACTCTTCCGCCACAGTATCAAGGGATATGAGTGGCGAAGGTTTGTATCCGGGGAGGGACTGATGCAACCGCAAAACTTCATCTATCACTTCTTGAGATGCCCCCCTGATCTTTGAAGAACTGGGATTAAAAAATATTTTCATTAAGTTTCTTCCCTCGCTTCATATGTCTGATATTCCTGGAAATTTGCATCATATTCAAAATTTTTCGAAGTAGATTTAATGACGTTCATCTCTCAATATAGGAGAAGCTCAAGTGGGAGTCAACGTATTTCTTCTTATCAGGTGTTCACGTTTTAAGAAGATCCTTGGCGCTTTCCCATCGTTTGATTGAGATCGTCAGAAGCTTCGCGGTTTCTTGTCTAGTGGGGCGGTTGTCTGATGTAGGTCGATAGGTTTCATCATCTTTTTGTGCCGTGACTGGTTAAATTGTCTTTGGCAAAGGTTCTCAGGCGGTTTTCAAAATTTCCTTCCCATCCACCACGATATACGATGGCGGTAGCGAGTTCGACGGCCATAATGGCAGATATGATCTTGGGAGGCAGGTTTCTGATCCGGGCCCGATATTTCGGACTGTTGCGAATGAAGGCTGGCAGATGGCTCATAATGACCTTGCGGAAAATCGGTTCATTCGCCATATTTTTCTTTTCTTGGAAATATTGAAACAGGCGGGCGTAGTGGCTGTTGATTTCCCGGCTGATATCATCGCTGATTTCAGTATATAAGTTACTTTCGTGGCTGTCGCGATGGCGTGTAAATATCAGGGTCACCTCTTCCTCGGCGCGCTTTTTCAGGATCTCGATGACATCGGCCACGTAAGATTCTTTATGTTTGAGGAATTCCTTTTCATTCATCAGCAAATTGGCTATGATTTCATATGAAGAGGAAATGACCCCGCATTTATTGGCGGTGGCGTCCCGCAGAAGGATAACGCCGCGTTTCTGCAATTCGTTGCGGGCTTCGGGGGTGATGAAGGAATTGGCGCCCTCCACGATTATGCGGCTGCTCGCCGCCCCGCTTTCTGAAAAAAACAGGTTCCAGTTGGCTGTATTGATGGTTTCAGGCCTTCCGCCGCAGGGCAAAAACAGGTCCGCCTGAACCGTGAAGGTGAGGGCCGCGATTTCCCGGTGAAAATCGTCGGCGGTAATCCAGTGATCTTCAGTCGCCGTTTGGGTTCGGACCGCTTTGCGGTATAATTCTCGAAAGCCTTCCAGCCTGCGTTCATTGCGAAACAGGATAAAGCCGCCGGGGTTCAGGGCGCTGACCGGAAAATGATCGATATCGGCCGCTGCCACCAAGCCGGCAAGCGTCTCCCGATCGGCGCCGGCCGGATCAAACAAGCCCCCGCTGCCGTCCACAATGCTCAATATTTTTACCCCCGGACAATGCTCCAAAAGCTGCTTCATGGAATTTCCGGCCACATCGCCGTTGGGGCCGCCGGTCATTTTGGCGGTAAAAGAATCCCTGTGAATATCGATCTTAATCTCTTTGAGGGCGATCTCGGCCGCTTTCACTACGCCCCTGGATGTAACGCCGTAAGTTTTGTGATTGATACCGACGCGTTTGCTGGAGATAACGCCGACACCCAAAATATAACCCCGGGCCACGGACAGCTGTGCGATGGTTTCGATCATCTCGTCATGCAGATTTTCATCAGGGCCCAGCTCGATGGGCTCATCCTCACGGTAATAGTCCACCACCCGGCTGTCGCCGGCCGTTCCGTTTCTGGTGACAAAAATATCGAAAAATGCGTGAATGAACCCGAACTGGAGTTTGTACAGCCGCTGGGAGACTGCGTCCGAAGTGTTCAGATCTCGGGCGTCTAGAATCATAGTGAGTTTGCTTCCACCTTCGTAGATATCCTTGTTTTTGAAATGTTGGGTATGCGCCAGAACAAACACTTCCCGGAACAGATTGTTGCAAGCCGTCATATATTCATCCGGCGTGCGGCAGATAATGGTACGCCATCCGCCCCGGGCGATATCGGAGAAGCCGATATGATAACCGGCGCCGTGACGTCCGAAAAAGAAGGTAATGCGAAAAGGCGTGGCGGCGGGCAGATCCGTCAGCAGTTCGGGGTCCATCTCAGAAAGATAAGCTGGATCGAGCCGGAAAACTAGGGCGTGCTTTTCTGGAATAAAAAAGTTGGTTTTCAGGGTATGGCTGATCAGCAGCAGGGCCGTTTTAAAAATAGTCCTGCGGATTTCGTCCAGGTAGCGCTGGCCGCTGGTGTATCCGCAAACGGTCCTTTCAACCTCGGCCAGGGTATTGCGATAGATTTCATGCCGATCTTCCATCTGCGGATCGAAACGGATGCGGAACAGGTTGATGAGCATCAGGACAATATCGGGATGCCCGTAAAAGGCTGCTCGAACCATTTCAAGATCAAAACGATCCGGCTGGCTATGGCTGAGCATGGTGTGAGAAAAGGCGATGAGTGCCTCTGTCAGAGAGGCTTCTTCACCTGTCAGAATCCGGCCGGACAGAAAGTTTGTGTAAGCCCCGCTTTCGCTCGCAAGAATCTGGGTATTGTAAAGTTCCGTCTGCATTTGTTGACAGAGGGCCGATGTTCTGCTGATCAGGCCGCCGTTGTGCGCCCTGACATAAAAATTTCCTAAAAAGCAGGGCGATCCGTCCATGTCCAGGGTCAGGCTGTAGGCTCGGCGAACCCCGATGTCGAGCCGCTGAAAAACTTCCATGACCTGGGATAGAAACTCGTTGCGCGGCGGCAGCGCAACACCAAAAAGCACGCGCGACTCTCTGAGTCCCTCCCCGTCAACAGTTGTTTCGACGTCAAAGAAAAATCCGTTATTACGACGGGTTTGCTGGTAGACCCACAGGATTCTCGCAATTCTTTCAAAGGGTGAAATTCGCACATAGGAAGGATGGTTATGCCACAGCAGATCTAGCGTTCGTCTGTATTTTTTGAAATTAAAATCCGGGTAACGGTCTTTCAGGGTTTCAATAACCGAGTGGTGGATTTTTTGGGGAATATCGCTTTTTGCGTTCGGCGTGAACGCTTTGGTGTTCTTTAAGTCAAATTCGAACCGCTGGACCTCCAAGTCAACGGCGGCCCTGGGAATAGGTGCGATCGAGTGGGTAATTTCAGCGTAGGAAATTTTCCTTCCCTGAAGATTTTTTATTGTGTCGTAGAGGGAACCAGGGCGGTCAAGCCGGGCGATGAGCAGTTCGTCTTCCCGATCAACCAGAGTGACCTTGCGGTTGCTCTGAATTGATTGCAGGTGTGTCGCCAGATTGATGAGTGCATCGGTCTTTTCGCTCATGGTGATGAAAAAGTAAGGCGGCATGTTTTGAA
The DNA here is from genome assembly GCA_016935935.1 of Deltaproteobacteria bacterium. The sequence goes on from JAFGPZ010000325.1 coordinate 10,755, forward strand.
GGAGCCAGGACAGGTTTTTTAATGTCCGGCCCTGTCTATCATCCACGGCACCCTTCAGCTTCAGGGTAAATCTCTTCCAGTGATCACGACTCATTGCCGCGTCGGTGCGGTTGCAAGGTGTCGTTTTTTTAGTAAGCATGGGTCATCTCCTTCAGGCATATTCACCACAGTGCCACACACCACCGAGTGGTTTGGGATAAGCGCAAGACCATCGATTGGCGCAGTTGCAGCAAAGCCCCTTGAGTACAAGTTTCTCTGCTTCTTCGGTTGCTGGATCCATTCGGTCAGGGACGGAGCGGTCTTTGATGTTTTTAACTGATTCGTTCCCATCGTATGCCAGTTGAAATTCCTCGCAGAAAAAAATGGAGGTGGTTGATAAATTCCGAAAAGAACAATCAGGGTAATGAATGCAAGTAATACAAAGATCTATTTCGCAGGTTGCGGCTGAGTGGGTTTCAAGGGTAATAGTTTTCATTTTCGTCCTCCCATGGGTTTAAGGAAGCGTTCAACGGTTCTCTGGAGCACAAAAAGTGACCAGATTCCAGCCTTTTGGCTTCTACTGATATTTCTAGCACATTGCATGCCAACAGGATAAATATTTAACACCTCGGTTTAATTGAATATATTTGGATAACCGATGGGAATTTGGAAAAGAGGGGGTGGTCATTATTAGACCGGTGGGCAGAAAATGCTCAAAGTTAATTTTTAAAAAGGCACCTGTTGCCAGAGCAATCCGATGTGCATGTAAGTTCACAGAAGAAAATACCTTCAGCTGGTGCGGTAAGGAAGTTATTAGAGCCCACAGACCTTTCCTTGGATCAGGCAGGGTTATTTTTTTTAAGCTTTTCCCTGAGTGTTCTGCGATTGATACCAAGGATAGTGGCCGCAGCAGTTTTATTTCCGGCTGTTTCTGCTAAAACTTCACGGATGTATTCCGATTCAACTGCTGCCAGGGTTCGGTCAGTTTTCCGGGTCATAAGCGAAGAAAACCGCATCAGGGAGGGCAGATCCGGCACTTCAACAACATCGCCTTGGGTCATCGAAAGAATCCGCATGATCACGTTTTCCAGCTCGCGCACATTCCCAGGCCAGTGATAAGCCTTTAAGACCTTAAGCGCCTGGCCGGAGATCTCCGGAGGGGATTGGCCATATTCCTGAACAAATTTTTTAACGAAATGATTTATCAGCAGGATAATATCGTCATCTCTGTCCCGCAGCGGTGGCACATTGATTGAAATAACATTGAGGCGATAAAAGAGGTCTTCCCGAAAGATCCCTTTTGTCGTTAAGGCAGACAGATCCTTATTGGTAGCGGCGATGATGCGCACATCGACATGGATTGAACGGGTTGCGCCCAGCATGCAGATTTCCTTTTCCTGGAGCACTCGCAACAGCTTCACCTGCATGCTGGGACTGGCTTCGCTGATTTCGTCCAGCAGTATTGTTCCGGTGTCGGCCGTCTGGAAGAATCCGGCTTTGGTCCAGTTCGCTCCGGTAAAAGCACCTTTGATGTGGCCGAAGAGTTCGCTTTCCAGCAATGTTTCGGGGATGCTGCCGCAATTAACCGGTACAAATGGGGCCGAATTTCGAGGACTTTCATAATGGATGGCCCGTGCGATCAGTTCCTTGCCGGTTCCGCTTTCTCCCTGAATGAGGATGGTGGCATCGGTTGAAGCCGCCCGCCCGATTTGATCAAATAGTTTTTGCATTCCTTCCGATTGGCCGATCAGACCGTATTTGATATGAGGTACAAGGCGGCGGTTCAGATTTTCCCTCAAATGCTGCTTTTCAAAAGCGCTGTTCAGCGCTTCGCAGAGTTCTTCGTCGGTAAACGGTTTGATCAAATATTCCTCTGCGCCTATTTTCATTGCCCGGATCGCCTCGTCGTAGCGGGGGTAACCGGTAATGATGACGACGGCGATATTCTTATAGTTTTCCTGGACATAGCGCAGCAGGTCGAGCCCATCGGCGCCGGGCATCCGGATGTCGGTTATTACCAGATTGACAGGGGTGCTTTCGAGAATACGGAGGGCGTCCTCAGCCGATGTAGCGGTGGTTGTCCGGTATCCCCGTCCTACCAGGTTCCGGCGCAACACCTCCAGGGTGTCGACAGAATCATCTACAACTAAAATATGGTGGTTTGCTTGCATGCCGGTTTTCCTCTCATAATGGCCCCATGAAGGGAAAGCGAAGATCGAAGCGGGTGCCGCTGCCTGGTTCGCTCTGGACGTTGACCGTTCCACCATGGGCGGCAACGATTTCCTGAACCACCGGCAGCCCCAGACCGGTTCCCTGATAATGGGGTTTTGTTGTAAAAAAGGGGATAAATATTTTTTCCATGACTTCACGCTTCATTCCGCAACCGTTATCCTGCACCGTTACAAGGATTTCTTTCCCGTCTTCGCGGGTTTCAATATGGAGCTGACCCCCTGCGGGCATGGCCTGGATGGCGTTTAACATGAGATTAGAAAAGACCTGCCGCAGTTGGCCCAGATCCCCTCGGATGGCAGGAAGGTTTTGCGACAGACGGAGTTCGACGGCGATTTTTTCTTTTTCACAGCGGGCTTCGAAAAAGTGCAGGCTTTCCTTTAAAATATCGTTAGCATCCACGTCGCCAATGCGGGATGGCATTTTGCGGGCGAACATCAGCAGCTTGCGAACGATCTCGCGCGCATGCAGGGAGGTGGAAATGATTTTGTCGATATCGGTCTGGGCCTGATGAGGCAGCCCGGGGCATTTAGCTGCCAGCTGCGCGTAGCCAAGCAGGGCTGTCAATGGTTCATTAATTTCATGAGCAACTGCGGCCGAAAGCTGTCCGATCATATTCAACCGGTCGGCATGCTTGAGACGATCGATGATTTCCATTTTTTCTTTTTCAAACAGCTTGCGATCGATGATCAGGGCAAGTTCTCTGGCAAGCGTATCGAGCAGTTTTCGTTCTTCTAGCAGGAACGGACCTTCATCCAACGAGGGATGTTCCTGACGGTAAGCGACTTCGATTTTGCCGTGGCGCAAACCGTTAAGGACGATATCGGCAACCAGCTTCGGCTGGTTTTCCGGGAAATCTGATTTTTGGAAAAAATGTTCATCTAGTTTAATCCGTACGTAGGCGTCTTCAGGATAAAGCCAAGCGGAAGGAACAATTTCAATAATTTCTAGCAGAACCTCTTCTAGGGACTTTTTGGCCGTTTCGTCTATCCGTGCCATCCTGTACATGCAGTTAAGTTCTTTAACCCTTTCCTGCAGGACCAGATTGGTATGCCAGTTGAAAAAAGCATTTTCAAAGATAGCTGAAATCCTTGCAAAAGCGGAGATTTGGGGAGGCGTGAAATAATTGATTCCGTCCACAGACAATATCACTATCCCTAACCCGTCACTTTTGGTGTCAAAGACTGATAGCATTAAAGAAGACTGATCTTTCCCGACCGCATCGGCAATATAGGAAAGCCCCGCTTCTAAAAATCGTTTCTCAGAAAGGACTTTGTCAGCATCGCCTGTCCAGCAAATACCGTTTCGCCATTTGAGGCTGGAGTCCGGCGCTGGCGAAGTGCTACGAATCATATTAATTAGGCTTTCAGGAAAGTTTGCGGCATTCGGGATATGTGACGAAATATCTTGAGGTGAATGGTCCGGACAATGAGGGTTGGCTGAAGATTTTGTACTCATCTTAAAATGTCGATAGAAACCGCCACTGGAAAACCATGCGACCGCAACAGTGCAATCGAAAAGATCGACCAGAATCTCTAGACATTCCTTAAAAAACAGCGCTTTAGAAGGAATATGGTTGGCTTTATGAAGTATGGCTGACGCGGCTTGCAAAGTCCTATTAGTGAACATGGCTATTAATAATCATCCAAATATTAAGATTTTTACAATAATGCTGAGCCCTATCATAAACAGATGATGATATTCAAACACTATTCCTGCAACATGATAAAATGATAGTATATCGACATTGATGTTATTTGTTTCGGTTTAATCTCATTTCTAGTTAGGTATGGGAACCAAATTAACCTTACCTCATAGTATGTGGATGGTATGTGAGCCATGTTTAAAAGTAATCTTTGATTCTGTAAAGAAATATTGTGTTCTTTAAAAAATGCTCGCGACTTGTTTAAAGAAATTTCAATTTTCAAATGGAAATATGCAAAAAGGCATCCCGTCATGTTGAGAGGAGATGCCTTATTACAGTGTTACCGATATTGCTAAATCTTGGTAACGTTTACAGCTACCGGCCCCCGATCACCTTTCTCCATTTCAAAGCTGACCCGCTCGCCTTCATTTAGTGTTTTAAATCCAGCCGCATTTATAGAAGAGTAGTGCACGAATAGATCTTCCCCCCCCTCCTGTTCTATGAAGCCATACCCCTTCTTGTCACTAAACCATTTTACATTTCCTTCTGCCAAAATGACTCCCTCCTTTCAAATATCTATACACCGCCATCATTTTCCATGATAGCTAATTTCCTTTTGTCACTCAGGCAGGTCGCTCAACCTTTGCGTCGTAGAGATACTAAAGAACCGTGACTCTCGCTGTAACGGAGATAATATTGGTTCACTTTTTCTTGCTTGTCAAGATATTTGTAAAAATTTCTTTACAGAACTAAACCGGCATAGTAAGCGGGTGACGTGTGAAGGGAAGGTTCATGAAGTCTTTTCATTTGATTAAATCATATCTCATGCGGCGACGCGCTATTATCATCACCGGCGTACTTTGTCTGATGGGTGTCGATACATTACAGCTTTTTATCCCCAGGGTCATAAAGTGGGTCGTCGACGACCTGACAATGCTGCATGTCGAAAGGGCGCAGCTCGCCCTCTATGCAGCAGAAATCTTAGGCATAGCAGTCATGATGGCCCTCCTCCGCTTTGTTTGGAGGAGGTTTCTGATAGGTTCGTCGAGGGAGATCGAGAAAGAGATTCGCAACCGGCTCTTTTTACACATTCAGACACTCTCGGCGAATTACTTTGGCAAGACAAAGACGGGCGATCTCATGGCCCATGCCACCAATGACATTAACAATATACGGATGGCTGTGGGAATGGGGGTGGTTGCCCTGACAGATGCCATATTCCTGGGAAGCGCCGCCATATGCTTCATGGCCTATATAAATGTAAAATTGACACTCTTCGCCCTGATCCCCATGCCGGCCATTGTCCTGGTAACACGGGCGCTGGCAAAAAAAATGCATCACCGGTATACAAAGGTCCAGTCCACCTTTTCGGAATTGACGGAGGCGGTGCGGGAAAGTTTTTCTGGTATTCGCATTATCAAGGCCTTTAATCAGGAAAGGAATGCGACATACCGTGTAGGGGGAGTGTCGAAAAAGTATATCAGGGAAAACATCAAGCTGGTTAAAATAACGGGGATGTTCTTTCCTATGATGCTCCTTTTCACCAATATAAGCCTGTCAATTGTCTTATTTCTGGGGGGACGTCAGGCGATAACTGCGGAGATTACGCCCGGTGATTTTGTCGCCTTCATCTCCTATCTCAACCTGCTGACATGGCCCATGATGGCCATGGGCTGGGTTACCAACCTGATCCAGCGCGGCTCTGCCTCTCTGGACAGGATCAATAGTATATTACAGACGGAATCGGACATAGTAGAGATAAAAGACGCTCCCACGAAGTTGCAAATCAAGGGGAAACTCACTTTTACAGGGGTGACCTTTTCCTATCAACGTCACTATCCTCCCGCATTAACGGATATCAGTTTTGTTGTAGAACGCGGATCTGTCCTCGGCATTGCCGGTGCTCAGGGGAGCGGCAAGACGACACTCTTGAAGCTTATTCCCCGTATCTATGATGTGACATGTGGCAGTATCACCATCGACGATGAAGATATAAAAAACATTAAACTCCATGACCTGAGAGAGAGTATCGGTTTTGTGTCGCAGGAACCCTTTCTCTTTTCCGGTAACATCAGGGAAAATATTGCCTTCGGCGCAGATATCGATGAAGATGCCCTCATTAAAGCAGCGAAGTCTGCGGCCCTCTACGATACGATCATGTCCTTTCCTGCCGGCTTTGATACTATCGTCGGCGAAAAGGGCATCGTCCTTTCAGGGGGGCAGAAACAGAGAATCATTATTGCCCGGGCCTTGATCAAGGATCCACCCATCCTTCTTCTGGACGATCCCATCGGGCAGGTGGATACGCAGACGGCTGCCATGATCATCGGGACAATACGTGCCATGGCTCGGGAAAAGACGATCATTATCGCTTCTCACCGCCTCCCGGCGATCCAGTTTGCCGATAATATTATTATACTTGAAGATGGAAAGGTTGTGGAATCGGGCACTCACGACGGGCTTATCGCTTCCGATGGATACTATGCAAGAACCCATTTCATTCAGAGCACCGAGGTGTTGGGATAATAGGGGCATATTACGAATATGACTGAAGGGACAAACATATTTGAAGAAAAAAAGCTGGGAAAGGCTCGTGATGCCGGCCTTTTGAGGAGGCTCTTTCCCTATGTTAGACCCTATTGTAGTCTGCTTTCTGTGGCCTTACTTCTTATCATGCTCATTACTTTGGCGGAGCTTGCCATACCCTATGTCACGAAAATCGCCATCGACGGCTATATTGTTCCTCAGGAAACAAATCTTCGCGACGACAAGGGTGAGCAGACCAGATATCTGAAAGTGGATCGATCCGACCCGAAAGTCAGGGACATTATCAATGCCTATCCCGATATAATCAGGAGAAACGGCGACACCTTCATCATTTACTATGAAGACCTTGATCAGCTCCCTCGGAAGGTGATTGCAAAACTCCGCAAGGATGATCTTCAGGGTATCTCTTATGCAGTTGCCGGGCTTCTCATTTTGATCTTGGTCACATTTCTACTGACAACTGCGCAGATCCTCATCATGGAATACGCAGGCCAGAGGATTATGCATGACCTGCGAATGCGGCTCTTCTCCCACATCCAGGGGCTCGCCATCCGCTTCTTTACTAAAAATCCCGTGGGCAGGCTGGTTACACGCGTAACCAACGATACGCAGAATATGCATGAGATGTTTACATCGGTCATAATCTTTGTTGTCAAGGACATCTTTCTCATCGTGGGGATTACGGTCGTCCTTTTTTATATCGACTGGAAGCTCTCCCTTCTTGTCTATCTCCTCTTTCCCCTCGTTTTCTATACGGCATACCGCTTCTCACGGGTGGCGCGAGGTGCCTTCCGGACGCTGCGTGTCAAGATAGCCGAAATCAACTCCAAATTTTCCGAAACCATTGGCGGGATGCAGGTGATACAGCTCTTCAATCAGGCCCTGGCAAACTACAGGACTTTCAAGGGAGTCAACGGTGAATATTACCGTGCGGCGATGGAACAGATAACCGTCTTTGCGATCTTCATGCCCCTTATCGAACTGATGAGTTCCATCGCTCTGGCCATCGTCATCTTTTACGGCGGCGGAAGCCTGCTTGCCGAACGCATTACGCTGGGGACACTGGTCGTTTTCATATCCTACCTCAGGATGTTTTTCAGCCCGATCAGAGACATAGCGGAAAAGTACAATATATCCCTCAACGCCTTATCTTCAGCGGAACGAATATTCCTGATTCTGGACGAAGATGATTTCATGCCCGAGGCGACGGAGAAGGACCGAAAGGATATTCCCGAAAGAATAGAATCACTCGCCTTTGACAGGGTATCCTTTTCCTACGTGCCCGGTGAGACCATTTTAGATGATATTTCTTTTTGCACCGGTGCCAACGAGACGATAGCCGTCGTTGGTCCAACCGGCGCGGGCAAGACAACGCTGGTCAATCTTATTACGCGTTTCTATGATCCCGATTCCGGGACAATATCTATGAACGGGACCAGCATCGACAGTTTCAGTGTGGCACAATTGCGGGGAAAAATCGCTATAGTCATGCAGGACCCCTTCATATTCTCCGGTACCATAGAGGATAATATCTTTGCTGGAAGAGAGGGGATAACTAAGGAAGAGATTGACACAATCCTCGATGCATCTTACTGCAAATCCTTTATCGAGCGGCTTCCCGAAGGGATCGCTACAGAGATGTCGGAAGGAGGATCTTCACTGTCCAGCGGCGAGCGGCAACTTCTCTCCATTGCACGGGCGCTGGCCCGCGATCCTCAGTTGATAATATTTGATGAAGCCACGTCTTATATAGATTCGGAGACGGAGGAAAAGATACAGAACGCTCTCTTCAACCTGGCGAAAAACCGCATGGCCATCATAATTGCCCACCGCCTCAGCACCGCACGCATAGCGGACCGGATCATGGTGCTCCGCGATGGCAAAATCATCGAAACGGGTAACCACGACGAATTGATCACAAAAAGAGGATTCTATTATCGACTCCACGAGCTGCAGGGGTAGGGTATAACTGACGCATGTCAGAAATTGAGCGATCTGACGATTCCTTCTATCTAAATTAAATCCTTGACTTTTATTATGATTCAAGTATCATCATTCCGAAAGCGCGATTGTTCTATTAACGTGTAATCACAATCAGTAGTCGTAATCCTTAACATTGAAGCTCCCCGCAGCAAGGAGGCTGTGAGACCTTTGCATAACTGTCGTTATTTGTCATTTCGACCGTAGGGAGAAATCTTAACGAACTTGAATCATTAAGATTTATCGTCGCTTACTCTCCTCGAAATGACAAAATTCAAAGGTCTCGCTGTGTAGTAATAGGGTGAAATGTCATTCCGAACGAATGTGAGGAGTCTTAAAGATCCCTCTCTCTGCTCGGGACATGGATTTCTCGCTTTGCTCGAAATGACAAAAAGAAGAATTGTGACACAGTCTCAAGTTGCGGGGAATCTCCGA
>JAFGPZ010000326.1 GCA_016935935.1 Deltaproteobacteria bacterium
TACACCGGAGACCTCTCCAAGGGCATGCGGCGCAAGGTGGCCATCGCGCGGACGCTGCTGCACGATCCGGATATCCTCGTCCTGGACGAGCCGAATTCCGGGCTCGACCCGCTGACCTCGTTCTTCATCATCGATTACCTCAAGAAGCTGAACGAGCAGGGCAAGACGGTCATCCTGAGCGCGCACAACCTGTTCCACGTAGAGTACATCTGTAACCGCGTGGCGATCATGAAGAACGGGAACATCCATATCTGCGATACCATCGAAGCGATACGGGACAAGCTGGGCAAGCGCGAGTACGAGGTGGTCTTCAAGGCGGAGGAGGGGCTGGACTACGAAAAGTCCGGCGAGAACTACATATTTACCACCTCTGATGTGGGGAAGATTGCGGCGCTGCTGCGGGACATCAACGAGAAGGACTGGGCCCTCATCGACCTTTCCGTGCGGCAGTCCGCCCTGGAGGACATGTACGTCAAGCTCATGGGCGAGGGAGTAGATGCGTAGAAAAGTCAAAGGTCAAAAGTCAGAAGTCAAAGGTGCAAGTCAAAACGTATAAGTAAATACTATGCCGACTACTGATTGTCATCCCGGACTCGATCCGGGATCCAGCAGCGAGGTTACCCAGATTTACGACTAACAACACCCGTTGTGTTTTAGGAATAAATCTCCCCTTGCCCCTCTTAACACCTCACAACATAGGTCAACACAAGCCTAAAAGTCAACAAAAAGCCAAAGTCTACATAGAACCTAATCGTTATTTCACCATCGTGACGCATCTCCCAAAGGAGGTGTGTCGTGCCTAGCATCCGCAGCAGTAAAGAAGACGCTCTCACAGAAGTCGAAGTCAGTATCCTGTTATCTGGCTGCATCGATACTCTGGACAATCTTGTGGTCCGGCTACCACTATTCGCAGGCCTTCGTATTGGTGAAGTCGCACATCTCAAACCATCATGGCTCGATTGGGAAAAGGGTGTCATCATCATCCCGTCTCGGCAACAATGCGGCTGCTTTGAGTGCCGGACAAGTCGTAATAGTATCTGGTCTCCGAAGACACGAGCCGGTAAACGCTCGTTAATCATCACTCCAGAACTGGAACTATATCTCACTCAACTACCAGCCGATGGTATCAACCGTACCCGCCGGGCCCTCCAACAAAGGTTTGAGAGAATCCGTCACAGGTCTGGATTGTCGAAAGTGTGCTATCCACACGCCTGCCGCGCTACGTTCGCAACACGATTAGCTGAACAAGGAATCTCAGCCGTCAGTCTTTGCTATCTCATGGGCTGGGAATCATTGGATACCGCTGAGCATTACGTACAGAGTTCCATGAAGCTGGCTCACCAAGAATTTAATGCCCTGACACAGGTGGATGAAGGGTGACTTCACATATTGATGAAAATGTGAAATTAAAGGTAATGGAAAATAAAAAGGAGGTGACGATGAATCAAACTTAGCCTGCGAAAGAAAAACAATGAAATCGGCATGACGCCAGAGGAGAAAAAATGAAGAAAATAGATTTCATAGTAGAACAGGTAATACCCGAAAATATGCTCACCCTTCTCTTGGGTAGACCAGGGAGTTTCAAATCATGGGTTATGGTCGAAATCGCGGTACAATCCGCAACTGGCTATGAACTCTTCGGTCAGTTCTCTTGTCAGAAATGTTCTGTAATCTATATCGACGAGGACACCCCTCAGAATCTCTACGAACAAAGGCTGGAATTCGTTGCACTCGGTCAGGTACCGTCCTGCATCGACCAACAACCGATGACCGGATTCCGACTAGTTGATGATACGCAGCGTAATGACCTCTGTAGTAAGATATCGACATGGCAATCACAGGGTAAAAAAGTACTCGTCCTGATTGACTGTCTTGCAAAGGTATCTGTTGGCCTGAATCTTGATAAGACTCAGGATGCATCAAAAGTGATGGCATACCTTGCCCAAATCCGCGATGCTGGCGCCACGGTTGTCGTAGCGCATCACGTTAGTATCCACCGCCAGGGCAGAGAGCCCATGAATAACACTCAGATTAAGGCCGGTACTGACTCTATCATCGAAGTCGAGGCTCTCCGGTTACAAAACCGCTCGATATTCAATGTGACGCCCGTGTCGAAACGTGTACTACTCACGGAACCGTTCTCCGTCGAAATCATTGGTGACAATGCAACGTGGGCGAATATGTCTGTACTAGACGACCTGCCAGTACTACCGACCGACGATGAACGACTCCTATTCCAATTGTTCCCTGATTATGCCCAACAATGGACCGTCAAGCAGATATCGGATTCAACGGGAAAAGACCTGCCAGATAATCGAATTCGAGATGCATTGTCACAGCTCGTAAAGCAACAATGCCTCGAGAAGGTAATAAATCCCCACGATCGGAGTCATGCGGCATATTATCGTCGGCACCCGGGATTCAACCAGTTAAAGACCATTTATCGACAGAACCTGTGACCATATATAAAAACACAATGAAAGTGAATAAAGCGAATTAAATGAAATATTTGAAAAAGCCAATAAAGCGAATTAACCCAATAAAACGAATTTCACTTATTTCGTTTTTCAATCATTTTTATACCAAGAGGAGGGCAATATGCCAAGGTTAATAGTATGGCACTGTGACAACTGTGACCGTGAGAGCAGGAGTGAATCAGCAGGATGGTTAGTGGTGAAGGAATTTAGGAACGACAAGCCGAGATTCTATTCGTTCTGTAATTGGCAGTGTCTTAGTACCTGGCTTTCGAATAAGCAGGCTTCGAGTGGAGCCAACCTGAAATGAAATAATTGAGGATACTCGTATAATGTGAGACAGCCAGTCTCAAGTCCGAGTAAGTTCGCTGAGTGGATCAACTCAGCATTGCCTGGGATGCATCGTAAGGTTGATGCTGAAGATATCCGGGATATGACTGAGTGTGGCCTGATTGGTAGGTATGGGCGATTTTACCGGACGGACCTGGAAGTTGTCAGAGGCATCCTCCAGTATGAGCAGCTACGGTACAATCGTCAACAGCGTGAGGAAATCCGAGGTTCTGGCGGGAAGATACATTGCCGGCGATGTGGCGTTGAATTACCCCCTCAACCAGATGGGAAGAAGGGTAGACCGAGGGAGTTCTGCACAGCTTGTCAAACTCATAGAGCCAGAGATAGATATAACAAATGGTATGTCGAACATCGTGCTAAAAACCCATCTTGATAGGTGGTGCATCAGACAGTTTTCACGTGTCAGGTAATGTCTTGGCTGCAACACATAAAAATTGGCGATCTCATATATATCAAAGCCCATCCACCTTCCCAAGGCTTATCAATTAAGGCTGTAGGTATAGCGGTAAATAATCTTACATCTTTCAAATGCTGGTCTAACGCCCTCAGTGAGAATTATATTTCCTACGCCTTCAGAAGAAACAACTGTCGGCTCTAACGGTATATACATGTTTACGCTACAAGCCGGACTGTAAACCTCGGTATTAACCCAAATCTCGCCCACACTCATATCGTACGCGACATCCATCACGCCAGTATTTGGTTCCTTGATTCTTAATAAGCCGACTTCCCCCATCCACAGCCATTCGGCAATCTTATTACCTAGGCCTTCTGCGCCCTTGGCTATTGACTTCCCTATCAACGATGATATCTCGATTCCGTGAAAGGTCTTGCCCCAATAATTAAGTGCATCCGCGAACGCGGTAGCCAAACCATCCAGCACCATACGTTGTTGCGGCGTTTTTTCTCTAAGTATATCCACTGCGTTTGAAGACCCAGTTGACATCACTAGCTTACTAGCTTGAGACAATAAGGACTTCTCCAGATCACTAGCAACTCTAGCTTCTTGTGTGATCACTTCGTTTATAGCTTTCTGTAATTCAAATAATTCGCTCCGACTCAGGTTTGCCTTCTCTATTGAGGCAATTAAAACGATTGGACTAGAAGATTTAAACGGGCTGACTTGAGGGCCAAGTGAAGGGTATGGCAGTCGAAATTTGTCCGGCAGGTAAATCAGGATATGGTAGTTTGATATTGTCGATGGCGTGGTAACAACTGCTGGTTTATAAACAAGCTCCTCTTCTTGCCCAGGTTGGATGACATTTCTGACGTCGTGTTGCCGTACGGTCTGAATGAGCAAGTTTTCGCTAGTTGTCCATTCTATCCCTATATCTAATCTAATCGGTTCATTACTGATATTTTTGTAATTAACATAGAGACACGGATCCTCTCCTATACCGAGTAGGTAATGGTCTAGCTCGATTAGCGTTTTTGCCTCGTTTGAGCAGAGTCCTTTGAACCTTTGAGATTCGGGAGAATTAGAAAAGTTAATCACGTTCTCTTGCTCTTGTGTGTTTTGTGTGTTGGAGCAGCCAAGCGGTGTTGCCGTGAGTATGGCTATTAAGCTACTCAACAAAAAGTAAATAATTTGCTTCTTAGGCAACCATCACCTCTCATTTTCCGCGGGTCACTTAATTGATGGTAGATATTCTCCATCCTTTGTCTGTCTCTTCGAGACTGACAAATCGCCTGTTTTCAGGTTGCCATAAAAAAGAAGTCGAATATACGGCGGGGCTGACTGAGATAATAATCTCGAGACTCGCCACTTTTATACCGAAAGCTTTTTCCGTAGATTCGTTGACTATCTCCACTTTTTCAATGTTCCCCTCGAACTCTTTCGGGATTGCTGGAGCTATTAGAGAGGGAATTGTGTAGGATTTTGCCTTGTCAAAATCTCCGTCGTTTATGGCTTGATAGAAACTCTTTACTACGCCTGATGGAGAACCCCCATCTCCCCCACATCCAGAGAACCAGGTTATTCCCGCCAAAAGTATGACTGCTAGCAATACAAGTAAAAATTTCCTGAACATCTCATACCCCTCTTCTCGTTTATTCATAATTCCATGTAGAAGCTAAGCATCCTATAAATATCCTTTATATTCTCTTAATGATATATGCTTTATGATTCCTTCACGAAAGTAAAAATAACGACTGAGCGGCAAAACATTCACGTTATTAATTTCCATAGGATTAAAGTTATCTTTGGGTATATCGTCTTCTGGCGCTTCCTAGACCTCTCCTTGCGCTCAGAAATAGACTATTTGACACTTTTTCCTGCGGATCGTCTTGAGCATGTCCATTGGTCAATTGCTAGTATTTTCACAGTCCGTTTACCTTCAAATATAATATGTAAATTATTTATGGTTTTTTTGGGA
>JAFGPZ010000327.1 GCA_016935935.1 Deltaproteobacteria bacterium
CATAGCTGGCACCCGGTTCCTGTGCTTCTCTCATCGGACACCTGCCGACCGGACAATGTAGAAAGATTTGGCGAAAGGGAATGCATCCATGGCGGGCTGGGCAGAATGCCGACGGTATATCTTATGGGATTAGCTCTTGCCCACGCAAAAAGACTGACAAAATTCGGAGCTTAATACTTGATGTTCTCTTAAAAAGTCGGAAATACACCGTATTGCCATGAGACCTTTAAATTTTGTCATTTCGAGGAGTGTTAACGACGAGAAATCTTAATGATTGAAGCTCCCCCGCAACAAGTTGCGGGGGAGCTTCGACTGTTAAAGAAAATATTTATTTTTTATTCGCTCGCTAACCCCATCACAAGCAGCGGGGTTAACGCTCGCTGTTCAGTTCAACTTAACAAATATTCACTATCCGACATCAGGCAGGGACTTAATTTCAGAAACAGAAGGTCTGAGAAATCGTGAGAGCTACGGTTAAAAGGATGAAAAGCAAAATTCTATTTTTATTTGTTATTCCCCTTTTTCTCTACGTAATTCTTTTACCAGCCATGCCGTTGATGGAACCTGACGAAGCCCGTTACAGCGATATCCCGCACCTCATGAACAGCACGGGGGATTATATCACCCCCCATTTGAAACATGTGATTTATCTCGAAAAGCCTCCTCTCTGTTACTGGGCAACAGCTCTATCATTCAAAATGTTCGGCGAAAACGCATTTTCATCGAGGCTTTTCGTGGGGCTGTGTGCCTGGGGATGCATTATCCTTGTATATTTTATGGGTGTTTTCTTTGCCGGTGAAAAGACAGGATTATACTCGGCAGGGGTTTTAAGCACATTTCTGTACCATTTTATTCTTGGAAGAATAAATATACTGGATATTCCCCTTGCCTTTTTCGTCTGCCTCGCCACCTGGGCAGGATATCGGTATATCACAGGAGACTATCAGAAAAAGATTTGGGTTTATCTTCTATACATCGCAAGCGCCCTGGCTTTTTTGACAAAGGGACTGATAGGCATAGTATTTCCTTTTGCTATACTAATTCTGTGGCTTGTCATTTGTAGGAAATGGCGAGATATCTTAGGGCTTTTTTCGCCAATCGGGATAATTGTATTTCTTTCGATTTCATCGCCCTGGATCTTTCTCGTTCAGAAGGCAAACAAAGATTTTCTGTGGTTCTTTTTCATTCACGAGCAGTTTTTGAGATATACAACAGACGTATGTCGTAAAGCTGGCCCATTTTATTATTATATACCCGTCATTATACTGGGCATATTTCCTTGGTGCGCGTTTTTATTTCAGGCGATAAGAGGAATCTCAGGGAAAACAGCTCGTCTCTGGCGGAAAGTCGACACACGTTTTCTCCTGACCTGGGCAATTTTTATTTTTCTATTCTTCTCCTTCTCTTCATCCAAACTGATACCCTATATTACACCCGTCTTCCTGCCAATTGCAGTCCTTTTTGGTTGTCTTTTCAGTCTTTATGACGATCAAAGCATTGTCCAATACGAGTCAAAGAGAGGAAGCCTTCTCACCCATCTTCCTGTTATCTTACAGTCTTGTTTGTTCATCATTGCACTATGTATCCCTCCCTTTCTAAAAAAACATGCCGTTGAGGGTAAAGAATGGATTCCTCTCATTATTTTACCCATATTGTTGCAGGTCTTGATTATATTTCTGCCTGATATTATAAAGAGAAGATGGAATAAGGGATGGTTTTTGACAGTTTATCTCCTCTCAGCCCTTTTTTTAGGATCACTGCTTTTCCCTGCCTCCCATTTTCTGACCCCATATAAATCCGCTTACCCTGTTTCACAGGCAATCAAAGTTTTCATTCCCGCCGATCAGGAGTTGTTCCAATACGGAATTAATTTTTATGGAATTGATTTTTATAACAAGATCAGGACCCCTGTTGTTGACGATTTTGGAGAATTGAGCTATGGTATCAGACAACTTTCCCCTGATGAAAGGAACCGTTATTTTTTGTCCTCTGAGCAGTTTTTGAAGCTTTGCAAGAAAAAGGGGAATGTTTACTGCGTAACGCAATACAAAGAGAGACTGGAAAAACTGAGAAAGAGAATCCCGAACATAGAGGTGCTGTGGAGTAACGGCGCCTTTTATCTTCTGCGTCTGAGATGTTGATTAGGTACAGGGTTAGTTTATGAAAATAAGAAAAGATTTTCTACCATTAAGCAGGCCGTCAATTGGCGAAAGCGAGATTGATGGAGTTGTTTCATGCTTAAAATCGGGATGGATCACAACAGGCCCCATCTGCGCTTCTTTTGAAGAACAGTTCCGCGAACTTACAGGCGCGTCCCATGCCATCTCCCTCAGTTCAGGCACAGCGGGCATGCATCTCATGATGCTCGCTTTAAGATTAAAAGAGGGAGATGAGATCATAACACCCTCCATGACCTTTGCCTCCACCATTAATATGATTACACTTTGCGGCGCAAAACCCGTTTTCGTTGATATTCATTATGATACCTTGAATATCAATGCGGAGCTGATTGAGGAGGCGATCACGGAAAGAACGAAGGCTATAATTCCCGTTCATTTTGCGGGCGCCCCTGCTGATATGGACAGGATAGTGGATATTGCGGGAAGATACAATCTCCCCATAATAGAGGATGCGGCACATGCCATGGGAACCTATTACAAGGGAGTCCATGCCGGGGGATTCGGCCATCCGGCTATTTTTTCTTTTCATCCCTTGAAAAACATCACGGCCGGTGAAGGCGGCATGGTAACACACAGTGATGATCAACTCGAAAGACGACTGCGGCTTTTAAGATTTCACGGCATTGAGCGGGATGCTTGGAAGAGATACGGTAAAGGTGGGAATCCGGAGTATGATATAAACGAACCTGGATTCAAATATAATCTGACGGATATCCAGGCCGCCTTGGGATCGGCTCAACTCGCCAGACTGGGAGAATTCAACAACCGCAGAAAAGAACTGGCAGATCTCTATAAAGAAAACCTGGCCGGTGGAAAAGGGCTCGACATACCCGGAGCTTCTCCATACCAGCATGTTCACGCATGGCACCTCTTCGTCGTAAAAGTAACCGGGATGAGCAGAGAACGTTTTATGAAAAAATTGACGGAATATAATATCGGTTATGGGATACATTTTCCCCCGGGGCACTATTTTAGCTATATAAAAAAACGCTTTGGTATTATGGAAGAAAAACTGACAGAAACAGCTCATGCCGCGGATAGAATCGTGTCTTTACCTCTATTCCCGGGTATGGAGGACAAGGACGTACTCTACGTCTGTGAAGCGGTCAAGGAGATATTGAATCATGGATAAGGAGATAATGATTTCGATAGTAATCCCTGTATACAATGAAGAAGCAAACCTGGATCATCTGATGGAACGCCTTACTCCCGTCATGAGAAATATGGGTAAAAAATACGAAATTATCTTTGTAGATGATGGAAGCAGTGATAAAAGTCTTTCCATCCTGAAGGGTTTTACAACGCAGCCTGAAGTGAAGGTTCTGGAACTTACAAAGAATTACGGACAGCATGCGGCCATTTTTTCAGGGTTTTCTGTTGTCAAAGGCGAGATAATCGTCACAATGGATGCTGACCTTCAAAATCCACCTGAAGAAATTCCAAAACTTGTAAAAGCGATGGAAGAAGGAAATTATGACGTCGTTGGTACAATAAGAAAAGAAAGAAAAGATTCCATCTTCAGGACATTTCCATCCAGGATAATAAATATTATCGCAAGGAAGATTACAGGAGTCCATATGACAGACTGGGGATGTATGCTTCGGGTTTATCGCCGCAGTATTGTGCGACACATGATCGACTGTCGTGAGCAATCCACATTCATACCGGCATTGGCCACCTATTTTGCCAAACATGTAACGGAAATTGAAGTAGCCCACGAAGAGAGGTATGCAGGTGAATCACATTACTCCACGAGAAAACTTATCAATCTACAGTTCGACCTGGTATCATCGTTCTCCGATTTCCCCCTAAAATTGATTATGTATGCGGGTATAGGGATGGCTTTTTTGGGGGTTACTTTTGGCATCATCCTTGGAATCGCCCGTCTCGTCTATGGTGCTGCATGGGCGGCCGAAGGTGTTTTTACGCTCTTTGCCATAATGTTTGCCTTTATAGGCCTTCAGTTTTTTGCACTTGGTGTCACGGGTGAGTATGTCGGGCGAATATATAAGGAAGTCAGAAGAAGACCCGAATATGTCATTGACAGGATTTATTCTTCCGATGTCGAGGAAAATTCCAGATGAAAGCCGTCGTGTTTGCCTATCACAACATGGGAATCGTGGGTCTTGAAGCATTGAAGCATGAGCACTTCGATATTATAGCTGTCTTCTCCCATGAGGACAATCCCGATGAAAACTGCTGGTTTGATTCAGTGGTTGACTGGGCGGGGAAAAATAAGATTCCCGTGTTCTGTCCGGAAGATGTTAATACACTGGATTGGATCGAAAAGATCGGTGCCATGGCACCGGATGTTATCTTTTCATTTTATTATCGGAACCTATTGGGTAAAGAAATTCTAAACGTACCCTCATCGGGGGCATACAACCTTCATGGATCCTTGCTCCCCGCTTACAGGGGAAGGTGTCCCGTAAACTGGGTGCTTCTAAATGGTGAGGAGCGCACTGGCGTTACACTGCATCACATGGTTGAAAAGGCGGACGCGGGAGATATAGTAGGGCAGAAAGAAGTTATAATAGACAGCGAAGATACGGCCGTCATCCTCTATAAAAAACTCTGCGAGAAGGCGAAAGAACTCCTCGAAGAACTTCTCCCTTTGATAAAAAATGGAAGCGCTCCCCGGTACCCCCAGGATTTACAATCGGGAAGTTACTTCGGCGGGAGGAAACCCGAGGATGGAAAGATTGACTGGAACCGGCCGGTAATGCAAATTTACAATCTTATCAGGGCGGTTACGAAACCTTATCCGGGGGCTTTTACATATCTTCCTGAGGGGGAAAAATTGTTTGTTTGGTGGGGACTGCCAGAAGAGGGAAGTCGCTCAAACTTCACCGCGGGAACGGTCGAGGCTGACGATGGCAATATCTATATCAGGGCATCGGATGGCAGACTCAGGCTGGCGGACATTGAAGTGACAGAAAAACGGATGAGAGACCAAAGTATCTTTGAATATTTCAAGAAAAGGAAGGGCGTTATTTTAAAATGAAAATATTAATACTCGGCGTTAATGGTTTCATTGGACATCATCTAACCAACAAAATACTCGAAACAACCGATTGGGCTGTCTACGGCATGGATCTCGCCTTCGACAAACTGGATAAGGTACTTAATAATCCCCGTTTCCAATTCCTGGAAGGTGACATCGCAATCAACAAGGAATGGATCGAATATCACGTCAAAAAGTGCGATGTAATAATACCCCTTGTCGCTATTGCCACTCCTAAACATTATGTGGAGGACCCGATCGGTGTCTTCAAACTGGACTTTGAAATGAATCTCAATATAGTTAAGCATTGTGTAAAATATCACAAAAGGATTGCCTTCCCCTCTACCTCGGAAGTTTATGGCGCCTCTATGGACCCTGAATTTAAAGAAGACGAAACCTTTCTTGTTGTGGGACCGATACAGAAGGAACGCTGGATTTATTCATGCTGCAAACAGATGCTCGATCGGGTCATTTATGCTCACGGTACCAGAGGTGATTTGGAATTCACCCTCTTTAGACCCTTCAACTGGATCGGCGCAAGGTTAGATTCCCTGGATACCGCGAAGGAGGGAAGTTCAAGGGTTGTTACCCAGTTTATCGCGGAGCTATTGATGAAGCGGCCCATATCTCTTGTGGATGGGGGCAGGCAAACGAGGTGTTTTACCTATGTGGATGACGGGATAGATGCGCTTATGAAAATTCTGGAGAACAGGGATGATTGCTGTAAAAACCAGATAATAAACATCGGCAATCCCCACAATGAATGCTCCATAAAAGATCTTGCCCATATGTTAAAAAAAATCTTTATGGAACACCCCGCGCACAAAAATGATAAGGATTTTTCAGAAATCATAGAAGTGTCAGCCGGTGAGTACTATGGCAAAGGATACCAGGATATTTATACGAGGAAACCGAGCATTGAGAAGGCGAGAAAGCTTCTGGACTGGACTCCTGTGACCGGGTTGGAAGAATCACTCAGAAAGACGCTGTATGCCTTCTTGGAGGAAAATGATAAAGCAGCCCATTCGTCAAAATAAAGAAAATATCCTGGGCCTGAAGATCGATATAGATACCTATCTCGGCATGAAACGAGGTGTGCCCCGTCTCCTCTCAATTATGGCCGATTTTGACGTTAAGGGAACATTTTACCTCAGCATGGGGCCCGATTCTTCCGGTATAGCAATCTTTCAGCTCATCAAAAACCCGCGTTTTCTCAAAAAGATGTTCAGAACCAAAGCAAGCCGCCTCTATGGTATGAGAACCGCTCTGTATGGCACTCTGCTCCCCTCACCAATGATTGCCCTTTCATTCCCGGGGCTTGTACAACAGATTATATCAGAAGGACATGAAGTAGAGCTTCATGCCTGGGACCACAGGAGATGGCAGGACGAACTCCATACCCGTTCCTGCGAGTGGATAGAAGGCTGGTTTCAAAAAGGCGTCAACGCGTACAAAAAAATTGTTAATAAAGAACCCCTGTCATTCGGAGCGCCAGGATGGATCATTGACGACAGGGTCCTGAAAGTTTTAGAGAGATTCAATTTCGCTTATCTGAGTTGCACACGTGCCATGGAACCATTTATTCATGAGAACTCAGGTCTGATGGAGATACCCTCGGATCTCCCCTGTCTTGAAGAGATTGGCGTCGATCAGGGTGTCACAACGATTTTTCAAATTCTGAAGGACGGGGGGATGCACGTGCTTCCCATACACGCCGAGGTAGAAGGTGGAATATGGTCACGACACTTCATAGAATTACTTGAAAAAATAAAAAATACGGATTACCGGATCCTTCCGCTTTCTGAGATAAAAGAACTGTTAAAATGTAAAACGTTACCGGTGAGAAAATATCGGATGCGACTTCTGCCCGGTCGTGCCGCCCCTTGTGCGGTATAGAGTTCGTTTATCTTCCTGAATGGCGGAATTGACGCTCCTGGTAGGAGTCCTGTTGGCCCTTTTTCTCCCGCTTTTCAAACTCCTCTGCTCTTAATTCCTTACGGAGAATTTTTCCAACATTGGATTTTGGCAGCTCTTTGCGAAATTCGATCTCGACAGGCCATTTGTACTTTGCGAGCTTGTTTATGCAAAACTCCATCAATTCTTTC
>JAFGPZ010000059.1 GCA_016935935.1 Deltaproteobacteria bacterium
TGGCGATTCCCATGGCTACCCTGCTCCCAAGCCTTTCCATATCGTAAACGCCGGACAGCAGCCTGCGAAGCGTCTCTCTCTCGTGGTGCTTTTCCTTTATCTCCGATACGGCGACAAGCCTTTCTCTGATTTTTCCCGCATCGACAAGGGGATAGGTAAGCCACCAGCGAAGACGTCTCCCTCCCATGGAGGTAACGGTTTTATCCAGCACATGAAATAGTGAACCCGCCTTTTTGTTGTCCTGTATGGTGTTGAAGAGTTCCAGGTTTCGCCGCGCCGTCTCATCGAGCAGCATGTAAGTTTTCAGGGGGTATAATCTGATTTCGTTTATGTGACCCAGCCCTTCCTTCTGCGTCTCTTTGACATATCTCAGCACGGCGCAGGCAGCCCCGGACATGGCCTTCTTTGCCTCAAAATCGATTTTATCCAACAGATCCTGATTAAAATATTCTCTGAATAGAGCCGCAGCGTTCTCAGGGGAGAAATATTCAGATGGCAGATAGTTTACCATGCAACGATCTCTTGCCTTTATGAAGGCCCTGAAAAGATTATTTCCCTTCAGTTCTTCCCCGGCAATCACCTCGCTGAAATCGAGGCCCGATATCTCATGCATCAACAATTCAAATTCCTCTGTCTCCGTAACCCGGAACTCACCGGTAGAGATATCGATGAAGGCAAGTCCTAAAGAGCCCCCGTTGACGGCGAAGCCGGCAAGAAAGTTGTTCTCCTTTGCTTCCAGATTGGAAGATTCCACCACCAGCCCGGGAGTAACTATACGGACAACCTCTCTCCTTACAATTCCCCTGGCATCCTTCGGATCTTCAACCTGCTCGCAGATTGCAACCTTGAAACCTTTTTCTATCAGTTTCGCAATATAGGAAGATGCCGCGTGGTAAGGAACACCACAGAGCGGGACACTGTTCTCCTTCCCTTTGTTTCTCGATGTCAGCGTAATCTCGAGCACTTTGGAGGCAGTTATTGCATCCTCGAAAAACATCTCATAGAAATCGCCCATTCTGAAAAAGATTATACAGTCTTTGTGCTGCTCTTTAACATCCAGGTACTGGCGCATTGCCGGTGTCAGGTTCGTTATTCCCACTTGTCATCCCTTTTCGTGAGATCAATATAGTTTTCATCGGTTTCTTTTCCACCTTTTCCCTCAGGCCCTCCATAGTCCTGCCTTTGCAGGATGGAACTGAGGAACCAGTTTGCCGCACTGATAATCAGAGAACCGAAGATTGCCGTCCAGAAACCGTATACTTCGAAACCCCCGATGACGCCGGAAACCATTTTCAACAGCAGAGCATTAATAACGAAGGTAAAGAGCCCCATGCTCAATATATTGATAGGGAGCGTTATGATAATGAGTACGGGGCGGAAAAAGGCATTCAGAAGCCCTAAAAAGGCCGCTGCAAAAAAGGCTGAGAAGAAACTTTGCACGTGAATGCCCTCGAGAACATAGGATGCAAAAATAATGGCAATGGCGAGCATGAGCCACCTGATAAAAAAATAAGTCATTAAATCACCTCCCTGTCACTGGTGCATCTATTCATTTCAAGCATTTCAGAAAATCGGATATTAAAGGCGCCGGCAATGGCTGCCTGATATATCCATCGATAAGAACCAGGAGATTGCAATGATTCTTCGTAGACTCTCTCCATATTTTTCTTATTAATACAGCGCCTTCTCCCGGTCAAGGAGTATCAACTTTATATTGAAATATTAACGTTATTCAGGTAATTACAATAGCCGATAAAAAAAAGATGATCGGCTCGCTGTTTACTTCATGGTAAAGAATTTTTCAACGGCGATTTCGATATTCCTGTTGACATTTCATGCTAGAAGATCTTTGCATAATACCCACATTGTCATTGCGGTGAACCGAAGCCGCGAGCAAGGCGTGGCGGGAAGTGAAGCAATCCAAAAGCATACCTGTAATGGACGAGATTGCCACGGTGCTGCGCACCTCGCAATGACGAGAAGCGTTTACCCCGCTTGGTCATTGCGAACGAAGTGAAGCAATCTCATAACATGCCGACAATGAAAGAGATTGCCACGTCGGCTGAGAGCCGACTCGCAATGACATCGTTTCTTAAAGTAAGATTGCACGGTGTTGCACACCTCCAATGACCAGATTCGCAATTATGCAGATCTCATATCAAGCAATCGAAAAAGGAGAACATCAATGACTCACCCGAATCTTGTGACGTCCATGACAAGGCCCGAATTTTACCCCCACAGACCTTCTTCGGTGGAGATGATACAGACACATATTTCCTTCATATTCATTGCAGGAGATTACGTTTACAAGGTTAAAAAAGATGTCGATTTCGGATTCCTGGACTTTACAACTATTGAAAAGAGAAAATTTTACTGCGACGCGGAACTGAGACTCAACCGGCGCCTTGCCCGCGAGATATATCTCGATGTTGTACCCATTCGCGAAGACGACAAGGGAAATCTTCACCTGAAGGATGGACAACTCATCGTAGATTACGCGGTAATGATGAAAAAGATCCCCGAGGAACGCATGCTTCACAGACTCCTTGAGCAGGGTATCGTCGACAAATCGGTAATGGTTGATGTGGCTCACAAGATTTCCGATTTTCACAAAGAGGCTGCCACGGGAGGCGAAATCGACCGGATCGGAGGTTTTGATACGGTATGTCAAAATCACGACGAAAATTTTCAGCAGACGGAAAACTACATAGACATTACCATCCCCAAAAACCGGTACAGCTTCATCAAATCATATGCAAATGATTTTCTTGAAAGGAACAGGACCCTCTTCGAGAAAAGAGTAGCTGAACACAAAATCCGCGATTGTCACGGAGACCTTCATCTCCAGCATATATGTGTGGCCAATGATATTCTCATCTTTGACTGCATAGAATTTAACGAGCGCTTCAGGTATCTTGATGTCGCCGCCGAGGTTTCATTCCTCGCAATGGATCTCGATTACAACAATTATCCGACCTATGAAAATACCTTCATCGACGCCTATATCAAATACTCAGGCGATTCAGAAATAAGGACTTTGCTCAATTTCTACAAATGCTATTTTGCATACGTTCGGGGCAAGGTAATCGGCTTCAAGGTTAATGATAATGCCATTGATAAAGAAGAAAAACTGACGGCCATTAAAACCTCTTCGCGTTACTTCGAGCTCGCATACAGATACGCAGCCAGACCGGAAAGACCGACGCTTATACTGACGGCTGGATTGATGGGAACAGGAAAGAGTGTACTTGCCAAAAACCTGGGCACGCTTCTGGAGTCTGAGATTATCAGAAGTGACGTCATGAGAAAGGAAATGCTCAAGATAACACCGTCGGAACGACACCACGAGGATTTCGGCCAGGGTATTTACGCAGATACCATATCAAGGAAAACATATGAAGCGGCTCTTAATCTTGCGGAGATTGAACTGAAAAAAGGTAAATCCGTAATAATCGACGCTTCCTTTAAAACAAAAAGGGACAGGGAAACAGCTTTCCGTCTTGCATCACTGGCAGATGCGGATTTCTTCATCGTAGAATGTGTCTGTTCTGATGAAATCGTAAGGGAACGACTTCGTGTCCGATTGTCGGACCCGGATGAGGCATCCGACGGAAGGTGGGAGTTATTCAAAGCACAGAAGGGTTCTTTTGAAGAAATAAATGAATTACCCGAACATTGCCACATCGTTATCGACTCATCCCAAAGTCCTGAAAAGTGTATGGAAGATGCGATAGATAAAATCAGATTTGGCGGGGCGGATTAACTCCCCTTCCCCTGCTCGGCGAGACGTTTTTTTGTTTCATGGAGAAAATAACTGACCTTATAATCCAGCCCCAGCCCCGCATAGTCACTCTCTAACAGCTGAAATCTCCTCAATGCGGCCTGGTATTCCCCCTGGTCGAAGTAAAACTTCCCCACATAAAATTCATGTTCCGCCAGTCTTTTTTGGCAATCCCGCAATCGTTGTTCAGCTATGAAGGCAAATTTTGTGCTTGGAAATCTTGTGATAAGCCTCTCAAAGGCATCCCTGGCTTTGCGTACCTCCGTCTGATCTCTGTCAATGCTGAGAACCTGTTTATAGTGAGACATGCCAAGCTGATACATCACATAGGGAAGATTTTCATTTGTGGGATGGAAATCCATAAAATCGCCATAGGCGACTTCGGCTTCCATATAATCACCTTTGCTGAAGAAAGAATCGGCGATGCCAATCTCTGCGAGTATGGCATACTGACTCAGGGGATACTCCTCCTTCAGCCGCTGGAAGGATTCGATTGCCTTTTTATATTTGCCGTCCTGGTAATCCTCGTAACCCTGCTGAAAGAGGCCTCCGGGGGTAGCCCTCTGCATAGAACCGTCTCTCCCAAACAAACCGCAACCGGTTACCGTCAAAACGAGTATTATGCTGATAAATATCCTGGTAAGACGCATATTTACAGAACCTTCTTTATGAAATCTTCAAGATGATCCTTTGATACAAGACCCACCAGAGTGTCTTCCAACTTTCCGGCCTTGAAGAGAAGAATGGTGGGAATTCCTCTTATGCCATATTTGGCAGCGATGTCCTGGTTTTCGTCCACATTCAGTTTGGCTACCTTTATCCTGTCACCATACTCTTTTGCCAATTCCTCAATAATCGGCCCAAGGGCAACGCATGGCCCGCACCAGGGGGCCCAACAGTCAACGAGGGTCGGTTTTTCAGACTTGAGCACTTCATCCTCAAAAGTGCCGTCACTTAAATGCAGCAATGTTTCTTCATGTTCCATTTCTTTATCTCCCTGTCGGTCATATTGCGGGCAAGCCTATTAATAATTTCCTGTTATGTCAATCACTATTTCTTTTTGTGTAACTGCAAATCAAGGATTGCATCGCTGAGCATCCCGAATTCTTCAACTGTCAAGGTCTCTCCGCGCCTCCTGCCATCTATGTCCAGCCTGTTGAGAGTTTCTTGAATGTCATCTCCCCCTGTGAGAAAGACATCGGAACTTCTCAGATTATTGAACAGTGTCTTCCTCCTCTTTGCAAAGGCACACTTAACAACCTTAAGGAAAAGATCGTTATCCCTCACAGCATATAAGGGGTTTCGCCTGACCTTAAACTTCAGAACAGAAGAGTCGACCAGGGGCCTTGGATAGAAACAACTGGCAGGAACATTCATAACTCTGGAAGGAGGCGTATACATGGCAGTCATGACTGAGAGAATGCCATACTGCTTCGTGTCGGGCGGCGCCATAATCCTGTCTGCCACCTCTTTCTGAAACATGAGCGTCATGGACGATATGGCGTGCCGGAAATGAATTAACCTGAATAGTATCTGAGACGAAATACTGTAGGGAATGTTGCCAATGATATTTACCCCGGCAATATCTGCATTTTCCCTTAAAGGCATGGTAAAGTCGTAATTCAAAATATCTTGATGAACAATTTCAAGATTTGACGAATCGTTTAGCTCTTCCCGCAGTATATCAACCATACGATTATCAATCTCAACGGCTATGACTTTCCTGGCTTCCTTGACAATCAATGAAGTCAAGGCCCCACACCCGGGGCCGATTTCCACTATGACTTCATCCGCTTTTATATCCGAAGATTTTATAATTACGGCCGCGACATTAGCGTCTATCAGAAATGACTGCCCCAGCTTTTTCCGGGGTCTTACCTTGTATTTCCTAAGGATCTCCATGGGAGTGGCCATGCCTTTTTCCTCGTATGATCACGACGGCTCTATACGCCATAAAATAGGCTGGAACGGCAAAGACTAACGCCATAATTAACCCTCCCAGCAGTAAGGGGCAGGCAATATTCCATCCCGCGTTCATGATGTCCCATATGGAATAATCGGTGAAGGGAACCTCACACCATTCATTACCGAGAAGATATTTCCCCAGTTGATACTGTGACGCATACAAAAAGGGTATGGTCAGTGGATTTGATATGGCGGTAGCTCCAAGAAATGCAGTCGTAAAATTCAGTCTCAAGAAAAAGGTAAGGGCAAAGATTGAAATGGTATGAAAGGGCATCGTCGGTGTTACACCGATAAAGACCCCTATGGCGGCGCCAAAGGCGATGCTTTCAGGCGTACCCTTCAGGCTTATGAATTGATCGTAGATGTCCCTATATCTTTTTTTCAGATTCATCGCTCAACCCGGCAACTGACAGGCCATCGCGAGATTGCATTCATGCTAAATGAGTCCCTTCCTCCCCTTTTTAACAGATTGTCGCCCACAACGGCTATCATGGCAGCATTATCGGTACATAAAACCGGTGGCGGCAAAAAGAGTTCGATGCCCTTTTCTTCTGCTCTCTCATAAAAGACTCTGCGCAGCCTGCTGTTGGCGGCAACGCCACCTGAAATAACCACCTGTGAAAGAGAAACCTCTTCAGCAGCCTTAAGTGTTTTTTCAACAAGTACGTCCACTATTGCATCCTGGTAACTTGCCGCGATGTCTGGCAAATCGTCGTCTGTTAAAGGCCCTGACCTTTTTCTCAGATAGTATAAAAGTGAAGTTTTCAATCCACTGAAACTGAAGTCCAGACTCCCCTTCATCGATCTGGGGAAATCAATCATTGCCGGATTACCCCTCTGTGCCAACTGGTCAATCACCATTCCTCCCGGATAGCCAAGCCCCAGCATTTTTGCTCCCTTATCGAAGGCCTCTCCAGCAGCATCATCTTTTGTCTGCCCTAAAACACGCAATAACCCGAAATCCTCAACAAGATAGATGTTCGTATGACCACCGGAAACAACAAGGGCCACAA
>JAFGPZ010000060.1 GCA_016935935.1 Deltaproteobacteria bacterium
AATTCATAACAGGAGTTTCATATAATCAGTTCGTTTCACAGAAAGCTCTCCGATATGCAATCGAGAGGCAAATCATCGTTATAGGTGAAGCTGCGAGACGAGTGTCAAACGGCTTTAAAGATTCTCATCCAGAAATCCCTTGGAGTAGTATTGTGGGTCAGCGTAATGTATTGGCTCATGAGTACGGAGAAGTTTTGCTTGAACGAGTCTGGAGTGTAGCGACTGATCGCATACCAGAGTTATTTCGTCTATTAGAGCCGTTGATTCCTCCGCCTCCCAAAAGCGATGATTGAGTCAAAGATAAATATTGGCCTTGCTGCATAACCATATCGACAATGTTTTGTCGATATCAGGTTGCAAAGGGCCTAATTCTGAAACCTGCCCATATTCACCTTTCGGATTCTACAAAGCATGAGAATCAACCAACTTTACCCAAAAGGAAGTTCTCATCGATGATGACGAAAAAAATCCCCTCGGCTCCATTTGATAAAGAGAGAAGAGGGGATGAATGGTTTGTAATCCGCATATGCCGTTCCGTTTTCTGGCCACCAATCTCTTTTTCTATTTTTTAGCCCTACCAGGGATATTGCCTAGCAATATCAAAGGACTTATTCAAAATAATGATAGATTGTGCCGTCTTTGCGTGTTGACGAACATTGCAGATTTTTAAAGTGACGTCTTGTAAAATTCAATATGCATAACCAATGCCATCTTGCATCTGATGAAGCATATCATCTTAATAAGGGAACTCATGTGAAAAAAAGCTTGCTCAAGGGCATCAAATTATTCACACCGCACGTGAAGGACCACATTGCAAGCGGTTTCATTATCCTTACCTGACGTTAATTTGACACACGCGTGTCATTGATTTGTGGAGATTCTCTGATGTCTTATCGGATGGTCTTGTAATAATTGATGAGGCCGTTGGTGGAAGAGTCGTGGGATGTGATCCGTATCTCACCTTTAAGCTCTGGCAGAACAGCTTTCGCCAGTTGTTTGCCCAATTCCACACCCATCTGGTCGAAGCTGTTTATGTTCCAGATGACACCCTGGGTAAATATTTTGTGCTCATAGAGGGCGATGAGTGAGCCCAGGGTTTGGGGCGTAAGTTTTTTGAACAAAAAAGAATTGGA
The DNA here is from genome assembly GCA_016935935.1 of Deltaproteobacteria bacterium. The sequence goes on from JAFGPZ010000060.1 coordinate 1,134, forward strand.
TGGTTTATTGCCCTTAAAGGTTCTGGCGGAAACTAGTTTTTCAAGCTCTTCACCCGACATGCCTGATGCGGCCAGTTCGGTTCGAACCTCCTCTTCGCTTTTCCCCTTCATGAGGGCTTCGGTCTGCGCCAGGAAGTTGGAGATAAGAATGGCGTGATGATCACCCAAGGGGTTAAGTGTCCTGGCGGGAGCCAGAAAGTCGCAGGGTATAAACTTGGTCCCCTGGTGGATGAGTTGATAAAAGGCGTGTTGGCCGTTGGTACCGGGCGCTCCCCAAATGATGGGCCCCGTTGAGTAATCCACCCACTCACCATCGATGGTTACGCTCTTGCCATTGCTTTCCATATCCGCCTGCTGGAGATAAGCTGGGAACTGAAACAGATACTGGTCATAAGGCAGGATCGCATGGCTCTCAGCGCCATAGAAATTGTTGTACCAGATGCCAATGAGTGCCATGATGACAGGGATGTTTTTTTCAAAAGGTTCTGTTCGAAAATGCTCATCCACCTTGTGAGCGCCGTTTAAGAGCTCTTCAAACTGGTTCATCCCGATGGCAATTGCGATGGATAGACCAATGGCCGACCAGAGAGAATGACGGCCTCCCACCCAATCCCAGAACTCGAACATGTTGTCTGGATTGATGCCGAATTCGACAACACCTGCCTCATTGGTGGAAAGTGCTACGAAGTGTTTTTTTATGTGGGCTTCGTCCTTAGCCTTTTCTAAAAACCATGCTCTGGCTGAATAGGCGTTGGTCATGGTTTCCTGGGTGGTAAAGGTTTTGGACGCAATCAGAAAGAGTGCGGTTTCAGGCTTTAAAAATTTGAGTGTTTCGACAATATCCGTACCGTCTATATTGGAGACGAAATGGGAACGAAGGCCAGGTTTTGCGTAGTGAGCAAGCGCCCGTGTGACCATTTTCGGTCCCAGATCCGAACCACCGATGCCGATGTTCACCACATCGGTTATAAACTTGCCCGTGTATCCTTTCCATATTCCGTTGCGTACCCTTTCGCTGAAGTCCCGCATCTTTGTAAGAACGCGGTTGACACCGGGCATGACGTCCCTGCCGTCAAGCAGGATGGGTCTTTGGGAACGGTTGCGAAGAGCAACGTGGAGCACTGCCCGCCCCTCCGTGACATTAATCTTCTCGCCCGAGAACATGGCCTCCATTTTTGCTGCCAGGTTCGTTTCTCTCGCCAACGCCATGAGCAGGGAGATGGTCTTCTCCGTGATGAGGTTTTTTGAGTAGTCAAAGAGGATGTCTTCGAAACGGAGTGAGAATCGTTCGAACCGGTTTGGTTCGCGAGCGAAAAGGTCACGCATGTGCAAACCTGCTACCTCGCGTTGGTGTTCCTTCAATGCCTTCCAGGCGGGCAAATCGGTAAGTACAGACATGGTTGTTCCCCTTTGCATACACCGTGTAATGCTACTCTATATCATATTCCTGCAATGTTTTCGACAACTGTCTTGCTATTCCTCCGATGCGCATACCGGCTTCAAATCGAGCATGGGGGTCTGATGTAATTGTTCCAAAAAGGTTCTTTTCAAAATGGCTTGCCACCAGCAAGATAGGCGTCAGCAAACTGTCCGTTTCCACGGCCTGGTTATACTCGTGATAAATAAGCCTCATGAATTTTAGCCAATCCTTGTAGCTTATGCCCGTCGCTTTGATGTGTCGTTGGAAAACAAGGTTGTGAAAGTTGTCTAAAATATCCCCCCGTTTATGTTCGTCGTTGATGATACTTTCACAGGTAAAAACGATTAAATACATGTTTAAGGCAAACAACTCAGAATGAAATTTCTCATACAACTTCTTTTTGATTTTTAACTTCAGAAAACCCGTTATCCTAAAGCCAACTTCATCGGCCATGTTTTTGACTTCTTGATTCGATAGATGTTCGGATAACCAATAATAGAGTGTATCAGCAAAATCACTCTTCGATATTTTTATCGCGTTTCTCAATACACCCTCTTTACAATGGCGAAGCCCAGGTGGCTTTTTTTGTCACAACTCAATGATGTTAAAGCTTGCTTTTCGTTCGAAGAATCATTTTCTGCACAAGAATGTGCACGATTGGAATAACGATCAAGGTCAACAGAGTAGAAAGCAACATCCCTCCGATAACCACCATTCCCATTGGACTTCGACTTTCTGATCCAGCCCCAGTGGATATGGCGATGGGTAGAGTTCCGAAAATGGTGGATACAGCAGTCATTAGCACCGGCCTGAAGCGAAGTGTGCCCGCTCGGAGAACACTTTCCACAATACCAAATCCCTGGGACTTAAGCTGGTTGGCAAACTCAACGATTAAAATACCGTTTTTAGTGGCGAGACCCACAAGCATGACCAGTCCTATCTGACTGTAAAGGTTAAGACTCATTCCTGCAAAATAGAGCGCCCCAAAGGCACCCGTAAGGGCTAAAGGGACAGTAACCAGGATGGTGAGTGGATCGGTGAAGCTCTCAAACTGGGCTGCCAGTGCCAGATAGATCACAACGAGCGCCAGGTTGAAGGCAAAAATGAGGGAGTAACCCGATTCTTTATACTCGCGTGATTGTCCCGACACAGCGGTTTGATACCCCGCGGCTGCCGGTAGTACTTGAGCTGCGATTGTCTCCAGTTCACCCAAGGCTTCTCCCAGGGTAAATCCAGGGAGCAGCGAACCCGTGATGGTGACCGCTCGCCGTCTGTTAAAATGGTTCAGCTCTCGGGGGGCTGTGCGCTCGCGCGTTCTTACCACATTGGAAAGTTGAATCCGTTCATTCTGCTCTCCGCGCACGTAAAGTGTTTCAAGCTGATCGGGAATACGCCGGTCTTCCTTTTCAAGTTGCACCATCACGTCGTATTGCTCACCCGCTTCTTCAAATTGTGCGAAGTCCATACCGCCGAGTAAAACCTGCAGGGTGGTTGCAACATTTCTCACCGAGATGCCCAAATCATTTGCTCTGTTTCTGTCAATCTCAACCAGCAGCTCGGGTTTGTTCAGTTTTAAATCGCTATCCAGATTGATGACGCCCGGTATTTTCTTCGCTTGAGTCAGTATCTTCTGGCTGACGTTAAAAAGGCTCTCATAGTCGTTTCCCTGTATGACGTATTCGATGGGCTGTCCCAAAAAGGACCTCCCCAGAGAGGGTGGATTGATGGGGAAGGCAAGAACACCCGGGACGGATAACACCTGAGGGAAAATGCTCTTCACAATCTCCTGTTGCTTGCGTTGACGGTCTTCCCAAGGGATGAGCGTTGAAAACAGCACACCCTCGTTGACCAGTCCGGGTGCACTCAGTCCCAGGGCTACCACGGAGACAGTCCGTTCCACTTCTGGCTGTGCCATTAAGATGGCTTCTACCTTATTCTGGTATTTGAGGGTGTATTCC
>JAFGPZ010000328.1 GCA_016935935.1 Deltaproteobacteria bacterium
CGGACTTCCCGGGAATATCTGCCTTGTGTTTTCATAACCCCATCCTCTCACAGAATGGAGTCTCCGACAATCCCGGGGCAGTTCAGCTCGTTTAATTGTCCCATTTGTGATCGACTTATTGTCTCCGACTTCGGTAATCGACGTTGGTTGCGGAGTTGGAACGTGGCTATCCGAATTTAAAAAGAACGGCGTGGCAAAGGTTCTGGGACTCGACATGGACTACGTTGACAAGCGCTATCTTCAATTGGACTCTTCAGAGTTTATGGAATGCGATCTAGTCAATCCGCCATCATTAGACCATAAATGGGACCTAGCCATATCTCTCGAGGTAGCAGAGCATTTACCAGGCGAATGCGCCGATGATTTTGTGCGATATCTTGTTAGTCTTGCCCCAGCAGTGTTATTTTCAGCTGCAATACCCCTTCAAACTGGATATAATCATGTGAATCTTCAATGGCCAGATTACTGGGAACAAAAATTTGCAGAACATGGATATTTAGTGATTGATTGCATACGCCCCCGCATATGGAACAGGCATGAAATCCTCCCATGGTATGCTCAAAACATGCTCCTTTTCGTGGAACAGACAAAGGTTAATAATGATTTAAAGATTCGTTATGTTTTTGACATTGCTCCCAAAGAACAACTTTGCATCGTACACCCGCGCATCTATGTTAATGAAGTCCGTTCAGCACGCAATCAAGCGTATGAAATGATTTCCGTTAGAAAAGCGACAGCACTATTGTTGGAGGCCTGCAAGAGAACCCTAAAACACCATATGTCTTTTATAAAAGGTTTCTGAAATGATATACACATACAATCTAACACGTATTCGGCCAAGGAATGTCTTTTATGGAACAATTGCCAAAAGTTAGTATCATTATGTGTATCTACAATGGGGGAAAATATGTCCGAGAGGCAGTTGATAGCATACTCAATCAGACATTTACTGATTTTGAATTTATCATCATAAATGACGGTTCAAAAGATAAAACAAAGGAAATATTGGAGTCTTATGCCGATGCACGTATAAAAATTCATCACCAAGAAAATATTGGTTTGACGAAATCGCTAAACAGGGCGCTTTCATTTACAAGAGGAAAGTACATTGCCAGGCAGGATGCCGATGATGTTTCTATGCCGTTGCGGATAGAAGAACAAGTTAAATGTTTAGATTCTAATAGGGATGTGGTTCTGGTAGGAACGGGTTTTGTTAAGATTGATGAAAGTGGGGCAGAAAAATTGGTTTGTATGCTTCCTGAAAATGACACAATGATAAGGTGGAAGCTCCTTTTTGATAATTGCTTTTGTCACACGTCGGTGATGGTAAGGGCGTCAACCATTTATAATAATAAACTGTTTTATGATGAGAAAATTAAAAAGGCTCAAGATTATGATCTATGGTCGAGACTGCTTTGTCATGGAAAAGGGTACAACATTCAAAAGCCGTTTGTAAAATACCGGATACATAATGCGCAGATAAGCTGTGCACAGGCTACTGAACAAAAGCATTATGCAATGATCATATCACAAAAGAATATTGTCAGGCTTGGTTTGCAAGTGTCGGCTGAAGCAATACCGATGTTATTGGCTTGGGAAACTCATTGTGTCCATGACATGGATGATAATATTTTTAAGGCAGCACCTTTATATGTGAAATTATTAAAAGTATTTTCAACTCATAATGCAGCTGATCCAGAAGTATTGAAAAAGATCAAGATAAGATTTCTTGAAAATGGCTGTTGGGCTGTTAAGAGTACAAATATATTTGCCTCTTTTTCATCGGGACTCCTAATGACCCTCATAAGACTTGATAAGACATTTGTTCTAAAACATTTTCTGACGAGAATTTTAAACAAACTTATTGTAAACGGATTATAATTCTACACGATGAAACAAGAAGAACTCGCGGTAGTAATTCCGGTAGGTCCAACATATGATATAGATTACATAATCGATACGATTGAAAGTGTTCTATATTACACAAAACCTCGTGTAATTAGCGCCTGTTCAATATGTATATTATTATAATAGCTTACAAATGTGAGTCCTCGAAATTAACTCAAATTTACTGCGTTTCCAGAGGCCCGACCCTCGGAATCGCTTTGTTTTGAAAAAGTTAACTCTAAAATACAACAGCTATGTCACAGTCCAGTTTTTTCAGACCAGTACTTTTATCAGTCGTGCTCTGTACATATAATAACGATAAGCGACTATCAGTTACAATGGAATCTTTGCGCCTATGCAACATTCCTGAAAAATTAAACTGGCAGTTAGTGGTTGTAAACAATAACTGCACTGACGAAACAGACAGCATTGTTGAAAAATATTGTCAAATACTACCGATAACCTATGTTCATGAACCAATGCAGGGATTAAGCCGTGCTCGAAATGCCGGAATCAATGCATCGAAAGGTGAGTTTATCGTTTTCATTGACGATGATGTCAGACCCGTTCCTAAATGGCTCGAAGTCTATTGGAACGCGTATCTTGAGAGGCCTGAGGGATATTACTTTGGCGGCCCAGTGGAAAGCGAGTTTGAGAGTGAAAGGCCTGCACCGGACGTGCTTAAAATGTCGCCGACATGCATAAAAGGTCTATCTTATGGCATCAAATCTAGACAGCTTGAGGGGCATTCATATTTTCTAGCTGCAAACTGGGGATGCCCAGCATCAGCATTGCAGGTTGTTGGTGGATATGATGTGAGCAAGGGACTCAATCCGACGGCAGGCAGACTAATCACCGGTGAGGAAACTGACTTGATGGACAGGCTCCAAGGGATCGGTTACCGTCCCTGGTATCTGGCAGATGCCTTAATCTATCATTTTGTTCCGAGAAATAAGACCACTTTACGGCATATTGCAAATAAGATAGAAGCAATCTCATTTTGCGAGGCACAAAAATGCGTAGACAGGTTAGAGGGCAAAAGAATTTTTGGTGTGCCACGATGGATGTACAAAAGGCTGATCTCGCTTTATGCGCGTTATTACATGAATAAGCTGAAAGGTGATAGTGCGGCGCTGCATTACATAAAGGCGAGAAGATTTCTCGGGGAGGTCAAATTTCATTATTATCAGAAAAAGAAATGACAGAGAATCGTTCACGTCCGATATATATATTGTTTATTTCTCACGACGTCGGATTGATGGGCGCTGAACGGTGTCTACTTGATCTTTTAAAAGGGCTGGACAGAAACAAAATCACGCCATTTTTCCTGGCGTCAAGAGAAGGGCCACTCACTGAGGAAATCAGAAAACTCGATGTCGACGTGCACATTGCCCCTGTCGATCACTGGATACCATATAGTTCGCGCTGGGGGCGATGGCACCTGTTGAATTTTATTAAAAAATTGCCATCGAGAGTGGGAAACATAGCCAGATTAGTCAAAGAAAATAACATTGATATTGTTTATTCAAATACCGTAACGTGCATTGATGGTGCTTTAGCTGCATTATGGACAAGGAGAAAACACATCTGGCACGTGCACGAAAATGTGAAAAATAATATTGATCTCAAACCATATATATCAGCTCATGCTGTCCCCACAATTATATCGTTTCTTTCGGGCCACATTATTTTGAATTCTCAATACCTCCAGAACTATTTCTGCAGACGTCACGCATCTTGTTCGGTTGTTTACAACGGCGTAGCTCTTGAGAACTATCAGGCTTTGCCTAAGCATTCCCTCCATCAAGAACTCAACGTTCCTCCGAAAACGAAATTTGTGGCGATTGTCGGCTCAATTAGTGAACTTAAAGGTCATAGGAGTTTCATCCAGGCGGCGAAACATGTAGCTGATAGATATAAAGACGTTTCATTTATCATTGTCGGTGCTGGGAAAAAAACCTTGATAAGCGATCTTAAGGATATTGCCGGTACCTTGCATCTCGAGCACAAACTTCATTTTCTTGGCCACCGAAACGAAATCAATCATATTATGGCTTCCATAGATGTGCTGGTGCTTGCATCTCTACAGGAATCCTTCGGTCGGGTACTCATTGAGGCGATGGCATGCGGGAAACCGGTGGTGGCCACCCGTTGCGGGGGTCCTGAAGAGATTGTCGTGGATGGTGAAACCGGCTTTTTGGTCCCGATAGGCGACAGTAAAGAAATGGCCGATGCAATTTTGAAACTGCTATCAAATGAAGATCTATGCAAGGAATTTGGTAAGCAAGGTAGAGAAAGGTGTGAGCAAAATTTCAGTCTAAATAGTTATATCAAGAAAATAGAATCAATTATTACCAACAAGGCTTAATTGCAGCGATGCATGGAATACTTTCCACTGCTCAGCTACGTTTCATGGCCGACCAGTACAGAGATAGGTGAAGCCGAGTGCACGCAGTTTCCTGGGGTCGTATATATTCCTGGTGTCGTATATGTTAGGGATTCTGACCAATCCTTTTATCCTGGTGAAATCGAGCTCCCTGAACTCGTTCCATTCCGTTATGATAATTATCAAATCGGCACCGGTACATGCTGAGTATGGATCAGGCATAAAAGAAAGCGCCGGTGCCTCATGTTCCGCTTCTTCCATTGCTGCCGGGTCGTAAGCATTGACTCTCGCGCCTTCCCCAATGAATCGTTTTGCTACATAGAGACCGGGCGATTCACGGATGTCGTCGGTGTTTGGCTTGAAGGAAAGGCCCAGAACGCAGACATTTTTATCCTTGAAACCGTCAAGGAGCTGCCTGGCCTTATCTATAACTCGCTCACGCTGTCGCTGATTGACCTCGACGACGGCCTCGGCCAGCAGAAATTCGTATCGGGTGTCACGGGCGATAGTGACCAGCGATTTCAAATCTTTGGGGAAGCAGGAGCCACCGAAACCGGGGCCAGGGTGCAGAAATTTGGGGCCGATGCGCTTGTCCATACCGAGTGCGGTCGCTACTTGGTAAACATCGGCGCCGACGTTCTCACAGAGATTGGCCACTTCGTTGATGAAACTGATCCGCAGGGCCAGCATGGCGTTGGCAGCGTACTTTATGACTTCGGCAGTTTCGTTGTTTGTACATACAATTGGGGTTTCAAGCAAGTAGAGGGGTCGATAGATATCACGCATTATTGCCAAGGACCGGTCGGAATCGGCACCGAGCACAACGCGGTTGGGACGGAGGAAGTCCTCGACCGCTGCACCTTCGCGCAGGAATTCCGGATTGGATACGATGTCGTAATCGAGTTCTGGGTCATTCAGGTTCTCTTTCACGAGCTGTCTAATCGCGGCCGCTGTTCCAACGGGTACCGTGCTCTTAATGGCTATGATCCGATATTCTTTCATAGCGCGGGCGATCTGAATGATGGCGTCAATGAGCTGCCGGAGGTCTGTCCTGCCGCCTTCATCCTCCGGGGTTCCCACAGCCAGGAAGATCACGAGGCAGCGATCGACGGCTTCTTCAAGGTTGGTAGAGAAGTGCAGGCGGTTAAGTTTACGGTTGCGTCGGATCAGGTCGCCCAATCCAATTTCATAGATGGGCACTTCGCCGTTGTTGAGCCGTTCTATCTTCTCAGCGTCCTTGTCGACACAGATGACGTTCATGCCGAAATCTGAAAGACATGTCCCGGCAACGAGTCCGACATATCCAGTACCAACGACGCAGATGTTCATGGGCATCCTCCTTTGAATAGTGAGGAATCGATCTTGGCTCAAATCCTCAGGCGGGTGTTTATATCATCACCGTCGGAACCTGAAAAGAAAAATATAACCGGTGCTTCTTTAGATCCTGCTGAACGCAGGGCATCGGTGTCTGGGTGAGACGTGACCGCGAAAACCGATATGGTAAAGCTTCTCGCGATGGGAATTCAGGCATGTCTCGATATCTATCAGGCTTTCCTGATAGGTAAGCTGGGCGGAGGCAAGGCGGAGGAATTTATCATAACAGAGAAACCGTTTGATGCGATGATTGCCGTTGTATCGTTTGACGCATTTGTTGAATTCATAACGAGGCAGATGATCCAGTATCTGGGCAAAAACGGTTCTCTCGGCATTCATTGATACCCATCCCCCTGTCGATTCGGGGGAAGGTACAGGCCATAAACGGCAATGTAGATTGAAATCGAAAAAAGTCAAAATGGATCATTTGTTATTCAATATCAACACATTATATAATGGACGATCCGGTTGCTTAAACCGGACATCCGTGGTAGCGATCTATGAATGATTCACTGACAATTCGTGATTTGAGGAAATCGGTCATTGGAGATTTCAATGAAGTAAGCGCTGATGTTGACGGCGATCGGGTCTTTTTTCGGACTCCGCGACAGTACGAAATAGATGCTCGCAGTGAGCCTTTCTTGGGTATTGCACTTCTTGAAGCAATGATACGCAATGTGGATATTCGGATAGAAGATTCAATTCCGCTATCGGAGAGATTGTATGAGAAACTGCCGGAAATTCAGGCCGTCTATGCTTGCTGGAATGAGGATTTACGCAGGGTAAGCATACACGCCCGCATTGACCCTTGTAAAGATAACTATGAGCGTGTTGCAAGCTTCTTTTCGGCGGGGGTTGACGGCTTGCATACTTTGCTGCGCAAACTAACCGATATTACTCACTTAATAATGCTTTCCGACTTTGAACCGTTAGGCAACCCGCCCGGTTCCTGGCAACAGGCTGTCGAGAAACAAACGGTCTTTGCGAGATCCTTGGGTAAAGAGCTGATTCCCGTTGAAACCAATGCCAAACACTGGACCGATCAACGGAAGATATCGTTTGAATTTGCCCAAGGACTAATTCTATCTTCCATGGGGCCGATGCTAAAGGCAAAGCGGCTCTTTATCGCCTCCAGCCATACGTATAACGAGTTGTTTCCCTGGGGAACACACCCATTGAGCGATCCGATGTGGAGTACGGAATCGACGGCGGTAATCCATGACGGTGCCGGTTCCCGCCGCGGCGAGAAGATGAGGGATCTATGTCAGAATCAGATGTTTTTAGACAACCTCAAGGTTTGCTGGCGAAGTCCCAGTGAAAATTGCGGTGAATGTGCAAAGTGCATCCGAACAATGGTTGCCCTGTATTTGCTGGGTGCTTCAAGCAAGGCGCTGCCGGCGTTCGACGACAAATTTGCCAGATTAAAAATCCTGCAAGCGTCCGATGAGACTGGCGTAGGAAGGTTGGATGATCTGATGGTTCTGGCGAGAAATGCCCGGAATAAAAAGGTGTATGGAATTCTGCTGCGTCTCTATCTACGATATCATCTAAGAC
>JAFGPZ010000329.1 GCA_016935935.1 Deltaproteobacteria bacterium
ATGCAGGCCGGAATCCCCGTACCGTAAAACAGGTTAGCAGGCAGGCCGATGATGCCCTTGATGTACCCTTTGCGGATGATGTTCTTTCGAATCTCCGCTTCGGAGTTTCCTCTGAAGAGAACGCCATGCGGCAAAATGCATGCTCCTTTCCCTTTGCTTTTCAGCGAGCGGATGATGTGAAGCAGGAAGGCGTAGTCGCCGTTTTTAGCGGGAGGGATGCCAAACTCCTTGAATCTTCCGTAAATATCTCCTTCCGCGTCAACGCCGTTGCCCCAGCGCTTGTCGCTGAAGGGGGGATTGGCTACCACATAGTCAAAGGTCTTTAAGGTACTATGCTCATTCAGGAAAAGAGGGTTTGCCAGTGTGTTGCCCTGCTTTATCTCCGCCCCCGGATTGTTGTGCAGGATCATGTTCATCCGTGCCAGACCCGCCGTGGCCGAATCTTTTTCCTGCCCGTAGAGACTGATCTCCGTTCCCGCTTCATCGGCAACCTTCAAGAGCAGTGAGCCTGAGCCGCAGGTGGGGTCGTAGGCCGTGGTGGAGGCGCTGGTTCCGGCGGTGCCGATGCCGATGATCTTTGCCATGATACGGCTCACTTCGGCCGGAGTATAAAACTGTCCTTTGCTTTTGCCGCTTTCGGTGGCGAAGTGGCGCATCAGGTATTCGTAGGCATCTCCCAGGATGTCGTCGCCCTCGGCGCGGTTTTTACTGAAATCGAGGGCCGGGTTTTCAAAGATGGCGATGAGGTTGGTGAGACGGTCAACCATCTCCTTCCCGCTGCCGAGCTTGGTAACATCGTTGAAATCCGGCATGCCGGAGAGTTTATTCGTGTCGGCTATCGGCGCGATGATTTTTTTGTTGATGTCGTCGCCGATGGTGGGCCTTCCTTTGAGCGCCACCATGTCCTTGAAACTTGCCCCTTTCGGAACGGCGATAGGCGCATAGGGAATCCCAGCATATTTGTCACTGACATACTTGATGAACAGCATCACCAGCACATAGTCCTTGTACTGGCTGGCATCCATTCCGCCTCTTAACTCATCGCAGCTTGACCAGAGTGAGCTGTATAATTCTGATTTCTTGATTGCCATTTTTCACTTTCCACTTAGTGAGAACATTTATCATAGGGGCAAATCATCATCTATGTTAATACCCATGAAATACGCAGACACATGCACATAAAAACCCCACCACTATAAGTGAGACGGGGTATTTTTTAAGGCAGTTCACACACCCCTCTTTCTGGATGTTAAGGGGTTACGGAACTTACGCGATTACAAAGTAACAGAAAAGACATTTTTTCTTTTGATAATACGTCTTTCCAATTAATTGTCAAGAATTTTAAGACATTTCAAATTATGATCTCATCGCGAAGGATTAATAACAAAAGGCAATCCGGGATAAAGCAAATAGAACCGGGAGTCCTGTGATCGAATTTACAGGAAGACAATGGGAGCATCAATCATACTCCTGATAAGTTGAGTGCCGGGATATATTTCCTCCATGATTATCAAGGTTCCATCATATGTTGTTGTCATTATCCTGTTGACTCACAGAGCTGTTTTTCTTATACTCCCTATCACGTATAAGTGAGTTATTATGAGCGGGAGAGAACGCGTCCCTTTGCTCCCGCATACATCTGTAAAACGAGAATATGGAAAGCAAGGCAAAGCCGTATAACCAGGGATAATATCCGCCACAATTCCCCCTATTACGAACCGATATGTCTTCAACTGATAATACGTTTATATACAATTTCAATCATAATGAATGAAATATAAACTTGACTTTTTTATGAATAAGACGCACATGATAGGAAATTAAAGGAGGCGATTATGAAAAGGGTATTACTTTGTCTGCTGGCTGTGGCCGTCGTCTTTGTGTTTTCGAGTTCTATCGCAGTGGCCGATTGTCCGGATCGAGAGGGTTACTGCTGGGCCGTTCCAAATTGCGGTAACGCTACCTGCGGACCAAAAAAGCAGGGACCCATGTCCTACGGTACCTGCTGGAGCTGGGGCTCGGGATGTAACCCCTGTCACAGCCAGGACACCTATCGCAGACAGTGCAAAGAGAGATATTGTCCTGGCAAGTGCGAAATTGTCGGCTGCGGCTGTGAAAACTGGGGTTTTTCGTTCCGGGATTCCTCCGGTAGCGAGATCGATAACTGAGGATATAGCGCAGAGTACGCACGAGCGGAGATCATTCATTTAGGTAAAACAACACTTCAGAAACCATAACAGTTGGTGTGTGCGGCACCTGGAGACTTATAGCCGGTTATTGCACCAAGGTCGTGCCTCCTCACTACTGGCCGAGCAACAAGGAGAAGCCATCATGGAAACAATCAAAGCAATTCTGATCCTGACCTTCTGCCTGGTTGTTGCCCTGCCAGCTCTGGCCCAGGATAAGGGAGAGCAAGGCCTCGCGGGTCCCGGATGCCCGGACAAGGTGCAATGCAAGCAACGCTACATGGACATAAACGGCAACTTGAGCAATCAGACCATCGGTGAGCTCCAAACCGAAAGCTGCTACAAGTTCCCTACAGGTTGCCGCCCCTGGCACTGCAAGGACAATGGTACGGATTGGGGCTATTGGCAGAAGAAGTGCAACGACACCTTCCCGGACTGTACCCGGGACCACGCCCACATGACCGATCCCTGGTGCACCCCGCACTTCAAGACCTTTTAAAACGGAGTCGGACAAAAAGAACTTACGTAAAACTCCCATGCCATGTTCCCTCTGTTTCTCACTCGCGCCTGACTCATAAAAAAGTCAAAATGATATTTCAATCGCTATGCAATCTTTCGATTGTAAATCAATGATACACATATTGTAGTTTGTTTGTACCTGATGTATAAAATGTAAGCGATTCGTGAAAGGGGGACATTAATGAAATCTTTCCTGACAAGGATCATTCTTTTATCTATTCTACTTACTTTAATTACCTCATATCCCTTACAGGCTGCAACGGAGCGACGCCTGGCTCTCGTGATCGGCAATAGCAAACATACATCTTCACCACTTAGAAATCCTTTCAATGATGCTACTGATATGGCAGATGTCCTGAAGAAGCTGGGGTTCAAGGTCATTCTCAAGACGGATGCGTCGAAGAGAGATATGGGCAAGGCCGTTGAAGCGTTCGGAAAGCAATTGAAGGGACAAGACGTCGGCTTGTTTTTCTACGCAGGACATGCGATACAGTTTAACGGCGTTAATTATTTAATCCCTGTCGGTGCTAACCTTAGCGAAGAGACGGATATAGAGTACGAGGCCCTGGACGCTGGAAGGGTACTCGCCGCCATGTACAATGCCAAAAGTCGAGTAAACATAGTTATCCTTGATGCCTGCCGTGATAATCCTTATGCTTAAAGTTTTCGTTCAGCAACCCGTGGTCTTCTGTTATTGCCAAAGCACCAATGGGAACGATTATTTCTTACTCTACCAGCCCAGGCGATGTTGCTCTTGACGGTAAAGGTCGTAATAGTCCCTACACATCCTCCCTCCTGAAGTACGTGAAAGAACCGGCACTCAGTATTGAGCAGGTCTTCAAGAATGTGAGACAGAAACTGACTAAAGAGACAAACGGAAAACAGATCCCTTGGGAATTATCGTCACTTCAGGGTGATTTTTTCTTTTTGCCTGGAGTGCCAAGGAAAGGATCCGTGCTCAAAGACGACAAATCAGAGACAACCTCAGCGGCCACGGACGAACTGGATGATGAGAACCGGCAGCAAGATGTCAAGCAAGATATCAGGTTTGTAGACAATGGCGACGGAACGGTCATGGATAATCAAACAGGCTTGATGTGGGCGGCGAGGGACAACGGAGCAAATATAAATTGGCATGATGCCCAGAGTTATTGAGAGAATTATCGAAGGGGCGGCTACACAGACTGGCGTATGCCGAAGCAGGACGAACTGGTGGGACTGTATGGTGAGAAATCACGGCCAAGAGCATGCGATAGGAGATACGAAAATTACTTGGCAACAGAATTGGTAGATATCACTTGTTTTTGGGCATGGGCACAAGAAATAAGAGGTTCCAAGGCTGCAATGTTCAATTTTGGCAATGGTATCCGGGGGTGGATTCTCCAGACCGACAATAACGGCGCTCGGGCGATTCCGGTGCGTTCTGGCAAGCCAGATAATCCTTAACGGGATATTGAATTTATGAAAGTGTGGCAACCACGTAACATCATAATATCAATGGTAAATACAGGACATGTTGCGTATAGGTAAATACCTGATAGAGTTGGCATGGCCTTACCCCATAGTATGGGCCATATTTAAATTGAGTTTTTGATCCTGTTAAGGGCTCCCCAAGAACTATACCAGTTGCATGGTTAGTTTCCCAGCATCTGAGGGCTATTTTGTGATGCGTGATATAATGAAAAATGCAACAATAAAAAA
>JAFGPZ010000061.1 GCA_016935935.1 Deltaproteobacteria bacterium
AAAAAGTAAAAAAGTACTTGCGCTCAAGTTCACTCATTGT
This sequence comes from Deltaproteobacteria bacterium, assembly GCA_016935935.1. Next base: position 41 of record JAFGPZ010000061.1, read on the forward strand.
CCCTCATACATCAAATATGTAATGCTCTGTCAAGAAAAAACAGGTGCTTTAAAACCCCCACACCTTTTACGATAAATTTTGCATTTCTTTCAAGAGTATGATAGCACCTACGGGCTGGTTTTCTAATGGTTTTGACGTCTTTATCCTAACTCATTAACTCTATGGTGGTGGAAGATGTTGTTAAATACTGGTGTTGTAAAGGACGAGAGGTACCTGAAACACAAAACCGCTGCATTTCATCCCGAATCTCCATTACGATTGCAATCAATTTATAAAATGCTTGAAGAAACCGGGATGAATGAGGAGCTTATTCCCATTGAACCGACCCATGCTACTCATGAAACAATTGGCATGGTTCACGAACAGTCATACATAGAATTCGTTGCAACGACGTCCGGCGAGGAACATTCATACCTTGATCCCGACACTGAGACGTCGCCTGAATCTTATGAAACGGCAAAACTAGCGGCGGGTGGTGTCTGTAATGCCATTGACAGTGTCATGGATGGAAAAACAGACAACGCCTTTGCGTTTGTCAGGCCACCGGGACACCATGCCGAGGCAGACAGGGCCGCCGGGTTCTGTATCTTTAATAACATTGCCATTGGCGCTTTACATGCGATAAAGGCATTTGGTATAGAGCGTGTCCTAATAGTCGATTGGGATCTGCATCATGGCAACGGAACTCAACACTCCTTCTATGAAGACCCGAGGGTTTTGTACTTCTCAACACACCAGTATCCCTTTTATCCGGGGTCGGGTAGTGTCAATGAGATAGGAAGGGGCAAGGGACTCGGTTATACGATAAATGTTCCCCTCCGTGTAGGACCGGGAGACGCCGAATATTTAAAAATTTTCAGAACCGTTCTTGAACCCGTGGCACTTGCTTACAGGCCTGACCTGGTTTTGCTTTCCGCAGGATTTGATACATATTACAAAGATCCACTGGGCGGTATGAATGTTACCCCATCGGGTTTTGCAAATCTTATGCGGGTAATGTTGAACATTGCCGATGAATGCTGCGGTGGAAAACTCGTTGCAGTCCTTGAAGGGGGCTACGATCCGAAAGGGCTCACCACGTCAACAGGTAAAGTTTTAAAAGAGATGCGCGGTGAGACACACAAGTCCAGGGAAGATCTTAAAAGTATTGAAGAAACAGCAGATCCTTACATTTATGATATTATCGCTACAGTAATAAATCAGATAAAACCGCTATGGCAAGTATTCCGATAGCGGACTGCCTTATCCCCCCATATCCTTGGGGCGCAAGCAAACCAGAGGTGCTGTAAGAGGAGTTTATGTTGAAGATAACGAGAGATGAAGTTAAGTACGTTTCGCACTTGGCGCGACTCAATTTTGGAGAGGAAGAAGCGGAGAAATTTACATCTCAGCTTAACGATATACTGGTATATATGGATATTCTCAACAAAGTTGAAACATCCGGCATAAAGCCTACGACACATGCAATCGATCTTACAAACGCCTTTCGAGAGGATACTGTGAAGGAATCTACTGGGACTGAAGTTGCCCTGGCCAATGCGCCGGACCGGTCGGGTGATTGCTTCAGGGTTCCCAAGGTTATAGAATAGGAAAACCCAATGGAACTGCACCAGTTTACTATCCACGAATTGCAGCATAAATTAAGGGAGGGTGAGACAACTTCCCTGGAAATCACGGAAGCTCTCTTTGAGAGAATCGATGCCGTAGAAGGAAAGGTTAATGCCTACATTACCCTGACGAGAGATTCCGCTTTCCAGGAATCAGAATGTGCCGACAAATCCATAAAGAGGGGGGACATAAAGGCCTTGACGGGAATTCCCATTGCCCTCAAGGATGTGATGTGTTCAAAGGGTGTGAGGACGACCTGCGGGTCTCGCATGCTGGAGAAATTTATTCCACCCTACGATTCTACTGTAGTGAAAAAGCTCAGGGATGAAGGAGCAGTTTTTATCGGAAAGACAAATATGGATGAGTTTGCAATGGGATCGTCGACCGAGACCTCTCACTTCGGCGTAACCAGAAATCCCTGGGATTTGGAGAGGATACCGGGAGGATCAAGTGGGGGCTCTGCCGTTGCAGTTGCAGCCGATGAGTGTATTGCTGCTCTGGGGTCCGATACGGGAGGTTCTGTTAGACAGCCTGCTGCACTCTGCGGCGTTGTTGGATTGAAACCGACATACGGGCGAGTATCTCGCTTTGGACTTGTCGCCTTTGCCTCTTCCCTCGACCAGATTGGTCCCTTCACAAAGGATGTGGAAGACTGCGCCATCATTATGAATGTGATATCAGGCTATGATCCCAGTGATTCTACCTCTGTACCCTCCGATGTCCCTGATTATCGCAATTACCTGTCAAGGGGCATCAATGGGTGGGATATTGGTATTCCCAAAGAATATTTTATAGAGGGAATTGATCCTGAGGTTTCTGAGGCCATTGAAAAGGTGATCAAAGATATAGAAAATCTCGGTGGACGGTGTAGGGAAATTTCCATGCCCTATACGAAATACTGCGTTGCCACCTATTATGTAATAGCTCCGTCGGAAGCAAGCTCCAATCTCGCGCGATATGACGGAGTAAGGTATGGGTTCAGGTCTGACGGGGGTAAGGAACTGATGGACATGTATAAGTTGAGTCGATCGGATGGTTTCGGCGCCGAAGTCAAGAGACGTATTATGATCGGCACTTATGCCCTTTCTTCAGGGTATTACGACGCATATTACAAGAAGGCATCGCAAGTGCGAGCGCTGATTAAGAGGGACTTTGAAACTGCCTTTGATACTTGTGACGTAATTGTTGCTCCCGTTACGCCTACACCGGCATTTAAGATCGGGGAAAAGATAGATGATCCTCTGGAGATGTATCTCAACGATATATTCACCCTGTCTGCCAATCTCGCCGGGATACCAGGCATATCAGTACCCTGTGGCTTCACGAAGGGAGGTTTGCCCATCGGAGTGCAATTTCTGGCGCCTCATTTTGGGGAAGGAAAGCTGTTGCAGGCGGCATACGCCTATGAACTGAATGCACACATTGAGAGAAGGAGACCTGCCCTGTAATGGATTATGAAACTGTCATAGGGCTCGAAGTCCACAGCCAGCTACGTACCGACAGCAAGATATTCTGCAGCTGTTCAACCACTTTCGGTGCAATGCCAAACAGCAACACCTGTCCTGTTTGTCTTGGTATGCCCGGCGTCCTTCCCGTAATGAACAGACGCGTTGCAGAATTCACAATTAAGATGGCCCTGGCTACCCACTGCCGTATAAATCCCGTGAACAGTTTTGCCAGAAAAAACTATTTTTATCCAGATCTGCCAAAGGGCTACCAGATATCTCAGTACGCTTCTCCCCTTGCCGAAGCTGGATATGTGGACATTGAAATCAATGGAGGCAGAAAGAGGATCGGTATTACCAGAATCCACATGGAGGAAGACGCGGGCAAGCTGGTGCATGATGAGCACAGTCCTTGCAGCTATGTGGACTTGAATCGCGCAGGAGTTCCCCTGATTGAAATTGTAAGTGATCCCGATATGAGAACAGCAGAAGAGGCGTCTGCCTATCTCCGCCGGCTCCATGAAATTCTTGTCTACCTGGAGATCTGCGACGGCAATATGGAAGAGGGAAGTTTCAGGTGCGATGCAAATGTTTCACTGCGACGTAAAGGACAATCCGCGTTTGGCACTCGAGCGGAATTGAAAAATATGAATTCCTTCAGAAATGTCCAGCACGCTTTGGAGTATGAGATTTCGAGGCAGAAATATGTCCTCGAGAGTGGTGGCGAAGTGATTCAGGAAACACGGTTATGGGATGATTCAAATGGTGTTACACAATCCATGCGTGGGAAAGAAGAGGCCCATGACTACCGATATTTCCCCGATCCGGATCTTGTGCCTATTTTAATATCCAATGAGTGGATCACTGAGATAGAAGAGACAATTCCCGAATTACCGCTGGAAAAGAGAGATAGATTTGTAAGGGACTATGTTATCCCTGCCTATGACGCTGGCGTCCTGACGGCCACGCCTGCGCTGGCCGATTTTTATGAAGAAACCGTCGCGTATTCCGGGCTGCCCAAGAGCGCCAGCAACTGGGTTATGGGTGATATCCTTGGGCATTTGAAGGAGGATAAACTGGATATTGCGTCATCACCGGTTCAACCGAAAGACCTCGGCTCAATGATAATCCTGATTGAGGATGGCATTATCAGCGGTAAAATCGCCAAGGAGGTCTTTCAGGAGATGTGGGAAACAGGAAAATCCCCCGGGGAGATCATAGAGAAAAAGGAACTGAAGCAGATCAGCGATTCAGGGACACTCGAGGCGATCATTGATGATGTGTTTAAGGCAAATCCGAGCCAGATAGAACAGTACAGAGCAGGCAAGGAAAAACTCTTCGGCTATTTTGTAGGGCAGATAATGAAGGCCACACAGGGCAGGGCCAATCCGCAACTTGTCAACGATATCCTGAAAAAGAAACTTTCTAAATTATGATACGAACCATTCAATGGATTGATGGCTCTGTGGTCCTTATCGACCAGCGGGTCCTTCCGCACAGGGAGGAGTATCTTACCTGCAGGACATATCAAGAGGTTGTCTCTGCCGTAAAAAATATGGCCATAAGGGGTGCTCCTGCAATAGGGATTGCCGCGGCAATGGGTATTGCTCTCGGCGTCAGCGCCCTTCCAATACAAGCGGGAGAGGATATCAAAAACCATTTTCGCCGTATTTGTGATGATATTTCAAAGTCCCGTCCCACCGCCGTAAATCTCTTCTGGGCTATCGAGAGAATGAAGGGATGTTTCGAACGGTCACTTCCATCCGGGTTTCAGTTACTGAAACAGGCGCTCGTAGACGAGGCCATCACAATCTGTCGTGAGGATATAGAATCAAACAGGCAAATAGGACTATATGGAAGGGAGTTTATCGCAGACGGTGCTTCCATACTTACACATTGCAACGCAGGCGCCCTTGCCACCGGGGGGTATGGAACTGCACTGGGAGTTATCAGGGCTGCCAGTGAAGAAGGAAAGAAGGTACATGTATTTGTAGATGAAACCAGACCTGTCCTGCAGGGCGCTCGATTGACTGCCTGGGAGATGAAAAAAGAGAATATCCCTGCAACACTCATCGCTGATAATGCTGCAGGTTCACTGATGAGCCATGGGAGGGTGGATCTTGTTATAGTCGGCGCGGATCGTATTGCGGCCAATGGCGATACGGCGAACAAAATAGGGACCTATTCTCTCGCCGTCATTGCGGCGGAGAACGGAATACCCTTTTATGTGGCGGCACCGATGTCGACGATTGACATGGGCATTATGCATGGCAATGATATTCCCATAGAAAAGCGGAGCGCCGATGAGGTGCTTTGTATTGGAGGGGAAAAGATTGCCCCAGACGGTATGGATGTTTTTAACCCAGCCTTTGATGTGACACCGAGCCGGTTCATAACAGCCATTATTACTGAGAAAGGCGTTGCAACTCCGCCCTTTAAAAAGAGCATCAACGAGTTATTCCACGTTTAAGGATTACTGCCGGGGGCATGCAGGATGGTAAAAAAAACGTCTTCCCTTTTGATTTTTAGCTTTTTTTGATGCTAATAAATCATGAAAATACCGGCAGTGATACTATTGTGAGGAGATAGAAGCATATGGGAGATACCTACCCGAGATTTACCGTTTCAGCGGTTCAGGCCGCCTCGGTACTCTTTGACAGAGACAGGACCATTGATAAGGCAATTCGTTTTATCGAGGATGCCGCTGATGAAGGGGCGGTCATTATAGGATTTCCGGAGGGCTTCATCCCGGGGTTTACCAATATCTGGTATCATGCCAAACATACAAATCCCTTGCGTTCCCAGGCGACGCTGTTCAAGGAAATAGTGAAAAACGGCGTTAAAATTCCCAGTCCGGCGACAGATCGACTTTGTGCCGCAGCCAAAAAGGCCCATGCCTATGTCGTGATGGGAATTTGTGAGGTGGATAAGCTCTTCCCGGGGACGGTCTATATTTCACAGTTGATTATCACGGATGCGGGGGAGATCGCAGGGGTGCATCGTAAACTGGTGCCTACGGAGACTGAAAAATTGGTCTTCAGCTGCGGAGACGGCAGTTACCTGAATGTCTATGATACGACCTGGGGGAAGCTTTCGTCGCTCAATTGCGGTGAGCATGCCCACAGCCTCTACAAATACGCTCTCCTGGCAATGGGTGCCCAGATTCACGTATCCTCATGGCCATCCTTCCCTCGTAACATTTATGGCAAGAATAATCTGGATTCCATAGATTTTCGCGTGCGTCAGTTTGCTCATGAGGGTAAACTCTTTCTTATCAATTCCTGTTCCATCACAGACGAGCAAAACAGAGACGTCTGTTGCGATACCCAGTCTGAAAAAGACAATATCGTCGTCAATAGCGGAGGAGGCAGTGGCATTGTTGGTCCAGGTGGTGAGTATCTCGCTGGTCCTCTCTATGAAGGTGAAGGAATCCTGACTGCCGAAATATGCCTCGAAGATGCCCTGCCGGGGAAGCAAACGCATAACGTGCTGGGTCATTACACACGATATGATGTATTGTCTCTGAATTTTAACCGGACCCGTCTGTCCCCCTTCGGTACCCCTGTTCTCCTTGATGGTTCAAGAAACACATCTACTGAAATAAAGTGGAATCATACAGTTAACCACGAAAATGAGACATGTAAGGAGGAAAAAACTGAAAAGTAAAATCCATTCAGATTGCCTGATCTCCTATGATGAAACCATAAACTGCATGACTGTCGGGGTATAATAAGTCAGAATGCGTCAACTTCCAGGAACAATTCTCGATTACTAAACCAGCATTTTCAAAGGCCACCTTCTTGCTTGCTAAAAAAAAGATTTGATATAATAGATATACTTTGTTAATTAGATAGCTAATTGCTGATGCTAAGGTAATCATTGCGGCTGTGAGAGATGTTTCCCTCCTTTTAAACTCCGAAAAAGGGCAAGATCGTAAAAAAGTGTAAAAAGGGAAGGCGTATATCAGAGAAATTGAATATGGCGCAGTTTGAACCAATCAGAGTAAAAAAGCTTGCTGAAGAGGTAGGACAACGCATCAAAAGAAGTATTTTCGATGGCACCTTTATTTCTGGTGAGAAGCTTCCATCGGAACATGATATGGCAGTTCAATTCGGAGTGAGTCAGATTACGGTGAGGCAGGCTGTCAGAGTGTTGGAGAGTGCTGGGATTGTTTACACGAAGCAGGGAGTGGAAGGTGGAATTTTTGTGGCCAAAGCCGATCCTACTACTGTAAGTTCCTACCTTTCGGATATGCTCAGGTTAAAAAAAGTAACGCAGAGTGATCTCTTTATGTCACGCTTTGTATTTGAGCCTGATATTGCTGCCACGGTGACCGAAAACTGGGAGAAGGGCGATTTGAAGGAGTTGGAGGAAAATATTAAACTGGCTCGAAGAACCCTCAGCAGAGGCGATGGTATTGGGGCCAGAGTCTGTAACCTGACGTTTCATCGTATTCTTTGCTCCATAACGAAAAATCCCGTCATTATCTTTGCTCTGAATGCTGTTTTTGATGTACTGGAGGAAAATGCCTTTAAACTAAAGCTCACCGATCATATGATTCATGATGAGATTGAAGAACACTCGGTATTGATGAAGATAATAAGCGCTCGTGATACAAATCGGGTGCGCGTTGAAATGCAAAAACATATTCAGAAAGTACATGATGAACTAAGAAGACAGGATGGGTGATTGAACGATAGGAGAAAATCGTTATAACATTAAGCGTTCTATCGAAGTGGTGGGATAATATATCCATAGAGATAAATAATACCATTAAATGAAGGAGGAGGAAAAAATGGCTGATTTAAGTGTAGAAATTGCCGGTGTAAAGTTTAAAAACCCCATAGTGCTGGGTTCGGCAACACCGACGATGAATGCGATTCAAATGAAAAAGGGAATAGATGGCGGAGCCGGTGCTGCTATAGCAAAGTCGCTCTTTGGAGAAGCCGGGAAATTTGGGCGTAATTTCCCGAGGCCGAGATTCAAGCTGGCAGATTACAGGGAGTATCCGGGGTATCCTGATAAACTTCCCCACGCCTTTACGCTGCGTTCACTGGAAGAATGTTCCGCCTTTGACTACCCCACCTATGTTGATGACATTAACAAGACAAAAGACCTTATCAAGGATGATGGTGTGCTCATTGCCAGCCTCTCTGGATCTTCCATTGAAGAGTGGATCGAGATGTGTGAACTGATCAACAAATCAAATGCCGATTTCGTCGAGCTTAATAATTCCTGCCCCTTTGCCGCCGATATGGGCGTAAAGATGGGGTCAGGTGCCGTCGACATGACCTATGAGGCCGTGAAGGCCTGTGCAGCTGTCTTGAAGAAACCCTTCTCGGTGAAGATTACACCGCAGACCAACAATCCCGTGGATGTTGCAAAGCAGGTTGAGGCCGCAGGCGCCAATGCCGTCAACATGTCTGCTCGGTTTTCAGGGATCATGCTCGATATCGAGACTACAAAGCCTACCCCTTTCGGCGCCATGGGTGGATACGGCGGTCCCTATCTTATCGGCTACGGTCTGAAACTGGTTAGCCAGGCGGCGAGAGCCATCAATATTCCCATCATTGCCGGGCTTGGAGTGTGGGATTGGAAAGATATAGTTGCCTATACCATGTGCGGTGCAACACTGGTACAGTCGGCTGTTGGCGTCATGCTGCAGGGATACAAAGTGACGGGGAAATGGGCCGAGTCAATGTCCGCGTGGATGGATGGCAAGGGATACAAGAGTCTCAATGACATGCGCGGGATTGCGTTGCCTAATATCTTAACGACTAAGGAAGTTCCAAGAAAACCCACGAATATTAAAGCTGTTATCGACACAGACAAATGTACAAAGTGTGGAGTGTGCCTGCGAAGCTGCTTCTACGATGCCATTACGCTGACAAAAGCCGGGGCAGTCATTAATCCCGATAAATGTGATGTCTGCGGTATGTGCGTGGAGGTATGCCCCGAATATGCCCCCAAGCTGTATAACATATAGGTATCGGGGTTCACTGCACAGACTGATACTGAATCAGGGTATCGCGAACCAGCAACGGACAATCATGTTCACCGTTACAGTGGCTCACTCTCGAGAGGAGGGTGAGCCACTGGTGTTGATTGGAGATATCCACTGCGGACAAATTCTGTATCCGTTATAATGACACAGGAACACGAGGTAAGGAGACAAAAGTGGAAAGGGAAACGGTTCAAACCGATGTACTGATAATCGGAGGAGGTGGGGCCGGAAGCCGGGCCGCCTATGAGGCAAAACGTTTGTATCCCCAACTGAATGTGACCGTTGCAGTGGAGGGGAAGTGGGGGAAAACAGGAAGTACCGTATGGGTTGCTTCGGAGGCCCTTGGAATCAATGCTCCTATTAACGCAGCCGGTGATGGTGATTCTCCCGAGATCTTTCTCAAGGACATAATTGACACGGGACTGGGAACTGCCAATGAGGCAATGGTAAAGATAATAGCCGATGAATCGTCGGACAGAATTTACGAACTTGTGGATTTAGGTGCATCCTTTGATATGCGTAACGGGAAATATGTGCAAAAAAAACTGTCGGGATGCACAAAGGCCAGATCCCTGACCCGTGGAGGACAAACGGGTGTAGAGATTGTTCAGGCCCTTAAGAACGCTTCGCTGAAAAAGGGTGTAGATGTTATCGAAGGTACAAGAATTCTTGACCTCATCGTTCGTGATGGTGAGGTCTGGGGTGCACGAGGGATCAAAAAGGGACGGCAGATTGATATTGCGGCCAGGGCGGTCATCATGGCCTGTGGAGGGGCAGGGGCCCTCTTTCCCCATTCAGTGACACACAAGTCACTGAGGGGAGACGGGTACGCCATGGCCTGCCGCGCTGGCGCAGTCATGTCCGGTATGGAGTTTATCCAGATAGGACCGGGAGTGGTGTTTCCCTCAATGCATTTTATTATCCATGCCCATATGTGGAGATTTTTACCCCGATTAAAAAACCGTCTGGGCGAAGAATTTCTCAAGGATTATGTTCCCGGGGGTATCTCCATTGACGAGGTGATTTCACTGAAGTCCATGTCCTTTCCCTTTTCCGTGAGGACCGATGCGAAGTATATCGATATAGCCATGTCTCAAGAGATAATGGCAGGACGCGGCACCGACCATGGCGGAATTTTCTTCGATATTTCTCATATTTCCGGTGAGGAACTGCAGGAAAAGGCACCCATTACGTATCAAACTTTTATGGATAAAGGCATCGATCTTTCTCAGCAGGCAATTGAAATCGCACCCCTTGTGCAGAGTCTGAATGGAGGCATCAAGATCAATGAACATGCCTCCTCTTCCGTACTCGGGTTATTTGCAGTGGGCGAGGCATCGGGAGGCGTTCACGGGGCGGATCGCCCAGGTGGCAACAATCTGGCGGACAGCCAGGTATTCGGATACAGGGGTGGGCAGGCAGCGGCAAAACTTGCTATAGAGCGTTCCGGTTCCATGCCCGGTGTGGAATCTGAATCAGCGATCGGCATAGGAGCCGGTGCCGACAGTGCCCTTGAGGACATTTATCCCGCCATTGATGCGGCCCTCATGGTTGTCAGAAACAGGCGTAATCTCGATGCGTTGCTGGAGAAGATAACCTCATACCGCAAGTCCCACAAAAGACCCGATATTGCCAACGATAATGTTCTGCTAGTTGCCGAAATGATAGCAAAGTCGGCATTGCTCCGTGAAGAGAGCAGGGGCATACACTATCGGGAGGATTTTCCGGAAACCAATCCGCTATATAACAGGGCTACGATGGTCAAAAGAGATGATTCAGGTGACCTGAAAGCGATATTCGAATAAGGGTCGGAATGTAATTCCTGTTAAATGCGGGGATTACAAGACTGTTCCACGTGGAGAGAACAATGAAAGAAAAAATACATGATCTGGTGAATAAGGTTGGCGACGAGTTATCCGCTACGGTTTTGACGCTGGGAGAGCTGGTTGACCTGGCAGAGAAAGTGAATGTTCCCTTAAGTTGCCTCGTCGTTGCCGAAGCAATGATAAAGGAAAAAAGCACCTATGAAGAAATTCTGGAACGCTCGACTGCACTTTTCGGGCACAACTTTGATGCACTGGAAGTTGGACTGACATCGGGGAGGAGCTTTCTCTTAGGCACCGTTGGTTCCGATCTTGCTAAGCACGCGGATTTGCCCCTGATGAATGACAAGTTACTGGACCGTGCTGTCATGTATACACTGGCAACGGAAGTGGGAAATCATGAGATCGGCCTCAGGCCCTGTGCAGGGACAGGCGATTCCTGCCCCTATACGGGTTTGATAAAGGCCCTTCAGGAGGAAGGTTATACTAAAGAACAGGTGGGATATGCAACCGTCATGATCCTGAAAGTTGGGAGCATCTTCAGAGCAGGGAAACAGACGACGGGGTGTAATATGGAGGGATTCGGCGCAGGCGCGGCAGCAACGGCGGCGGCCCTTACCGATTTGAGAAAGGGAACTGCCAGACAGGTCGCCAAGGCCATGGTACTGGCACTCTCACCAACGATTGCCGTTCCATGCACCCCGCGGGTGATGGTAGCTGGTCTCTGTGCGACCCATATAGGCAGTGCCATCCTTACAGGAAACCTGGCATCAAACCTTGTTCTGAAAAGTACCATACCCGTCGATGTCGATATTGATGTCATGATTGCCATGGCTGCACGGATTCATACAGAGGCAGCGCCGGTGATCACTGCCATCAACCTGGAATATATGGGACCTTATTTTCAGAAGAAACCGCAGATTGAACCATTCGTCGATGCAGATGTGAGAAAAATTGAAAAGAGTAATGCCGACAAGATCGAAAAACAGGCCCGTGAGGAAGTTCGAAAGCTTATAACTTCATCACGGCCTCTGACGAAGATTCTCGGCGATGTCGTTGTCGGCGGGAGCAGCATGGCTGTGGGATCGCCCACCAATATGGCACGTATCTGTCATGAAATGGTCTCGGGGAAGATTACGAAGATAGAGATCGATCTTACCATAGATCTTTTTACACGGCGGGCCATCAACATTCCGGCCATACTTATGGGTGCCATCTACGGCGCCAAGACCGATGATGTGAAGATGTATCATTCGGTATTTCAGCGGCCGGAAATCAAGGATATCGAGGTTCAGATAAATAAGGCCGACATGCCCGAAGTACAGCGTATCAGAATAGAAGCCACGGGAAAGAGCGCCATGGTAGATGCCAGGAATCGTGGTGGCGGGCGAGTAGCCATTATCGAGGCGATACCGTCGGTGGAAGAGGCCATCCGGGCTGCTCAACGCCTGGGCATCGAAGTAGTGAAATGATCAAAGGAGACAGATCGCAATGAGTGATTTCAACCATGTTATTCATAGTATTAAACGTGTTCCGAAAGATCTCGTCGAAGCAATGAGGGCCCTGCCCACGGCGACCATCAGTGAGGCCTACGGCAGCAAGGGGGCTCTTTTTCACCACATCAAACCGATCAGAACGGATATGAAACTCTGTGGTTCCGTCATTCCCGTCAAGGCACGGCCGGGGGACAATCTCCTGGCTCACAAGGCGATCTATGTAGCCAGGCCGGGGGATGTGCTGCTCATAGACACCTGTTCCTTCGTCGAAGGGGGGTTCTGGGGCGGCATTATGACAGAAGCCGCTCGAAAACAGGGTATAGAGGGGCTGGTAACGGACGGAGCCGTTCGTGATACAGAAGAAATTGCAGCAATGGGTTTTCCCATCTTTTGCCAGGCTATTTCAATAAAGGGGACAACGAAGACGAGTCTTGGGACTATCAATCATCCTATTCACTTTGGAGGCATAGCAATTCATCCCGGAGATTTGATTGTTGGTGATGCTGACGGTATTGTAGTCATAGCTAGGTCAGATGTGAGTGAGGTGCTTGAAAAGGCGAAGGAGAGAGAGGAAAAGGAACGGAAGATCTGTAAACAGATCAGCGCAGGAAAGACGACGCTTGAGATCTACGGGTTTACGGAGATACTCAAACGGGAAGGCATGAAGGAAGAAGAGGTGCTGAAGTAGGGGACCGAATATTCTGCCCTTACAGAGAGAGCGCAGCCAGGATATGGGGAGGAGTTATGGATAGCAAAACATTTGACGAAAAATATCGAAAGCGATTGAAAATACTATCAACGACAAACCTCTCCGATGCCCTCGACAAGGTGGGCATTCGGGGAGCCATCATAGGCATCAGGCCCCTTTTGGGCATACCGAAGATAGTGGGGCGGGCCGTTACCATCAAGATTACGGCGGCGGGTATGACGCCGTCGAAACATCACCTTGGAACGGAAGCCATTGCCTCCTCGCAGGAAGGCGATATCATCGCCATTGACAACAAGGGTGATACGCAAAACAACTGCTGGGGAGAAATCTTGTCCTGCGCGGCCAAGATGAAGGGTGTATCGGGTGTCATTATTGACGGAGCCGCACGCGATGTAGACATATGCGAGGAGCTGGGATTCCCCATATTCGCCCGTGCTATTGTGCCGATAACCGCGCGGGGACGAATTATGCAGGAAGACTTCAACTGTCTCATTCGTCTCGGCGACGTTCAGGTCAGGCCGGGCGATATCCTTGTGGGGGATGTAAACGGCGTTGTGGTCATACCTCCGGAAAAGATAGACGAAGTTCTCGGTGCGGCAGAGCAGATTATGGATAAGGAAGAGGCCATGAAGAGGGACATCCTGGACGGCGTCGACATTCTGGAAGTGGATGCAAAATATAACTATGAACAGATGCTGAAAAAGTAAACGGCGATAAAGGAGGTTAGTACCATGGGACAGAAAAGACCTGATCCTGCATTAGTGAAAAAACTTGGAACATACTCGACGGCTACCATCTCCGATGCACTGGATAAGGTGGGCATGCCCGGCGGGTGTCTTGGTATCAAACCTATGGTGCAGGGAGTAAGGATGGCGGGAACTGCCTTTACGGTTCGTTACGTTCCTGTAGGATACGTCAAGGGGACCGTTGGTGATTTTCTCGATGACGTTGCTCCGGGAGAGGTTGTTGTGCTCGATAACAAGGGAAGAACCGACTGTACCGTCTGGGGAGACATCATGACGGTAACGGCCAAGATAAAAGGTATTGCAGGGACCGTCATAGATGGGGTATGTCGTGACCTTCCGAGAATTCTGGAGGAACGGTACCCCATATTTACCTGTGGAAGCTTTATGATGACCGGTAAGGACCGTGTCATGGTAGAGTCGATTAATGAACCTGTTTCCATTGGCAATGTGCAGGTGCGGCCGGGCGATATTCTCATTGGAGACGACAGTGGTGTTGTGGTGATTCCTCAAGAAGTGGCTGGCGAAGTACTGAAGGTGGCGGAGGTTGTTGAAGAGGCTGAAAGCCGGATCGTTGAGGCTGTAAATAGCGGCCTGAGTCTGAAAGAGGCCCGTGTAAAGTGCGGCTATCATTCTCTTCAGACAAAGGGTAAGTAGCCGATCCTAAAAAATCATTAAAGATCAAGTTATATTATATAGATATCGACTTTTTCAGGATAGACTAACTAAGGCGATATCTCCCATCGCTGATCTCTCAGCTCCTTTTGTGAAGGAAAGGAGTAGCTAACATTATTGGCCTTTACTGTGGTCATGTTGGGTGAAATGTCTATAAAAATATTTGTACCGGACATCCGGTTCTTAAGAATATTAGCGAGGAGTAGAGCCTTTTCCGCTCCGTCACCCCTGCCATAGTTCCATACCTCATCAGGTTGGGCAAGGCGCCCCGGTTCGTCATATATGGAGTCGTCAGGCATCTTCTTGATTTGCTCCAACACAGCCTTGGTGCTGAGTCCTTCCGTCCCCTTTATCGAGACAGGATTACGCTGTGTTGCGGCCAATACGAAGGGCTCTGTTTCCGTGCGATTCAAATCTCTGTAGGCGTAGAAGGCCATTGCTGCGGCATCGTTTTCTGCTCGTATATGTTCCAGGCGATCCATAATTTCTTCTCGTCCCATATCAAGATCGATACCCAGCGGTTTCTCATCTCTGACGAAATTCTTGCTTTCAATATCGGGGAGTTTCGGATCAACACAGCAAAACCGAGCCAGCTTTTCAATCGATTCTTGTGCGTCCATACATTCCGAAGCGAATAATTCCTTCAGTCGTTTAACATCTTCTGGATCTTTCATGTTTATTCTGTGCTTACGCGTGTAATCCTGGAGATCATTGAGCGTAATTCGTTTCGGCATCTTATTTGGTTTGAACTCTGCCGTATCTATCTCATCCATCAATTTTCCCAATGTATTATCATTTACTCTGTAAGGGCTTCCGTGTTCGTAAGAAAAGATTCGTTCTGCCTTTATGTAGTAATCGACTCCGCGCAGAGGCCATCGTAGCTGGAAACATTTCTGTATGTCTCGATCATGTCTAAGAAAGTTTCCTATAATCGTATCGGTAATCGAAGTTTCCAGGAATCTCTCCAACCTGTCGGAAAAGCTCCTGTAGACATCTTTGTCTATGTTAGCCTCCTCGTATATCGTGTGAATACAGCCTGTCTCATGAGCCACTATGGTAACCCGTTCGTTTTCCAAGGCGCGTCTTGCCTGTGCAGAGAGCGCCGTGCCGTTAAACCACATGTTTTTGGTAACCAGCCTGCGATTATTTGTCAGTATGCCGTCATCAATATCTATAAAATTCTGTGAATGAAGAGGTGTGGCCATCAAATATATGTCTTTAAGGGGGATTTTTGCTATCACAAATAGCGCCGCCGCATAGAGAGCGGCAAGCGATACGCATTCCCCGGCACCGGTGGAGTAATATGGTTTGTGCCGAAAGGCGTCCATGGCCTCAACAGTCTCCGTCTTCCAGTATGGGATGACGTTCCCTTCATATTTGTCGAGACCGAAATGGGTACGAATATCTATATCGAAATAGTATTTATCACCTTCATACCCGAAGAGGGCGTTGGATTGTCTAAGCGTGTCTTCACTGATAAATGCCTTGAAGCGATTCAGTTCTCGTTCTTTTGTGGTAAGTCCCCAAGTGTCAAGGTCAAGGTTGAAGGCGTAGTTATCCATTATGTACTGCTTCAAACGCAATACTCTCCTGTAGGGACTTAGACGTTCCATGCCGGAAAACCAGGAATCCTCAAGCCAGCGCCAAATGCGGGGCGACATAATGTTGGCAAGCACGAGACTGTAAATAAGTTCCGGGAATATGAACATTTCCATATCCGAAAGTGTCACTGCCGATGACTTTTTCTCCATTGCTTCTGAATTGGTCATTATCTATTCACCCTTTAAAACATTTCTTCCAGCATCATATCCACTGAACGGCATTGTCTGCACAATATCCGGCCGTCCCTGTTTACCAGTATCAGCTCTGGTACTCCCACTACGGAGTAAGATTCTGCAACTTTACCATTTTCATCCAGCAGCACCTTGTAGGGTATTTTGTGTTTATCGGCGTAGGATTTGACCTTTTTTTGTGATTCCTGAACATAGACACTGATTAGCACGAAATCCTTTTTATTGTATCTGTCATGTATTTTTTCCAAGTATGGCATGATTTTTCGGCAATAAGGACACCAGGTGGTGGTAAATTCGAGAAGTACCACCTTGCCCTTGTAATCACTTAGCCGCATCTGCTTCCCTTCCACATCTTTCAGGACAAAATCAGGAGCGGGCTTTTCTATGCTCTTCTCCCATATATTCCGTACATTCTGTTCAGCATTGGCCGTGATTCCGTTCCCGATAAGCAGGCCAACCAGAATTAATGCCGTCGATATTTTTATTAACTTTCTCATTTAATACCCCTATATCCATAACATACCGGTCTTGATTAAAAAGTATTCTCCTGCTCCAATCATTATCCATCCGAAGAGTTTGTTGATCCGATTCATCCATGCTCCCGATTTGGGAATTGTTGCCAACAGCTTTGCAAAAGTACCTAGAATTATAAGTAATGTTCCCATGCCCAGTGAAAAAACAAAGAGCAAAGTCATGCCAAAAATGACGTTTTGTTTTGTTGCAACCAGAGTAAGTAAAACTGCAAGTACCGGAGCCGTGCAGGGGCTCATTATCAGGCCTGACATAATTCCGATAAGGAAGCTTTGCAGTAATCCCTTTTCGCTGGGCCGAAATTGTGACAGGAAGGCTGGAGTCTTGATGGGGAGCATAAAAACATCCAGCATTGACAGGCCCATGAGAATGCATATGTTGGCCACCATGAAATAGAGCCAAGGATTCGCCTGCATCTGCCCGAACAACCTGCCCGTAAGGGCTGCAAATCCTCCCAGTGCGGTATATGTGATAGCAATTCCCAATACGTACGCCATGGAAAGTGCAAACCCTTTCCAGCGTGATCCATATCCATGAGCACCTATATAGGCAATCGTGATGGGGATGACGGGATAGATACAGGGGGTAAGACCGGTGATGACTCCGGCAGAGTATACTGCAATATAGGCAACAATTATGGAACCCCGCAGATAAATCTCAGGCTGATTTATCAAGTTTTCTATCACTGGTTACGCTCCGTCTTGACTGTGGCCTGAAATCGATGCTTCTGGCATTCCATGATCCGACAATCTCCGGTAATTGGCTTTCTTGTCAGCTAACCCGATTGTTCCTTTAGCGGCAGGCATACCAATAAGCTGCTCTTCGTAACTGATATCTGATCTTATCCCCAGTCTCGTTAGGGCAAAATCGTACCTCACCGGATCTTCGGGACACATCTCCCTGAATGATCGGGTTATGTCGAGAGCCGTTTTCATATCTGCCTGCCCGCGTTCCGTGAATCCCAATTTACGGCCGATCCTGTGCATGTGCGTGTCAAGCGGAACGATTAGAATTGCAGGTGATAAACCGGTCCATCCCCCGGGATCAACTTCATCTTTGCGTACCATCCAGCGAAGGAAGAGATTGAGTCTTTTGCAGGCGCTTCCCTTTGACGGTGAGGGGAGCAGGCTGTTGTATTCACCAGTGGATGTTCCCCTTAATTCCTCTACGAATAATGAAAGTGCGGGGAGAAGAGTTCCGTCATGGTGAAGAAATATTTTTTTGAAACACTGATTGAGCGATCCATGTTCTGTTATGACACATTTAATTCCGGTAAGCAGTTCCGAAAGTTCCTTCCCATCCGTAAACCTGTGTCTGAAAGATGAAAAGATATCCCTCATGACACAGACGGAAGTTTTTTCAAGAAAACTGCGGGGAGAAGGCGCCATTCTGTCCAAAACGGAAGCAATGCTTTTAATTATCTGGGCAACCCTGCCATAGGCCAGCGAGGAGGCGATGAAACCCACAATTTCCCTATCCAGGATATCATCATAATAGTAGAGAAACTGCAAGGGATCGGGACACACAAAAAAGCGCTTGTTATATTTATTATATATATTATCCAGATACTCTTTCATGCCTGGAGGCGGTTCATAGTTGCTCATTAACCCCTTTGTATCTTTTTTAGGTTTCCTATGCAAGTAATTTTTTTTATTGAATTGATGACTTTAATATATAGATTTCTTCGTAGAATTATCTATTGCAAAGGCGATATTATTTTTTATCGCCTGGTATTTCCTAAGACCGGATAGGTATTACAACACTGCTTTCCGTATAATTTTCCTTGACAATTACCACCTCCTTTATATAATCACCAGTCATTGCCGGAGTGGTGAAACTGGTAGACGCAGGGGACTCAAAATCCCCCGCCCGCAAGGGCATCTCGGTTCGATTCCGAGC